>NZ_JAPCIX010000004.1:0-304886 GCF_027707605.1 Aeromonas sp. QDB31 | reverse complement strand
AATCTCTTTTCTGGTCTGACGGCGCTTACTGCTGAATTCACTGTCGGCGAAGGTGAGCTGATGACTCATGATGAACCTTGTTCCATGGCTCCAGATGACAAACATGATCTCATATCAGGGACTTGTTCGCACCTTCCTTTATGCCAGCCTGGCATGGCTGTTATGTTTTATATTTCATCAATTTGATTGCCGATGGCACATGGTCAGGAAGAATTTTGGCATCACCTGACCCAGGTTTCCCCTCTGCCAAATAGATAGGTCGGCCACTTGTTGAGGGTGATCCCTGTCATCCGAAAATTATCGACCCTCCAGCTTACTGCCTGTATTCCCTTCTCTTCCAATAAAGTCAGGATATATCCGTGTCCTCCTCCTGTAGCAGGCCATACCTCTCCATCACCAGACAGAAGATACGGTGGGTTTGTGAGAGGGAAATGAAGTTATGTGAAGCCCAGGTGAAGTCGCTGGTGTAATTGCGGGATACCCACTTTTTTGGCAATGCCCACCCTGACGACAGCTTGCTCAGAAAGGTGGGCAACAGAAAGGTGGGGGCGCAAGATTCTTGCCGGATATTGAGTACCCAAGGGCCGGCGGTCAAGGGTAATGCCGGGCCGGGCAACGGCCAAGGAAGAGGCGCTGGCCTACGTCGCCGCGTTCGAGATGCCGGATACCCGCAAGACGACCCTGGTGGTGGGTTTCCCTGAACAGCACGGCCTGATGATGGTGGGCGACAAGCAGCCCTGATCCCGTCTTGATATCCCGTCACAGCACTGCGTTGTTACCCCGGCTTGGCCGGGGTTTTTGATGGAGAGTGGGCTGTCACCAGAGGGGTAAGCAGGGGGCAAGGCTCAGTAGCCGGTCATCTCCAGATAACCGACCCCCTTGGCATCTCCCGAGACAGAGACGGCCCCTTCCCAGTAGTCAAAGCGCCCCGTCATGGCCTGATCGGGCTGTCGAGCCTGAATGCGGAGGTTGAGATCCCCGGCCTTAAGCTGCCACTCGATGGGGTAGGGCTGCCCCTTGGGGCCGCGCCAGGTCTTGCCGGGGGTGAGGCGGATCTGCTCAGGATCCAGCACCCGGCTGCTGCCGTCTCGTTCAATCAGGATGCCGTAGCGGTTCTCCGGCTCCGTGCGCCCTGTCTTGGTGCGCAGGCGAAACAGCATCAGCTCGCGGCCATCTTCAAACTGCAGCGAAAACCAGTCCCAGCCTGATTGCCACTGGGCCAATACCGAGCTGCTCCACTCGTGATCAAACCAGCCCTCACCGCTGACGTTGCGGGTCTCGCCATCCAGGGTCAAGGTGCCGCTGATGGTCAGGCGCGGGTAGGAGTAGTAGAAAGAGGCGTTGCCCGGGCTCTTCTCGCTGTAACCCTGTTTGCCTTGCAGCACCGCTGGCTTGGCGGCACTTACCTGCAAATCAAGATCCCCCGCCTTGCTCTGCACCTTGAGGGTGGCGGGAAAGAGCGATTCCCCTTGAGAGGTAAGCCGCCACTCTTTCAGCCAATACTGACCGCCGCTGGCACCGGCGAGCCCTGGCCCCTGGCGGCTGGTGCGCTCGTCCTGCTGGTGGCTGCCTTTGCTCACATCCGTGATGGCGAACTGGGCCAGCCAGAGCTGGGGCGTGAGCCAGGGGTTGTCGGATGTTATCTCCTGCTCGATGCCTTGGCGAAACAGGGTCCACTGCATGCCGTAGCCGCGCCCCTGCTCGTCTTTGAGGTTGCCGGTGAGATACCACCACTCAGAGCGGTAGTCGGGGTGGGCACTGTGATCCGCGGGCAGGTTGATGGATTGACCCGGCAGGGCCTTTTTGAAGTGATCGTTGCCACCGCCAAGGATGGCGCCCAGATCGTTGGCACTGATCCCGGCGCCATACAGGGTGCAGATCAGCGCCAGCGACCAGATGATTGCTTTCATACCACTCTCCTTGCGGCGTACCAGGAGGCGAGCGCGCCACAGACGGGGGCGAGCAGGAGCGCCGTGACGGCGTGCAAGGGGGCGGCCTCGAAGGCCAGCCGCCAGCCGAAGGCGCGGGGGTTGACCACCTCAATCAGCACCCAGGCAAGGCCATAGCCCACCGGCAGGGCCAGCAGCGCGGTGAGCAGCCCCAATCCTGCCCCCTGCCACACCAACAGCCGGCGGCAGTGGCGGGGGCCTATCCCTAAGCTCTGCAGAGTCTGCAACTCCCCGCGCCGGGCCAACCCCAGCACCATAAAGGCGGAGCCGATGCCGACGAAGGCGATGCCGAGGATCAGCAGTTTCAATAGCTCGGTCACCACAAAGGTCTGATCGAACACCTTGAGGGCGGCGGCGTGGATGGCGGGGGCGGGTAGCAGGTTGACACTCTCGCCAAGGCGTGCGCGCAGCCGATCGCTTAGGCCCTCGGGGTCTGGGCTGAAGAGGGCGAGGGATTGCACGGCCCCCCCTTCGAAGGCGTGCAGGATTTGCCCCTTGTCGCTGCCGTAATCCTGATAGACCCCGGTGACGGTGAGAACCCTTGGCCCTACTTCGCTCGTCACATCCAGGGTCTGGTCCACCCTGACCCCGAGGCGCACAGTGAGCGGTTCGCTCGCCAGCACCTCGTCGGGGGCGGCGGGCCAGCGTCCGGCGAGCAACGGGTAGGCGGCTTTGAGCTCAGGGATAACGTCCATCTGCGCCCACTCGATGGGGTGTCCCTGCCAGCGGGCGGGGAGCACGGCGCGGCGCGAGGCGGCGCTCAGCTGCGGCTCGGCGAGTATGGCGGTCAGGGTCTGCTCGCTCAGGTGGCCTCTGTTGCCCGCCACCCCCTTGGGGGCGCTGACATAGAGATCGGCGGCCAGACGCTGGCCGAGCCAGATCTCCACGCTCGAGCGAAAGCTCGACACCATGACCCCGATGCCGATGGCTGCGGCGATGGCAAGTTGCAGCGCCATCACCGCAATGGCGGTGCGATCCAGATGGTATTGGGTCTCGGCCACCCCGAGCCGGACGCTGAGAGGGCCGTGCCCGCGCAGCCGCCCCAGCAGCGCGCGTAGGGCATCGGGCAGGGCGAGGGCCATGGCGAGCAGCCAGCCCCCGGCCACGAAGAGGGCGCCCCCCAGACCGGTCTGCGGCAACAAGAGGCAGAGGGCGCACAGCAGCAGTATGGCGATGGCGAGCAGGCGCCTGCGCCAGGGGTGAGTCGGAGGACGGCTGCTCCCCTCCCGCAATTCAAGAGGGGATTGGCGCAGCAACTGCCACCAGCCGGGGAGGTTGGCGGCCAGGGTGCCAGCCAGGCCTATCAGCAGCGCCTTGATGAGGCTTGCGGGGGAGAGGCGCAGCAGGTCGATGGGATTGGGGCCATAGAGATCCGCCAGCGCCTGGGTGAGCTGCCCCATGAGGGCCAGCGCCAAGAGGCTGCCCAGCAGCAGCCCGAGCAGGGTGCCGATGGTGGCGAGGATGGAGAGCTCCAGGGCCAGCCAGCGGAGCACCCGGCTTGGCGGCATCCCGAGGATGATGAGCTGGGCGAGCTGGGGGCGGCGCACGCTCTGCACGAAGCGCTGGGCGTTGAACACCAGAAACAGCCCCACCGCCATGGCGAGCAGGGAGAGGGCGCTGAGGTTGAGGGCCAGGGCATCCCCGAGCTGGCTGGCATCAAGGGCCGGGCTGATGGGCTCGAGCCAGAGCGGATTATTTGGGAGAGCGGCTTGCAGCGCGGCTTGCAGGGTAGGGGCCTCTGCCTCCGAGAGTTTGAAGACGATGCGATCCAGCCGGCCTTCTTTGCCGAGCAGGGGTTGGGCGAGGCCGATGTCGGTCACCAGCAACCGCTCCATGGGGACGGCACCTGGCTCGAAGGTACCAGCCAGGGTGAGGGTCAGCGTGTGGGGGCTTTCTTCGTCTGCGCCCAGCATAAAGGCCCGCGACCGCCCCGGCGACCAGCCGAGGCGTTTGGCCTCGGGGGCTGAGAGCCAGACGCTGTCGGCGCGGCTCAGGGTGAAATCGGGTTCGTGTCCCGGTTGCTCGCCAAAGAGCCGGCGCAAGGGTCCCGGGTTGAAGAGATCCATCCCCAGCAACTGGAAGCTGCGGCCCTGCTCGTCCTTGAGCCAGGCGTGCAGCTCTGGCATGGCGTCCAGACCCGGCTGGCTTCGCACCAAGTGCACATAGAGCTGTTCATCCAGTCCGCCGCTCGGGGCCAGCCGGTAGTTCGCTTCCCCCGCGAGCTGGCTGCGGGCGGCGACGAAGTTGGTGCGGGCGCTGTGGTTCAGAAGCTCGATGGCCACCACCAGAGTGACCCCCAGCATCAGCCCGGCCAGGCTCATCAAGAGCAGCCAGGGGTGGGCGCGATAGAGGCGCAGCAGCGCCTTCAGGGGCAGCATCAGCGACCTCCGTGGCAGAGGTTAGCCATGGTGGCGCCCCTTGAGCTCGACCAGTTGCCCCCCTTCCAGGCGCAGCACCCGATCCGCAAGTGCGCCATAGCCCGGGTTGTGACTCACCAGCAGGAGGCCGGCGCCGGTATCGTGCACCGCCGCCATCATCAGTGCCATCACCTGCTCGGCGTTGTGCTCATCGAGGCTCCCGGTGGGCTCGTCCGCCAGCAGCCACTGGGGCTTGTGAATGAGGGCGCGGGCCAGGGCCACCCGCTGGCGCTGGCCGCCGGAGAGCTGCTCCGGCCAGGCGTGGCGCTTGTGGCTCATCCCAAGGCGATCCAGCAGGGCAGCGAGGCGCGCCATGTCGCGGGGCAGGTGGTTTATCTCCAGGGGCAGGCGAAGGTTTTCCTCAACGGTCAGGGTCGGCAGCAGGTTGAAGTCCTGATAGACGATGCCAAAATGCCGGCCCCGCAAGCGGGCCCGCTCGTCCGCTGGCAGAGTGTCGAGCCGGGTCTCCCCCAGCCAGATCTCCCCCTCGTCCGGGGCAATGAGACCCGCGATGAGGTTGAGCAGGGTGGACTTGCCACAGCCGCTCTGCCCCAGCAGCAGACAGGTTTCGCCGGGGGAGAGCCGAAGATCCAGCCCCTCGAACAGGGGGAGCGTCTCGCCGCCGCTGGCGAAGCGTTTACTGAGGTTGCGCAGGTTCAGCATGGGATAACCGGTTGATGGCCAATGGCTTTCACAATGTCAGCCACTATGCCAGTTAGTGATCGCGCCTGCAAAAGGGATGAGGATCCTCGCTGGATCCCGCTCGCCAGAGGTGGTTAGAATAGGGGCCTCCATGGGTCACAGGATGAGCAAGGATGTTACACAAGCAAGTCAGTTTTATCGTCGACAGCAAGGGGGTCAAGCAGGCTGCCGTGGTCCCCATCGATATCTACAACGAGCTGATGACCCTGCAAAAGGCGCTCTCCGACAACAAGCCCGGCGAGCGCGAGCTCTACCACTTCAACGGCAAGGGGGCCGAAGCCCATGGTTATCCGGTGGGCAAGCGGCAGAATCCCGGCTTCATGGTGCAGGCGGGCTCCACCGCCAACGGGGAGGATGCCGCCTCCCTGCGCGAGGCGGTGATCGAGCTGCGCCAGGAGCTGCTGGCCAAGGGGGTGCTCATCCCCCGAACCGAGGGGGGCTTCGTGTTCGGCACCGATCAGCTGTTCAACAGCCCAAGCCTGGCCGCCAGCTTGGTGGCGGGCAACAACAGAAGCGGGCTGGATGCCTGGCAAAACAGTGCCGGCTACACCCTCAAGCAGTCCGGTTTCGGCAAGAAGACCCCCTGACGTCCCCTGTTCGGGCCGCGCCGCCTGCCCCGAGGCGGGCGGTCCGGCCTCAGGGTCGGGATGGCGGTGACTTCCCTGTTCACTGCTAGCCTCAATGCCAGACGGTTCTCAAGAGAAGCGCACCCATGTCTGGATCCTCACGCCTTGCCCCCTTGCTCGGGCTCTGCCTGTTCTGCGGCCCCGCCCTGGCCGATGGCGGCCCCCTTTCCCTGACGCACACCGGCGTCGGCCTCTTCGCCCTCGTCATCTTCGTGCTCGCCTATCTCCTGGTGATGGCCGAAGAGTACCTCAAGCTGCGCAAGTCCAAGCCGGTGCTGATCGCCGCCGGCATCATCTGGATAGCCATTGGCGTCGTCTATGCGGATGCGGGGCAGAGCCCCCTGGCACACGAGGGGTTTCGGCAAAACCTGCTGGAGTATGCCGAGCTGATGCTGTTCCTGCTGGTGGCCATGACCTACATCAACGCCATGGAGGACAGGTTGCTGTTTGCCGCCCTGCGCGCCCGCCTGGTGCGGGCGGGGCTCAGCCTGCGCACCCTGTTCTGGCTCACGGGATTTCTGGCCTTCTTCATCTCCCCCGTGGTGGACAATCTCACCACGGCACTCCTGATGTGTACCGTGGTGCTCAATGTGGCCAACGGGGATCGCCGCTTCATCAACCTCGCCTGCATCAACATAGTGGTGGCGGCCAATGCCGGCGGCGCCTTCAGCCCTTTCGGCGACATCACCACCCTGATGGTGTGGCAGGCTGGCAAGGTACCGTTCGGCCAGTTTTTTGCGCTCTTCATCCCCGCTCTGCTCAACTTCCTGATCCCGGCCAGCCTGATGAGTCTGATGGTGCCGCGCCATGCCCCCAGGGTGCTCGATGAGGAGGTGGTGCTCAGGCGCGGGGCCGTCACCATAGTGCTGCTCTTCCTCCTCACCATAGGGACCGCCGTCGCCTGCCATCACCTCCTGGCGCTGCCCCCGGTGCTTGGCATGATGACGGGGCTGGGTTATCTGCAATTCTTCGGTTTCTACCTGCGCAAGACACAGCGTGGCATCCTGGCGCGGGAGCGTGCACTCTACGAGCGCACCGGCGACCATGCGCGCCTGCTGCGCCTCGGCTCCATAGTGCCGTTCGACGTGTTCAACAAGATTGCCAAGGCGGAGTGGGACACCTTGCTCTTCTTCTACGGGGTGGTGATGTGCGTCGGCGGGCTCGGTTTCATGGGGTATCTGGCGCTGGCATCCCAGTTCCTCTACCAGGGGGATCCGACCCAGGCCAATGTGGTCATCGGCCTGCTCTCCTCCGTCATCGACAACATTCCGGTGATGTTTGCCGTGTTGTCGATGGAGCCGCAGATGAGCACGGGGCAGTGGCTGCTGGTGAGCCTGACCACGGGCGTGGGGGGCAGCCTGCTCTCCATCGGCTCCGCCGCCGGGGTGGCCCTGATGGGCCAGGCCCGTGGCATCTATACCTTCGTCGGCCACCTCAAGTGGTTGCCCGCCATTCTCCTTGGTTATATGGTCAGCATAGGGGCGCATCTGTGGCTCAACAGCGCCCTGTTCTGAGCGCCATGGACATTGCAAAGGAAGGGATGATGGGACAACTGTTCGAGGCGCTCTCGCCGCGCCACGTGGCCTTTATCGAGGCGCAGAAGATCTTCTTTGTCGGCACGGCGGCGGGGGAGGGCACGGTCAACCTCTCTCCCAAGGGCGGGGATTCGTTGCGCATCCTCGATGCCCATACCCTGGCCTGGCTCAACCTGACCGGCAGCGGCAACGAGTCGGCGGCCCATGTGTTGCAGAACCCGCGCATGACGGTGATGTTCTGCGCCTTCGAGGGGGCGCCCATGATACTACGGGCCTATGGCCAGGCGCGGGTGCTGCACCGGGGCGATCCGGACTGGGAGGCGGCGCTGGCGCGCTTCCCGGCCAGCGTGGCGGCCCGCCAGATCTTCCTGCTCGACATTGAACGGGTCCAGACCTCCTGCGGCATGTCGGTGCCCCTGTTTGACTATCAGGGGGACAGGGAGGATCTCGCCAACTGGTCGGCGCGCCAGGGCAAGGAGGGCATAGAGGCCTACTGGCGCAAGAAGAACCAGCTGAGCCTGGATGGGCTGGAGAGCGAGATCCTGGCCCGCAGCGGCTTGGAGGCTGACGCCTGAGGGCCGCGCCCCTGATGCAAAAAGCCCTGTCCGGTGGACAGGGCTTTTTCGTGTCAGGCTAACCTGAGCCGAAGGGATCGTCAGGCCGCCCCGGCACGCTTGCCGGTGAGCAGCCAGTAGCAGAGCGCCGAGCCCAGGCCACAGGCGGCGATGGCCATCGCCATGGGCAGTGGCGACTCGGGCGGGTTGAGGTTGACCAGGATCCCCACCACGGCGCCGATGCCAAAGCGCAGTGTGCCCGCGAGCGCCGAGGCGGTGCCTGCCGACTGGGGGAAGTGGCCCATCAGGCCGGTCATGGCGTTGGCCCCTACCAGGCTGATGTGGCCGACGAACAGTACCACCGGGATGACGATGCCCCACAGGCCGCCGGTCTGGCTCCAGGCGTTGTAGATGAGCAGGGCCCCGGCGCAGGGCAGCACCATCAGACCGTATTGCAGCATGCGCTCGGCGCCCACCCCCTTGACCAGGCGGCTGTTGACGAAGGTGACCACCATCATCAGCAGTATATTGAGGCCAAACAGCCAGCCGTAATGCTCGGTCGGCACCTTGAAATACTCGATATAGACGTAAGGGGAGGCGCTGATAAAGGCAAACATGCCCGAGCTCGACAGGGCGCCGCACAGCACATAGCCCATGGCGCCGCGGTGGGAGAGCACTCCCCAGTAGTTGCGCAGCACCTGGCCGAGCTTGAGGGGCTGCCTGTGTTCAGGTTTCAGGGTCTCCTGGATCTTCCACTGCATCACCACGCAGATGAGCAGGCTGATGCCCACCAGCAGCCAGAAAATAACCCGCCAGTCGGCATGGGCGCTGATGTAGCCGCCCACCACGGGGGCTACCAGGGGGGCCAGCGTCATCACCAGGATGACGAAGGACATGGCCCGGGAAAACGCATCCTTCTCGAACAGATCTCGCAGCAGGGCATTGACCACCACGGATCCCGCCGCCCCGCCGGCGGCCTGCAGCATCCGCCAGGCCAGCAGCTCCGGCAAGGAATCCGCCAGGGCGCAGCCCACCGAGGCCACGGCGAACATCGTCAGGCCCGCCAGGATCACCGGCTTGCGGCCGAAACTGTCGGCGAGCGGCCCGTAGAACAGCTGGCCGATGGCGAAGCCGCCGAGGAAGGCGCTGATGGTGAGCTGGGCCCCGTCTATGCTGGTGGTCAAGTCCCGGGCGATGGCCGGAATGGCGGGCAGGTACATGTCCACCGCGAGCGGGGTCAGGCCCGCCAGGGCGCCGAGCAGGATGAACAGGAAGCGGGGAGAGAGGGTCGTGGCTTGGGGCATAGGGTATCCGAGTCGTGGCAGGGCCGGGAAAAGAGGCAAGTGTTGAGTCTATCAGTTTTGGCAGGCTTGAGCAGGTCTATCCTGGCCCGGGCCCTGAGATCAAATCTGCGACGGGCTCAGCGCACCGGACGGTATGCCCGGTGGCGGCAGAGGAGCAGGAGCCAGCCCAGCCACCCGAGCAGGGAGAGGGCATTACCTGCCCGCTCGGGCCAGCGCGCCGTCAGCCTGAGGGTGAAGCTGTGGCTGCCCGCCGGCACCCAGAGCTGCATCAACCCCTGGGGATTGGCGCTCACCGTCAGCATCAGGTGCTCGTCGAGCCAGGCCTGCCAACCGGGGTAATCATACTGGTGCAGGACCAGCCGGGTCGGCACGGTCGCCGTCACCGCCAGGGTCAGGGTCCTGGGTTGCCAGCGGTGCAATGTCCAGCTGGCGCCCGGGGGATCGGCGCTCACCGGGGGCTGGAACTCGTCCTTCCAGGCGAGCAGGGTCGGGGCGAACATGCCCCCCGGCACCTGCCTTGGCCTGTACTCCCGGGCGCTGCGCTTGCTGTCGAACTCGAACGTCATGGCCTCCCGGGTGGGGGCCTGGGTGAGGGGGGCGTGACGGACGTAGGCGAGGGTGGTGATCAGGGTCAGCAGGAGTGTTCCCCACCAGAACCATTGCCAGGGGCGGTGCGTGGGGGTACCCAGCGCCACCACGGCGACCGTGGCCAGGGTGAGGATAAGATTGAGTCGCCAGGGAAACTGCACCCGTTGCAGGGGGGGCAGCAGGCTCCAGAGCGGCTGGCTCACGGGCAGCATCATCAGGAAGGCGATGACGCCGATCGCCCCCCAACACAGGAGCTCGGGGTGGCGCGGCTCGCGGGCGGCGGCCCAGGCGATGAGCAGCAGGGCCAGGGTCAGCAGGCTCTGCCACGCCAGGTGCCCACGAAAGCGCCAGTCTCCCCAGCCCGAGGGCAGGCGGTCCAGGAAGTTGCGCCGAAAGTCGAACATGCCGCCGCGCATCAGCTCCATGGAGATGGCCCCCTGATCCGCCAGGGCGGGCAGCAGCAGGGCGGCCGCCATGCAGAGCCCCAGTCCCTGGGCCCCCAGAGCTATCCAGCAGGGGTGCAGATCCCGTACACGCCAGGAGAGCCAGAGGGCGCGCACGCTGACCAACCCCATCATCAGCAGCAGGCTGGGCAGGTGGGAGAAGGCCAGCAGCGCCAGACCCAGGATCAGCAGGGGCAGGCCCTGGCGCAGGCCGCGATGGGCGAGATCCTGGCCAAGCAGGATCAGCGGCGCCCAGGCGAAGGCCCAGAACTCCGCCAGGGCGAAGCGGGCATAGAGATCCATGGCCAGGTGATAGGGCAGGATCAGGTAGAGCAGGCTGACCGCCAGGGCTCGGCCCGGGGGCGTGGTGGCGCGCAGCCACAGATAGGCGAACGTGCCGGAGAGCAGCAGCGCCAGGGTGGCGCTGCCGAGCAGGGGGTAGATGGCTTGCTGGGCGGGGGCACCGGGGCCGGCAAAGAGGGCGCTGACGTAGTAGGGGAGCGGGGGGTAGAAGAAGAAGGTGGGGCTGCCAAAGCCGCCGTTCATGGCCATCAGCCAGCGAGGATAGAGCTCCCCCTGCCACAGCTGGCGGGCAAAATAGTGGCCCGAGAGCAGGTGGTGGAACAGATCGTGCCCCTGAGTGCCCCCCTGCAGCCAGACAGGCAGCACCAGGAGCGCACTGGCCAGTGCCAGGATCAGGGGCACCAGTGCCCACTCCTTGCCTCCCTTCATGCATCCTCTCCCTGCCACGCCCATGCGCAGTGAGTGTAGACGAGTCAGCTGACGCAGCGACGCGTTTGGGCCAGAGCCTTGAGCCTGTCAGCGCGGGATGGCGAGCCAGAGGCCGGGTTCGGCGCCAAAGCGGGGGGCAAACCAGTGCGTCTGGTGGGGGAGCGGCATCTCGTTCTGCGCTATGGGGCGGCGACTGAGGCGGCAGGCCCCCTGGGTGAGCGCAAGGGCGGCATCCCCCTGATACCAGCCGTCGGTGACGGGCAATGCCGTGGTTTCCCTAAGCAGCCGTACTCCCCACTGAGTCACCAAGGCCGGGCAGGTCCGCTCTGCCAGCCTGGCGGCCTGCACCATGGCGGGCGGCGCTGGCGGTATCAGGATGGTTGCGAGCAGCAGCAGGCTCGCCGCCATGGTCGGCAGTTCGCCCTGGCGCGGCAGCATGCCCGCCAGCAGCACGATACCGAGCAGGGTAATGGGCGCCAGGTGGCGAGGATTGTCGGGGTTCTGGCCAAACAGGGTCCAGAGCAGCAGGGCGAGCCAGTAGAGCGACCAGAGCGGGGAGAGGGCGGCGGTCTGGCCCTTTAGCCGCTGCCAGACTGGCAGCAGGAGCAAGGCCCCCATCATCAAGGGCCAGAGCGGGGTGAGCTGATCGTTGAAGGTGCGCGCCCAACTTAGCAGCCGATCGCCGCGGGCCGCCGCCGTGTTGCCCCAGAGGGTGAAGTGACCGTCGGTAAAGCGCCGCCCCTCGCTGAAATAGGCCCAGCCATCGGCCTGCCAGACAAACAGCAGGCAGGCTAGCCCCACCAGGGTGATGGGGAGCAGAAACTTAAGGCGCTCACCCTTGTGCGCCATCCCGAGCCACAACGGCAGTAGGGCCAGCACCAAGTAGGAGGGGCGCAGCGCCAGCATGAGGCCCAGCAGCAGACCGGCCAGTGTTATCTTGCGATGCAGCAAGGCCAGCAGCGCCCCGAGCCAGGCGGCGAGCGCAGGTCCATCCGAGAGGCCGGAGAGCGCCAGCGTTGGCGTGAGCGGCAGGGCCAGCACCAGCAGCCAGACCGGCGCAAAGAGACCCGGGCGTTGCCACAGCTTGGCCGCAAGCCCAGCGGCGAGTGGTGCGATCAGCGCCGTGCCGAAGAGGCTCGCCCACTGCACTGCGGCGGCGGGATCGTCCACCGCCAGGTTGATCAACCGCGCCAGCCAGATAAAGGCGGGGTAGCCCGGAAAGTGGGGGGAGAACTCCAGCACGCTAAAGCGCGTCACCCCGTGGGCGAAATTGAGGGCATCATCGGAATCGAGCGCCACCGGGAAGGCCAGCAGCCAGCAAAGCCACACCCCTTGCAGCAGGATCAGCAGCCAAATGGTGGTTGAGCAGGAGGAAGCCCAACGCAGAGACCTTGCCTTCCCCCTCATCCCCATCCCTTCTCCCGCAAGGGGAGAAGGGGGCAAACCGGCGTCCGGGTGCATCTAGCGGCAGGCAGTGCGTAGGGTGGGTAGAGCGCAGCGAAACCCACCGTTTGTCACAGCGAGATGGCGCAATGATTGGCAGGTTGCCATCAAAGCGGCGCCAGCACGGCCATCAGCGCTTTTTCTGCATCGGTAAAGGCGGCGGCATCGGCGGGCTTGGCGCCTACCCCGAATACCCCCGGGTTGCCAATGGCGTCGAGCACCCTGGCCAGCGCCTGTTCGGCGGCCTTGCGATCCCCTTCGACGAGGGAGGGGAGGATCAAATCGAGGAAGCGCTTGCTCTTGACCACCAGCACCTTGGCGGTCTGGTAGTCGCCAAGGTTCTGGCTGGCCCCCTCAAGGCGGCGTTCGATCTCCGCCTTGTAGGCCCGGTTGAGCAGGGCCGCGGTAGCCGCGGCGTCTTTGGCCTTGATGGCGGCCGCGAGCGGTGCTTGCAGCTCGACCTTGTGGTGCTCTTCCAGATAGGTCAGCTCGTCGGCAATCTCGCTCAAGGTGGCGCTGGCATCCTTGCCGTCAGTGGCGGCGGTCAGCAGTGCCTCGCGGGCGTCGATCAGCGGCTCCTTGCCTGCGGCGGCGTAGGAGTAAGCCTGTGCCTGCCCGCTCAGGGTCAGCAGCAGGGTGAGGGCGAGTAAACCCGGGCGGATGGTCATCCTGTTCTCCTTTCTTATGCCAAGAGGCTATGCCCATGGTGCGGCCCTCCGGCCACGCTCTGGGTTTCAATCACGGTATTTTCGTTGCGCTGGTTGAAGGTGTTGCGGCGTCTGTCTACTTGTTGGACACCGACAATCATCAGGCCACGCTCTGGGTTTCAATCACGGTATTTTCATTGCGATGGTTAAAGATGGCGTGGCGTCTGTCCACCCCGTCGATCACCATGTCGGCCGCCATCATGCCCATCTCCATGGCGGTGTCGGTGAAGATATAGCGAAACGTCCCCTGGCGACCGGTCATGATGAGGTTGCCTATCGGCATCAGCGCCTTGATGGCTTCGTTGCGGCGCGCCTGATAGCCGAGATCCATCAGCGGATAGGCGTACTCGCTGCGCGCCTCGAAAGTCTCATCGCCAAGCTTGGCGGTATCGACGCCGAGGTTCGCGAGATCGGCGGTGACCCGGCCGCGCAGATCGGCCAGCGGCGCCTGCCAGGTGGCATCGCCCGGGTTGCAGGGGATCTCCAGCATCACCGAGGTCTGGCCCTGGGGCGCCATAAAGGGGCTGCGCCGGCGCGGCTCCTGCAGACGGGTGGCCAGAATATGGGGGTCGGAGAGGTACTGCCAGGTGTTGTCCGACAGGTTCTCCTGCTTGAGCGGCATATTGACGAAGCGAAGCGACCGGTAGTGCAGATCGCACGGCAAGCCCAGATGCTGGCAGGTGAGCGGCAGCGGCAGGGTGGAGATCACCTGATCAAAGCGCTCGCTCTGCTCAACGTCATCTTGTTTCCAATACACCCGTTCGATGCGGCCATCGGCCTGCTCAAGGCAGGTGATGGTGGCGCCGGTTTTGAGCTCAACCCCCTCGGCAACCAGCCGCTCCCCCAGGGTGGTGAAGATCTGGCCAAAGCCATATTTGGGGTAGCGATATTTGCGGGCATAGGTGCGCACCGAAATGCTGCCGTTTCGCCTTGGCAGCAGGCGGCGCGCCACGTCTTTAAGGTCAATCAGGCTGATGCGCTGGCCGGCCCAGTCGGCGGAGAGCTTGTCCGGGTTGATGCCCCACAGCTTGCCGGTGTAGCCCTCGAAGAACTGGCGGTAGAGGGTGCGGCCGAAGTGACTCTGGATCCACTCGGCAAAGCTCGCCTTGGCAAAATCATCCGGTTTCTTGGCAAAGGGCAACAGCAACAGATCTTTCACCGCACCGGCCATCAGCGGCAGCGGAGCGGTCTTGAGCAGGTTGGTCAGATTGAGGGGGTAGTCATAGGTGCGCCCGCCAAAGCGGATCACGCTCTTGCGCTCGGCGTGGAGCAGATCGTCCCCCATCAGCTCGTCGATAAAGGCGAGCAGCTCGGGGTTCTTGGTGATGAAGCGGTGGCCGCCGTAGTCGAAGCGATAGTCGCCGTCGCGCCCCTTGAAGGTCTGGGTGGCGCACATGCCGCCCACGACCGGCTCCTGCTCGAACAGGGTAACCGTAAAACCGGCCTGGCAGAGGCGCCAGGCGGCCATCAGCCCTGCGGGACCGGCACCCAGCACCGCAATGTTTTTCTTGTTGTTGTCGCTCATGACTGTCTATCCGAAAAATCTGGCAAAGGAAGAGGCTTAAAAAGCGGCCCCTTGGCCGCTTTTGAGGGAGCTGCGCAACGCGCGATCAGCCTTGGGCCCTGGGTTGATAGCTGCGATGCCAGAGGGTGACGAAGATGACCAGATAGGCAGCCCAGGTCAGCAGCTGCAGGCCGGCCGGCGAGGCATTGTAGCCAAACAGGGCGCGCAGGAAGGTACCGAAGACCCCCCGATCGTCGAGAACCTGGCTGATGTTGAACACGGGCGTGGTCCAGAAGGTGATGACGTCTGCCGCCTGCAACATGTTGACCGCAGAGGAGAGCAGGCCAGCGGCGATGATGATGATGAGCAGGCCGGTCCAGCGGAAGAAGGGAGCCAGCGCCACCTTGCGGGTGGATCGCAGCAGCCCCCATACCAACGCCACCGAGACCAGCAATCCGCCCAAGGCGCCGATGAGCCCCTCATGCAGATCCACCCCCTGCCCTGAGTAGATCAGGGCTGAGAAGAACAGCACGGTTTCAAACCCCTCGCGCATCACGGCGAGGAAGGCGAGCAGCACCAGGCCAAAGAGGTTGCCGCCATCGATGGCCGCATCGATGCGTGCCGTCATGGCCCCCACCTGGGATTTGGCCTGCTTCTGCATCCAGATCGCCATGTAGGTGAGCACCAGGGTGGCGAAGAGCAGGATCCCCGCCATCAGCAGGTGGTTGTAGCGCTCGCTCTCGAACTGGCTCACCACCACCTGGAACAGGAAGGCGACGACGAGGGAGGTGATAAGACCGAGCCCGACTCCCAGATAGATGAGCTTGTTGTAGCGGCTCGCCCCCAGCTTGGCGAGGTAGGAGAGGCAGATGCCGACCAGCAGGAAGGCTTCCAGCCCCTCGCGTAGGGTAATGAGAAAACTTGCGAACATCAGGATTGAGGCTCCGTATCGGGCGTGACGGGGAGGGGCTGCAGGGTCAGTTGCAGCCGATTGAGTTGCACTATGGGTGGCGCCGGCAAGTCCGGCTCGGCGGCGCGCACCGCATCACTGACCCACTTGGGGTAGGTGCGGAAATTGAGTCTGATATCGGCCTTGAAGGGCCCTTGGGCATCCGCCGGCAGCGGCCAGGCTTCATCGCGCCAGCCATCGGCCGGAATGCGGGTATCTTCAAGGAGCTTGGCGTAGCGCCAGAACTTGAGTCCCACCGGCTTGCCCTCGGCATCGCCGAACACCTTCCTGAACAGGCGCGCATCCTCGGGCACGGCGCCGTTCACCGGCTGGCCGCTGGTGAGCACGATGTTTCCGTTGGCGTCGGTGACGGTCAGCTCCAGCCAGATCTCGCGAAAATCGGCCACCCCGGTGGGGAGGGCGTGGCCGGCGCCGACGTTGGTAACCCGCACCACCAGCTGGCGGTTATCGACAGTCCCATCAATGCGGGCGGAGAGAGTGGCGCTGGCGCGCAGCAGTGCCAGGCTCTCCTGCTCGAGGGCCGGGTTCCTCAGCCCCACCAGCTGGTGCTGGGCGCCGGTGAAGTTGTGGCGATAGAGCCGTTCCTTCACCGGGCCGTTTTCGGTGGATTGGCCCGCTACCGGTGCGCCGCCGTTGCCGGGCTCCGGGTTCATGTGGCAGTCGATGCAGGTGCGCCGCCTGGCGGGATCGTCTGTTTTCGCGAAGCTGGAGTTCTCCCACTCATCCCAGGTGTTGACGATGTTGGCGCCGGTGCCTGGGGCAAACTCGTTGTGGCACGACTTGCACAGGGCCGCATCCCGGTAGAAATCCTTCTGGTAGGAGGCCTTGTGCATGGCGGGGCGGGCGTTGATCTGCCGCTCGGCCAGCCAGTGCTGAAGGCTGCCCCCCGGGGCATCCTCGAACACATAACTCTCCCTGTCTTTCAGGTTCACCGTGAAGGCACTGTTGCCGCCAGCATCCTCGAGTTTGGTGATGCGATGGCACAGCACGCAGCCGGTGCCTTCCTCGACAACCGGTTCACCTGCCTTGTGGGCGGCAATCAGCGAGGCGCCGCCCTGCTCAAACATGTGGGAACCCTTGGGCAGATCCTGCTGGCCGTTCAGCACCTGCTGGGGCATGTGGCAGCCCTGACACCACTGGCCGAACGCTTCCCCTTCGGTCTCGCGGGCCAGCGCCTGCACCACCTTGTAGTAGGGGTGGGAGTTGCCCATCAGCCGGTGGTTGCTCTCGCTCCAGTCCTTGAAGGCCTGTTGGTGGCAGTTCTGGCAGGAGGCGGAGTTGAGCCACTCTTTCGGGTGAGTGGTCGGCGCCTTGGCGGGATCCGTGCGCGGGGCATCGAGTCGCAGCCAGTTGGCAAGATAGGGGAGGTTGCCGTCCGCCGTCACGAAGGCGTGCAGATCCTCCATCATCGCCTTCACCTCGGGTTGGGGCTTGGCGGGATCCACCACTGCTGCGCCATCTCGGGTGTCGTGGCCCATGCCGCCCTGGGTTTGCTGAGTCATGCGCAGGTATTCGCCGACAAAGTCCCCCGCCACCATGTTGGCGAGGTTGGCGTGGCCGTTGATGGCGTTGTCGCCGCTCTTCTGGCGATGGGCCGCCATCAGGTGGCGGTTGGTGAAGTTGAAGCCGTCCAGATGGCAGGAGTTGCAGCTCATCCAGTTGTCCCCGGCCATGGGGAAGCGGCTATTGGCGCCGTTGTTGCCGAGCGTGTTACCAAGATGGAACAACCGCTCGCCGCGCTTGAGTTGCTCGGGGCGGGGGTCTCTCTCCACCAGTTTGGCGAAGTGGGGCACATCCACGGTGACCCGGGCGAAGGGGCCGCTGCCGCCGGTACTGAGGCGGGTGAGATCCTGCCCCATGGCGTTGTGCACCAGGATATGGTCGCCGTCTACAAACAAGTCCCGCGGATTCTGGCCCGGCAGGTGGCGCAGCAGCTGGGTCGCCTTGGCACCCCCCTGGAACTTCTTGCGGCGGTGGCGGTTGCCGTTCTGCTTGCCGCTGCGCGAGAGGTCGAACACCAGCAAGTCCTCGGAGCCCGCCAGGGTCAGATAGACCCGCTTGCCATCGGCGGCGAAGCGCGCCGCGAACGGGTTGGAAACGATCTGGCTGCGGTTGCCGACGTTTGGCAGGTTGATCTGCAAAAAGAGCTGCTTTCTTTCATCTACCCGCTCTTTCTCCTCATCGAGATCGATGATGGAGACCGCCGGGAAGACGGTGCTCTGAAACTGGAAGGGGTGGTCGAAACTCCACAGCACGTGGGGCAGCCAGGCTTCGCTGCCATCGGGGGAGAGGGCGATGCCATCGAGCAGGCGCGGCAAGCCTTGGGAGTCGCTTGGCGTGGCGCTGTGGGTCTCGGCTAGGGTAATGAGCCTGGGTTTGGGCAGGGTCGCGCCTTTGGCGCCTTTCTCAAGCCTGGCGAGATCATAGATGGCGAGTTGGCCCGTCATGGCGTGGGTGAGCAGCAGGCGATCGTCGTCGGTCAATGCCAGCCCGCGTGGGGTCTCGGCAGTCTCTGCATCCAGCTGGAGCTTGCCTGAGCTGTCATAGGCCTGCAGGTGACCCGATTCGAACAGGCTGACCCAGAACCAGCGCCGCTTGGGGTCGAAGATGACGCCGTAGGGTCGATGGCCGGTGGGGATCGCCTTCTCCAGATCGAGATCATCATCCAGCAGCAGCAGGCGATCGCCGCTGTAATCGGTGACCAGCAGGGTACCGTTGTCTGCGCGGGCCAGTTGGCGCAGATCCCCCCCCAGTTGCACCTCGTTGAGTCGCTTGCCGATTTTTCGTTCAAGCAGGGTGACCGAGCCGGCGCTCTGGTTGGCGGTGACCAGGCGCGGGGCGTTCCCCTCGTCATAGGCGATCATGGCAGTGCCCATCTCCTGGGCCGAGGCAGTCCCCGGCAGCAGGGCGGCGAACATCAGGGATAACAACAACTTCAACATAAGATCAGGTGCGCCATGTCAAGATGGTCCAGCGCCAGGCGTGGCGCAGCACCAGGGGCGTCAACGCGAGCGCGCTCAGCCAGTGGGCCCAGCTGGCAAGGTTGCCGAGGCTATCCCCCGGGGTGCCGTGTAGCACCAGCAGCAGGCCGCTGGCCAGACAGACCAGCAGCAAGGCTTCGATGATGCGCCCGGTGGTGCGCAAGAAAGGCTTGCGGCTCTTGCTCAGCAGACTGCGATGAGAGAGCCAGAAGGCACCAAATAGCAAGGGAAACAGGGTGAGCGAGAGCATGACATGGAGAAACAGATTCCAGCGTGCCAGGGACCAGACCGGGGTCAGCGGTTCCCACAGCAGCAGGCCGGAGAAAAACATCAGGTAGAGGGAGCCCTCGGCGGCCTGATGGTGATAGGCCAGCCACTGCCAGCACTGTCGGGGTGAGAGGGAAAGGCTTGTCATTGATTGCTCCAACGCCCGGGCGGTACGGCCCGGGGGGAGCAAGTTTATAACGCAGTAAGGGTAATGAAAAGAGTTATCAATTCGGTCCTTGATGAATAGATCCTGAATGAAATCAGGGACGGGTCACTTGTGGTCTGCCAGCCGTTCCGTGATGGCGTAGATGAGGGCCGCGGTGGAGAAGGCGAGGAACACGATGACCGACCATTTCATCTCGATCTCGTTGCCGGAACCATCGTCCAGGAAGGCCTTGAGCACCTCGATCCCGGCGATGGTCACCAGAGAGTTGATGACGATGAGTTTGAGTGAGGCGAAGTTGATCTTGCTGAGCCAGTTGTCACCCAGGGCTGCCCGCTGCTCCGGGGTCTTGATGAACTGCACGTAACCGCAGATAGCCACCAGGATCAGCATCTGGGCCACCAGCACGAAGTCCACCAGGGTGAGTACCCCGGTGATGAGATCCAGATAGTGGATGTCGATGATGTCGCGGCACAGCACATAGAGCTGCATGGCAAACTTCACCATCAAGAGGGCGACACAGATAAGGATGCAGACATAGAAGGGAAACATCATCAACCGGCTGCCGTTGAGCATGACGTTGAAGCGGCGCATGGGAAACTCCATCGAAAAGAAAGGCAGCCAGAATATCCGGAAAGAAAGGAGCGGGAAAGCGCCTTGGCGCCTCCCGCACGGCTTAGAGGGGGAAGGTGGGGAGACCCTGGAACAGTTGCTGCAACCCCTCTCCCCAGGCCTTTCGCAGCGCCAGGAAGTGGGGGTTCTGTTCGGTGATGCGGTGCAGGTGTGCCGCCGAGAAGCTCCCCTCGGAATAGACCAGGGCATCCAGGGGCAAGCCCACCGAAAGGTTGCTGCGCAGGGTCGAGTCGATGGAGATGAGGGCGCACTGCAGGGCGGTCTGAAGCGGCGTCTCATGGTGGATGATGCGGTCGATGATGGGCTTGCCGTACTTGCTCTCACCAATCTGGAAGTAGGGGGTGTCGACGCTTGCCTCGATGAAGTTGCCCTCCGGATAGATGTGGAACAGGCGATGGCGCTCCCCCCGGATCTGGCCCCCCAGCAGGATGTTGCAGCCGAAGTTGACATGGCCCTGCTGCTGGCCCCCATCCCGGCTGATGACGGTGCGTATGGTCTGGCCGATGAGGGCCGCGACCTCGTAGAGGCTGGGGAGGGCAAGGAGCTCCTGCCCTTCCGTCAGCAGGCTGATGACACTCTGGGTAGTGGCCAGATTGCCGGCGCTTTGCAGCACAATCACCCTGTCCTCCTGGGTGAAGAGGTGCAGCTTGCGGAAGGTGGCGATGTGGTCCACCCCCGCATTGGTGCGTGAGTCTGAGGCGAAGACGATGCCATCTTGCAGGCACATGGCGACGCAATAGGTCATGGCCGCCCTCCCGCCAGCCCTTCCCGGGCCCTCATTGCTGCTGCCCATCCAGGCGGGTGACCCGCGCCTGGCTCTGCAACTGCTCGCAGCCACCGCCGTAGCGCACCCCGCGCACCGGGCAGGCATCCAGGTAATCCATGCCGACCGCGAGCTTGAGGTGCTCGTTGGCGGAGCAGGTGAGGTTGGTGACATCGAAGGTGTGCCAGCGCTCCTCGATCCACACCTCGGCCCAGGCGTGCATCGCCACGTGGCTGCTGTCCTGGCTGTAGAGGTAACCGCTCACGTACCGCGCCGGCAGACCGGCTTGGCGGCAGCAGGTGAGGAACACATGGGTGTGGTCCTGACAGACGCCGCTGCCCGAGGCGAGAGCCTCGTCGGCACTGAAGGTGGCGTCCGTGCTGCCGGGCTGGTAGGGCATCAGCACCAAGATGCGCTCCATCAGGCTCTGCAAGTCAGCCAGGGCGGGCTCTTCTGGCAGACAGTCCTGGGCAAGATCCCGCAGGGCCGGGGTCGGACTGGTGAGGGCGGTGGGCCTCAGGTAGCTCAGGGGGGAGATGAGAGAGCACTCCTCATCTTCCTGGGCATCGTCGCAGATCTCCACCTCGCCATGGGCGCGGATCAGGATCCCCTCGTGAGGGGACTCCAGGCTCAGCACGTGCAGTATGTTGCCGTAACCGTCCGTGGTGCAGGTGGCCTCCCCGGGCAGCTCCAGCTGCCAGGAGAGGATCTGCTGGCGGGCGGTGCTGTGGGGGGTCAGGCGCAGGTACTGGGTGCTGCGGCGCACCACGTCGGCATAGTGGTAGCGGGTCTGGTGATCGATGATGAGTCTCATAATACCTCCAGGTAGGCGGCGTGGATGCTCTGGCCGATGGCGCCGATGTCGCCGAGGAAATTGCTCAGATACGCCTGCATGCCGAGGGCAAAGACATCGTCGATGGTGCCATAGGTCAGATGGGCGTTGAGTATGGTGGTGAGACGCCGGGGCGTCTGCCCGGCGTTGCCCTCGATCTGGGCCAGGATCAGCTCCATCTCGTCGAGGCAGGCGCGCAGGGAGCGCGGCACTTCGTTGCGCAGGATCAGCAGCTCGGCGATGGAGGCGTGGGAGAGCGTCTTGTAGAGGGTCTGGTGCGCCTCGTAGGCCCCCACCGAGCGCAGCAGGGCGTTCCAGCGGTAGAACTCGCGCACGCTGTCCTCGTCCTCCCGGATCACCTGATACTTCACGGTCAGGATGCGCGCCGTGTTGTCGGCCCGCTCGATGAAGGTGCCAAGGCGCAGGAACCAGAGTACGTCCCCCCGCATGATGGTGCCGTAGGTGGCGCCGCGAAACTGGTGGGAACGCTCCTTGATCCAGTCGAAGAACTCCTGGGCCTGGCCGCTGGAGAGCCCCGCCTTGCGGCGCCTGCGGATCTCTATCCAGGCGGCGTTGATGCTCTCCCACACCTCTCCCGGGATCTTGCCGCGCACCCCGTGGGCGTTGTCCCTGGCCATGCGCAGGCAGCTGAAAATGCTGCTCGGGTTCTCCTCGTCGAAGCAGAAAAATTGCAGCAGGTTCTCCATGTTCACCTGGCCGTAGCGGGCCAGGAAGGGCTCGTGGGTGCCGCTGATGGTGAGGGGGGCCAGCAGCTCGCTGTGATCGGCGTCGATGGAGGGCATCAGCGACATGGTCTGGGTGACGTCCAGCATGCGGGCCGTGTTCTCCGCCCGCTCCAGGTGGCGGGACATCCAGTAGAGTTCGCTTGCGGTGCGGCTCAGCATGGGTTGCCCTCCATGACCCAGGTGTCCTTGGTGCCGCCGCCCTGGGAGGAGTTGACCACCAGGGAGCCTTCGGTGAGGGCGACCCGGGTCAGGCCGCCCGGCACCAGGCGCAGCTCCTGTCCGGTGAGGACGAAGGGACGCAGGTCTATGTGGCGGGGGGCGATGCCCGCCTCGACGAAGGTGGGGCAGGTGGACAGAGAGAGCGTCGGCTGGGCGATGTAGTTGTCCGGCCTGGCCTTGAGCAGCTCGCGAAAACGGGCCAGCTCCTCGCGGCTGGCGCAGGGGCCGATCAGCATGCCGTAGCCGCCGGCGCCATGGACCTCCTTGACCACCAGTTCCTCCAGGTGCGCCAGCACATAGGCCAGGGCCTCGGGTTCCCGGCACTGCCAGGTGGGGACGTTGTTGAGGATGGGCTCCTCTCCCAGGTAGAAGCGGATCATCTCCGGCACATAGGGATAGATGGACTTGTCATCGGCCACCCCGGTGCCGATGGCATTGGCCAGCACCACGCCGCCAGCGCGATAGACAGAGAGCAGGCCGGGCACACCGATGAGGGAGTCCGGGTTGAAGGCCAGGGGATCCAGGTAGTCGTCGTCGATACGGCGATAGATGACATCCACCCTTTTCAGTCCAGTAGTAGTGCGCATCAGCACCTGACCATCCTTGACCACCAGATCCGCGCTCTCCACCAGCTCCACCCCCATCTGCTGGGCGAGGAAGCTGTGCTCGAAGTAGGCACTGTTGAAGCGGCCCGGGGTCATCACCACCACGCAGGGGTTGTCCACCGGGCTGCTCTCGCGCAGGGTCTGCAACAAGAGCGCCGGGTAGCGCTCCACCGGCGCTATAGGCTGGTTGTGAAACAGCTCAGGGAAGAGGCGCATCATCATCTTGCGGTTTTCCAGCATGTAGGAGACCCCGGAGGGAGTGCGCAGGTTGTCCTCCAGCACGTAGTAGTCGCCGTCGCTGTTGCGGATGATGTCGACCCCTGTGATGTGGACATAGGTATTGCGGTGCAGGTCGACCCCCTGCATGCAGGGCTGGTACTGGGCATTGGTGAGGATCTGGGCGGCCGGGATCACTCCCGCCTTCAGGATGCGCTGATCGTGATAGATGTCGTGCAGGAAGGCGTTGAGGGCGGTGACGCGCTGGCGGATCCCCTTGTCCAGATGCTGCCACTCCCGGGCGGGGATGATGCGGGGAATACTGTCAAACGGGATGAGGCGCTCGGCGCCGTCCCCATCCCCATAGACGTTGAAGGTGATGCCGACCCGGTGAAACAGCAGGTCGGCCTCCTCACGCTTGCGCTCTATGCTCTTCTCGTCGGTTTGGTGCAGCCACGCCAGGTAGGCGTGGTAGTGATCGCGAAACTGGTTGTCGGCGAGCAACATCTCGTCGTAGCAACCGGGTCCGGGCGGCTTGATGGGTAGCATAGGCAACTCCTTGTGACGTCCCTGACGTCAGGAATTGCAAGGGGTGTGCCAGTCAATTGAGTCGCTATGAAGGCCGGTGTCAGTAATTTTCTGCTGATAAATCATATGGATGATTATTCTGTCAGCATGGGGAAAAGGGCGCCGCACCAGACTGGTACCCCATAGAGGGTAGCCCTGCGCCATCTTGTGGCAGTGCCTCCAGGCGCGATGAGGAGAGACCGGCAAGGAGGGGAGGCAATGCTGCTTCGCCTTGCCCCGTGTTGGGGCAGTAGAAACGAAAAAGCCCAGTCCTGAGACTGGGCTTTAGAAGATGGCTCCCTCGACAGGACTTGAACCTGTGACATACGGATTAACAGTCCGCCGTTCTACCGACTGAACTACGAGGGAATTGGCTCCTCCTACTGGACTTGAACCAGTGACATACGGATTAACAGTCCGCCGTTCTACCGACTGAACTAAGGAGGAATTGCCTGTCTCGTCGAGACGCAGCGGATATTAATGATCCCCTGGACGGGTGTCAACCCGCCGCTCCACGGAAAAATGGCTTTTCGGCCCGTTTGCCCAAAACTTGGTCGCTGTGGACTATTTTCAGCACAATCAGCAGCTTGAGATGCCCCTGCCTGCGGTTGTGGTTGATCAGGCCGTGAGAGGGGGCACCCGGATTGCCTTGCTGGGGCGCGGCAATGGATGGTCCGACATTGATGGTGATGGGTGAGAAAATCGGTGAGGTACCGCCTGTCGATGGTGTTGCATCTGTGATGATAGGGGTATCGACGCGCTGCAGATTGGCGATGACAAGATATCTGGAGGGGTGGGGTTAAAATCGGCGATATGCGGTCTATCGATAACAATAATGCGGGGTAATGGCCATTTCTTGATCCTGCCCATCGAATTATCGGGCCGGCTCAGGTATGGTTGCTCTGGATACCATCGCCGCGTCGACAGCTCTGCCGGCCCTTGATGATGATCGGGTGCCGGTTCACCCCGGCCTTTGTCTCCCTCTTCTGGTATTACCCTAGACATGCACAATCAAGCTTCCTTACAAGGCGTGAAGCTGGCTATCGCATTGCGCCAATCCTGCATCGACGAACCCTACAGCGTGCCGCGTTTTGGCCGTGACCTCATCGCCGGCATCACGGTCGGCATCATCGCGATTCCGCTGGCCATGGCGCTGGCCATCGCCAGCGGGGTGCCGCCCCAGCATGGCCTCTACACCGCCATCATCGCCGGCATCGTCATCGCCGTGACGGGGGGCTCGCGCTTCTCGATTTCTGGCCCCACTGCCGCCTTCGTGGTGATCCTCTATCCGGTGGCCCAGCAATTCGGGGTGGGGGGCCTCTTGATGGCAACCCTTATCTCCGGCTTCTTCCTGGTGGCCATGGGGATGGCACGCCTCGGCCGTCTCATCGAATACATTCCGCCCTCGGTAACGCTTGGCTTTACGGGCGGGATCGCCATCGTGATCGCCACCTTGCAGATCAAGGACTTCTTCGGCCTGCACGTTCCCGAGATGCCGGAAACCTATGTCGGCAAGGTGCAGGCGCTGGCCCATGCCCTGCCAAGCTGGCAGTGGGGTGATACCCTTGTGGGGGTGGCCACCCTGGCGGTACTGCTGCTCTGGCCCAGATTGCGGCTGCCGGTGCCGGGTCACCTGCCGGCCGTGCTGGTGGGTGTCGGCTTGGCTTTCGGTCTGCACCAGTTTGGGGTGGATGTAGCCACCATAGGCAGCAAGTTTAGCTATACCCTGGCCGATGGCACCCAGGGCATGGGGATCCCCCCCATAGCCCCGACCCTGGTGATGCCCTGGGCCCTGCCGGGACCGGATGGTGCGCCGGTGGAGTGGAATCTCGCCGCCATAGAGCGGCTGCTGCCTGCTGCCTTCTCCATGGCCATGTTGGGAGCCATCGAATCCCTGCTCTGCGCCGTGGTGCTGGACGGTATGACGGGGCGCAAGCACAGCTCCAACGGCGAGCTGGTGGGGCAGGGGCTAGGCAACATACTCGCCCCCTTCTTCGGTGGCATCACGGCGACGGCCGCCATCGCGCGCTCCGCCGCCAACGTGCGTGCCGGTGCTACCTCGCCCATCTCCGGCATAGTCCATGCGCTGGTGGTGCTGGCCGCCATCCTGGTGCTGGCCCCCTGGCTCTCCTGGCTGCCGCTCTCGGCCATGGCCGCCTTGCTGCTGCTGGTGGCCTGGAACATGAGCGAGGCCCACAAGGTAGTGGATCTGGTGCGCCGGGCGCCCCGCTCGGACGTGCTGGTGCTGCTGGTCTGCCTGTCGCTCACCGTCATCTTCGACATGGTCATCGCCATCACCTTCGGGGTGATCCTGGCGTCCTTGCTGTTCATGCGCGAGATCGCCAAGATGACCAAGCTGCACAATCTGGCGGAGCACGGGCGCTATGCCAGCGATGTGCCGGCACAGACCCTGCTCTACAAGATCAATGGTCCCCTGTTCTTTGCGGCGGCGGAGCGGGTCTTCGACGAACTGCTGGCCCAGGTGGGTGAGCACAAGGCGCTGATCCTCCAGATGGAGGCCGTCTCCATCCTGGACGCCGGCGGGCTCTCTGCCTTCCAGCAATTTACCAGGCGCATGGCCAAGTCGGGCGTCCAGCTGAAGGTGGCCGAACTGCAGTTCCAGCCCCTCAAGACCCTGGCGCGGGCCAAGGTGCGTCCTGTCCCGGGTGAGCTGGAGTTCTACGGCTCGCTGGAGGAGGCTATCAGAGGGGAAAATTTGCACGAAGCGGTTGAAAATTGACGTAAAGGGATAGGAAACGGCATCTTTTTGGTCACTTGGTTCGCAAATTGAGCAATCGATGGCAAAAGATGAAAAATGAGATTGACCGGTCCTCTCCTATCCCTTACATTACGCCCCGTTCCGGCGCAGCAGCGCAACGAACCCGTGTTGGCTGAACACGTTAAGCGTCAGACCAAAATTTGGTGAGGTGTCCGAGTGGCTGAAGGAGCACGCCTGGAAAGTGTGTATACGGCAACGTATCGAGGGTTCGAATCCCTCCCTCACCGCCAAATTAGAAAAACCGACCTCAGGGTCGGTTTTTTGCTTTATCCGGTGACGGACGGCTCGGTTCGAGCCCTGGTTCGACAGGCGGGCAGGATAACCTGCCTGGACAGCCGCAGGGCGAGCGCCAGGAATGGCGCGAGTCAATCCCGACCCTCCGCCAACTTGAAAGCCCGACCTGATGGTCGGGCTTTTTGCTTTTGGGAACCTAATCTCCCCAAGTGCGGCGAAGAGTGGTCGATCCTTGCCGGAGGAGCACGAGGTTACTTGGCGGCTCCTACGCCGTAAGCCCCACAGGCGTGTCATCTCCCCGATCCTCTTTCTCCCTTTCGGAGGACTGTACCCGGTTTATCAACCGGGGTAGCTGTTTGTCCCCAGCCCCACCGGCGTGCTGGCGGGACTTTTCTATTGCCCTATCCCTGCCTTGCGCCGAGCCTCTCCCTGCCCTATCAGAAGATCACCCCGACCAGTCTGTCGAGTAATGCTTCGAAGGAGAACAGGGTGAGGAGCAGGGGCAGGAAGGGCACCACAGTCGCGAATACCAGTTGCAGGAACATGTCCCGGCTAAATGGCATGGGCCTGATCTCCTTGATGACGGCATAGGCATTGCCGAAATCGGCGAGGGACTGGATATCCGAGGCACCGAGCAGGGATTCCCCGTCCCGGTCTGCCGTGCGCAGCCAGCGGTGTTCGAAGTTGCGGCTGTATTCGGCGGCGAGGGCACCGTATTCCCGCAGTCCCATACGCTTGGCCGCCAGAATATGGGGGGTGAAGACCGTCAGGGGCGCCAGTACGAGCAGCAATCCAAAGCCGGCTAGCAGGATGATCTCCGGCTTGTAGGCGGTCAGCACGGCGGCGTCATAGAAGATCCGGTTGGCGATAAAACCGGCCAGCTGGGCACCCAGTGCGGTCAGCAGCGGTGAGTAGGCGTAGGCCGAGCCCCCGAGAAAGCCGAGGCCGCAGTTGCGATCGGGATGGGTCGGCATGAGAGCGAGGGGGATCCGGGAAACCTGCCAGAGGAAGCGTGCCCAGATCAGAAGCCGGTAGAGCCAGCGCAGGAGCAGGAACTGGATAATGGGATTACTCACCCAGAAGAACCAGAAGCCGGGCAAGGTAAGGGTCGCATGACCCTCATTGAAGGTGGCGTACCAGGTTGAAGATTCCAGGGTGAAGGTGCTGGTCCGGATAAAATACCCCATCGAGAAGACGCACAGGATGAGCCCGACCTCTGCGGGGATCGAGTTTCGCCAGCTCATGGCACTGCGGATGGCATCATGAAAACGTGGCAAGGAGAGCGGCGAGATCAACCCTCGCTCGACAAACTGGCTGACGATACCCCGGATGCGTTGATGGACGATCAGTTCGGCGAACACCAGCAAAGAGACGCAGATGAGAAAGCGGACATGAGTTTCTATGTCCAACAGAAAGGGCACGGCCACCCCTTTAAGCAGGCTCCCTTCCCAACCGCACAGCAGCAACAGGGGCAACCAGCAGATCCCGCAGAGAATAAGGATCCTGCGCCTGATATGCACCTCTATATCGCCAAGGTGAGCCCGGCTCCACAGCTGATAGAGCGGCCCTCCCAGGATCAGGGAGAAGTTGCCTGGATCGGACAGAGGAGGCGTGAGGGGATCGGGCGAAGTGACAGGCCTGTGATGCGACATGATGGGACCACCTTGGTGTGCGATGAAAGCGCCATCCAGCCGGTACTGGCTCGCCTTGCCACCGAGGTGGAGGGCGAGGGCGCTGCGGGCCGGGATCGGAGCTTGGTGTCATGAGTGCCCCATGACGAGTCCTCTGAACTCAGCCTCTGTGGTGGCTGAAAACCCCATATGTAAAAGGATTGGCAGAGGAAAGTCATTGTCGCGATGGCGGGTTCCATCTCAGTACCCTTGAGCAAGCCCCATGGCTATAGGTATAGCGTTTGCCATGGACTGGTGACGTGATCAACCTACGACAATTTCACTCTTGAGGGCTCTCCAGCGTTCTCGATGATGGCCAGCACAATCCCTTGCCTCAGGGCTGTGTCATGCCAGAGAAAGCAGGGGCTGTTGTTGGCGAGATAGTGCTGAAAAGAGCCGTGCATTCATCGTTTATGGCGGTATTACATGCTAGTGTGGGCAACTTTTTGCCTTAGAGGTGGTGTTAAATGCTGCCATTGCAATAAATGCCAGCAATAGACTCTTTATGCGCAAGGTGTTGCGGTGTGGTGATGCTTAACTGGGCATAAAATAGGTTCAAGTTGTTGTTTTATAGCTAAATAATGAATTGGCATGGTCACTGCTAATGGTTTCGGTCGAGTGTCATTACCGTTCAACCCATCAGGAGCAAACTCATGCCAACTCCATGTTATATCAGCATCGAAGGTAAAACCCAGGGCAACATCACCGCCGGTGCCTTCACCTCCGACTCCGTCGGCAACATCTTCGTGCAGGGCCACGAAGACGAGATGCTGGTCCAAGAGTTCCAGCACGTCGTTACCGTGCCGACCGATCCGCAATCCGGCCAGCCTGCCGGTCAGCGTGTCCACAAGCCGTTCAAGTTCACCGTGGCCCTGAACAAGGCTGTGCCGCTGATGTACAACTCCCTGGCCTCCGGCGAGATGCTGCCGAAAGTGACCTTGAAGTGGTACCGCACCTCGGTGGAGGGCAAGCAGGAGCACTTCTTCTCTACCGTGCTGACCGATGCCACCATCGTCGACATCGACTGCCAGATGCCTCACTGCCAGGATCCGGCCAACGCCGATTTCACTCAGCTGATCCAGGTCTCCCTGGCCTATCGCAAGATTGACTGGGAACACACCGTAGCCGGTACCTCGGGTGCCGACGACTGGCGTGCCCCGATCGAGGCTTGATGCCGTGAGGGAGCGCTCGATCGGGGGCTCCCTTTTCTGAATCAGACAGGGAGGCTGCATGCCAAAAGAATCCTTCTATCCCGATACCAACGAACCGCACATTCACCTGCACAGAGGGGGGGCTACCTTCACCGACATTGGCCACAACCATAGAACTCTGGTTCGGGGATCCCTGGTGTACCGCGGAACCCAGCAGGAGGTGATCGCCGATCTGCAAAGTCGTGGTGATGCCCGCAGTCTCCAGATGGCGCAATACATCCAGGCCCATCTGGCGTGATCTCGAAGGCCGGGATACCGGCCTGCTTGTGATGTCCACTCAATAACACCCGTCCGTTTTTCTCCTGCTTGTTTGCCCTGGTGAGCGAGCACAAGAAAGATCACGACTGACGATCCGACCGCGCGCCTCATGGGCGTGCGGTAGCCATGGCGGCGAGAAAGTAGCGGCCATTGTGGATCTCTTATCCACCTCAGGTTGCCCGGCAGGCTTGCGGGGCTGGGCTGATAGCAGAGGCGTGCCGATGGCAGACAGCACAGGATTACAATTTACCGTCAAGGTGGGGACGCTGCCCGAGAGCACCTTGGTGGTGGCCGAGTTTGCGCTGGACGAGGGGTTGAACCGACTATTCAACCTGCGCCTGGAGCTGGCGAGCAGCCAGCCTGACATCGACTTTGGCGCCGTGCTGGACCAGCCGTGCGAGCTGCTGGTGTGGTACAACGGCGAGCTGCAGCGCCGGGTGTGCGGTGTGGTAAGTGAGTTTGCCCAAGGTGACAGCGGCTTTCGCCGCACCCGCTACACCCTGGAGGTGAAACCGGCGCTGTGGCGGCTATCCCTTCGCCAGAACTCCCGTATCTTCCAGGCGCAAAAGCCCGATGAAATCCTCTCAATCCTCTTGCAAGAGCACGGCATCACCGATTATGCCTTTGCCCTGAAAAACGAGCACGCCCAGCGGGAATACTGCGTCCAGTACCGGGAGACCGACCTCGATTTCGTGAACCGGCTCGCCGCCGAAGAGGGGATGTTCTATTTCCACGAGTTTGAAGCGGGCAAGCACCGCATCGTGTTTGCCGACGATGCGGCGGCCCTGACCGCCGGCCCCGAGCTCTTCTTCAACCTCGGCAACCGTTCCCTCGAGCAAGGCCCCTATGTGCGGCAGTTCCACTACCACGAGGCGGTGCGGCCAAGCGATGTCGAACTCAAAGACTACAGCTTCAAGACGCCGGCCTATGGTCTCTCCCACAAGAAGGTGGGGGCAGAGCTTGCGCACCAGCGCGACACCTACCAGCACTTCGACTACCCGGGCCGCTACAAGCAGGACGGCAGCGGCAAGGCCTTTGCCCAGCACCGACTCGATGCCCTGCGCAACGACGCTGTCACCGGCAGTGGCAAGTCCAACTGCGTGGCCCTGCTGCCGGGCCAGACCTTCGCCCTCACCGAGCACCCGAACGGCAGTCTCAATGCCGACTGGCAAGTGGTGCGCATCAGCCACACCGGCGAACAGCCGCAGGCGCTGGAAGAGGAGGGGGGCAGCGGCCCCACCGTCTATCACAACGAATTCGGGGTGGTGAAAGCGAGCACCACCTGGCGTGCGCGCATCGGCAGCTCCGAGGCCCCTCACAAACCGATGGTGGATGGCCCGCAAATCGCCATGGTGGTCGGCCCCGACGGGGAGGAGATTTACTGCGATGAGCACGGCCGGGTGAAGCTGCAATTCCCGTGGGACCGCTACGGCTCGAGCAACGACCAGAGTTCCTGCTGGGTGCGGGTGAGCCAGGGGTGGGCGGGCGGCCAATACGGCATGATGGCCATCCCACGCATCGGTCACGAGGTCATCGTGAGCTTTCTGGAAGGGGACCCAGACCAGCCCATCGTGACTGGTCGCACCTATCACGCCACCAACCGACCGCCCTACGAGTTGCCGGCCAACAAGACCCGCACCGTGCTGCGTACCGAGACCCACCAGGGTGAGGGGTTCAATGAGCTGCGCTTTGAAGACCAGGCTGGCAAGGAAGAGATCTACATCCACGGTCAGAAAGACCTGAACCTGCTGATAGAGAACGATGCCGCCTGGCACATCAAGCACGACCTGCACACCGATATCGACAATGAGCGGGTTACTCGCATCAGAAAGGTGCCGGGAAAGGAGGGGGCCCCACCGAGCCTGGGCAATGACCACCTGACGGTGGAGGGCGAAAAACGCGACCAGATCAAGGGCGATTATTCGCTGACCGTGGATGCGTCTATGCACCAGAAACTCGGTCAGAGCTGGCTCACCCAGGCGGGGCAGGAAGTGCACGTCAAGGCCGGTGCCAAGGTGGTGCTGGAAGCGGGTTCTGAGATTACCGTCAAGGTCGGCGGTTGCTTCATCAAGGTTGATGGCGGCGGTGTCACCCTGGTCGGCCCTACCATCAAGATGAACTCGGGTGGTAATGCAGGCTCTGGATCCGGTTGGGCCGGCAAGATACCCAAGAATATGGAGGGCTTGCTGGACAGTCCTCACACACGCTGGATGAAGTTTTATCACCTCGACTCCGAGCTGATGCCGCTGGCGGGCACCCCCTACAAGGCCGTATTGAGCGATGGTTCTGTGCGGGAAGGCTCTCTGGATGGTGAAGGCATGGCGCTGCTCGAGGATGTGCCTGCTGGCACCGCCTCAGTGACCTATGACCTGCAGGACACTTTTGCCGATCTGCCCCGTGAATCCATCTCGGCCCTCACCGGCCATCTCGACAGTCTGAGCGACGAGGGCTGATATGTTCGGTAACGATCTGTTTGAACAGCTCTATGACCACCTGGAGCAGGCGGTGTCTGGTGGCGCGGCCTATGTCAAACAAAGTGCAGAAGCGGTAAAAAAGGGGGTTGCTTCCAGCCTGCAGTGGATTTGGGAGGCCCTGCAGGGTGACTTCAACCCCAATCAAAGTGCAGGACAAATCGCTGCCAATGCGGTACTGGGCCTCATTCCCGTGGTCGATCAGGTGCTGGATTGCCGCGATCTGATTGCCAATGCCCGGGATATTTCCCGTGATCCCAAGCAGCCAGAGAAATGGGTTTTCCTCAGCTTTACCCTGATAGGTCTGATCCCGTCGCTGGGTTCTGCGCTCAAGGGGGTGTTGAAAATCATCTTCCTGTTTGTCCGCAAGGCGGGCGGTGATGCCACCAAGGCGATCAGACCTGCCATGGCCCCCGTGTTGACGTTTCTCAGTGACCCCAAGGTCAAGAAAGTGCTGGGTATCACGCGCCTCGACAAGGTGCTGAAAGAATTTGCTGGCCAGATCCGTGGGTTGAGAGGACAGATTGCGGTCAGCGTGCTGCTGGGTTATCTGAACGATGCCGTCAAGTCGCTGACCAGTTTGATCGGCAAGATAAAGGGGTTGGCTCCTGCTTCAGTCAGGATCTGGCTTGAGCAATCCCAGCGTCTGGTGTTGCAGATGCAGTCACAGGCGGGTCAGATGCTGCCTGTCGCCATGGGGCCCGTGCTCAAATCCCTCGATGAGATAGCCGCGGGATTGGAGAAAGAGGCGGTCAAGCATGCCCCCGGTTACAAGGCCGTGCCCGGTGGTACCGTTATCCACCCGCTGCCGGACGATGTGGTCAAAGTGAACCTCAAGATCCTGAGCCGCTCGAAGAAAGGGATTTATGGTGAGATCATCAGCGACAACTGGATGGCAAATCACAAGTTCGAGAACCTGTTGCCAGAACATCGCCGGGTACGTAGCCTGAATGACAAGCCCAGAGGGCGGGGCATCGATGGTATCTACAAGAACACCAATCCTCCGCCTCCCTACGTGGTGACCGAGACCAAGTTTCGGACGGCAGGGGGGGAGTATATTGAGGAGGATGGCACCAAGAGCACCCAGTTGTTGTCGATGACCAAGGGGTCGGGCAAGCAGATGAGCAATTTGTGGATAGAAAGGCGATTACCGGATGAAATAGCAGATAAAAAGCTATTGGCGGATATCAGAAAACAAAAATATGAATCTTGGTTGATGATCGTCGATGAGTCTGGTGAGGTGATTCAGATCACCAAGTTGAATAAGAATGCCGATGCTATCGGTACTATCCCGGTCAAGTAGGAGTAGAGAATGAGTTCGTTTATTGAGCAGCGTCGAGATCCACTATTATCTGAGGATTTCTTCTTGGTTCAGCTAGAAGACTACAAAGAATCGCTCTATTTTGACCAGGAGTGGTGGAGTTGGATAAATGATCCTCACCATGAACGTTGGAGTGACCCAGCAGGATTGCCTACTCGCTCTGGTGCCAGTGCTGGCATGTTTATGGATAATCTTGAACATCTGATCTTACTTTATTCTGGCGGGGTTTCTCATGAAGAGGTTATTGCTCAGCTAGGCATCGTCACTAAAGAGTTTTTACGCCATAAAAAAGAGTTTACAGATGAACAGTTTTATTACTGGGAGCAAGATGCCTATCAATATCTGCTCTGGATGTTCTCATTAAGCGTCCTCTATGGCCAGGATGAGATGTTGCCCGAGTTGGTGCGTTATATCAGTAAGAATCCGGAAGGGGACGACGACCCGCTGTGGAGCATACTGTTGGCCCGCTTGGGTTATCCTGGCTTCCCTCGAGGTCCAGAATCCTATATTCCCGAGGTGTATCGCCCCCTATTCGATGCCATCAAGGGAGATGGTGTGAATCCCACCAAGGTTGAGCGTCAGGCGAGCATCAAACAATATCTCAAAGGATGGTACAAGGGGTGTAAAGAGTGCTATTGGCACGACAGGCACAAGGCAAAGCATGCCATCTACTTTGGCTATTGGGCTTTTGAAGCGGCGCTGGTCACCCTGCTCTATGAGCTGGACGACAGTAGCTATCGAGACATGCGTTATTACCCCAAGGATCTGGTCGATTATGCCAGAGCCAATGGTATTGCAGAGAAATGGCAGGCATTGCGAGTAGCCCAACATCCTATTGCCATGCCGGGTTCAGTGGTGGAGCAGGATGGCAACTGGCGCTGCAACCTGAGCAATGAGCAGTGGCAGCTTCGCAAAGGGCAGCGCTTACCTTCCCAAACCCATGTAAACAAGGATGACATGTTGTTCTGGGTACAGGAGTAGTCCGCAGTGTATCGATCATGCATTGCCTGCGTGATCGATACATCGCGAACCGAGCATCGTTTTGATGCTGCGGCGGTATTGCTTGGCACCCTTGGCTCTGAATGAAAAAAATCGAGAAAGAAAAGTGAAGGCGATAAAAAAACTATTCCTGCTCCTCTCCGTCATTATCTTGTCGCCCCTGTTGATTCCCATGGTCTATGTCGAAAGACGAAGAAAGAAATGGCTTCTATCAACTTTACTATCCCCTCTGCCTGAAGAGATCAGAGCCGGCAGATTGAACGCGTTGATGAATACCCATGCCGATGAGCTACAGGGCGGCATTGTGTCAGCACTTGTTGAATTCAACGCTAATGAGCATTGGGTGTGTCTCAATATTGACTGGCGAGACGTCGAGGAAGTTGAGTTGCAGGGCAACGCATTGGCGGATATTCACGGCATCAAGGAACATTTTATTTGCTCCGAACCGGGTGAGGATGCATCGGTTTGGCACATGTTGGTGCTTTATGACTTATGGCTGCAAGCGCGAGGATATGAAGTCGTGCTTTGGGATATAGATGCAGATCAATATACAGGGTTTATTTGTCGAACGGATGTTCTCTATAAACTGTTAAACGAGGGGCGCAAGCTGGGTTTGGCTCTGGTCAAGCTGGATCATGTGAACGAGCAATAAGATTATTGGACGCCATGGGAATGTCCAGAATAAGGTCTATTTAAAGAAATAGAAAGTCTATCTGGTTGTAAGAAAGCATTATGTATACAGCCACCCTTCCATCTTCATTATTTGCAGATACAAACGATGACATACCGCACATTATGCTTGGTACTGGCGAGCCATTGGCTTGCCGCTTGTACCACCACGACGTCACAGACCGAATCCGAACTTTTTCAAGCCGCCCAGCAGGGCCAGGGCAAGGCGCAATATGAGCTGGCCAATCGTTTGGCGGCCAAGCCGGATTATCCCGAGGCGATGCGCTGGATGAAACAGGCGGTCGAGCAGACGGGTCCCCTGGCGGCAGATGCTGATATTCGGGGCAAAGGTGCGCTGCAAGTAGGGAACTGGTATCAGGCTGGTTTGGGAGAGCCGAAGAATCCCAAACAAGCCAGTGGCTGGTGGCTGCGCTCGGCCAAGCTGGGGAATCCGGATGCCAGTTATCGGCTGGGGATGGAGTGTCGGCAGCAGCACAAGGGCAAGCTGGTAAGTGAGTGTCTCGACTGGTTCGAGCAGGCGGCCAAGCGTGATCATGCTGGCGCTCAGTTTATCTTGGGGGAGTGGTATGCCAGCCAGCCCGGCGCCGATGCAGATGCGGTTCAATGGCTGGAAAAGGCCGCCGAGCAGGGGAATCGTGACGCCCAATATCAGCTCGGCCTGCGCTATGAGCAGGGGAGAGGGGTGAGCAAGCGCCCCGACCTTGCCCTGCGTTGGTACGAAAAAGCAGCCGCCCAACAGCAGCCGGATGCCTTGTTGGCTCTGGCCCGTCAAGCAAATACGACAGAGGCGTTTCCCCTTTATCAGCGTGCCGCCAACGCGGGCTCGCCATCAGCTCAGTTATGGTTGGGACAAACCTACCTGGCGGATAAACAGGTACCACAAGATCTTGCGCTGGGCCGGTACTGGCTGGAGCTGGCCGCAGGCCAGGGCTTCCATGAGGCCGAATATCAGTTGAGCCTGCAGCAGACGGACACGGTTGCACGTGAACATTGGCTGACCCTGGCCGCTGCTGGTGGTGTGAGTCAGGCTCAACTTGAGCTGGCAGCCTTGCAGCAGGAGAGGGGAGAGCTGAAGGCGGCTCGCGATAGCCTTTCCCTGGCCGCTGGACAGGGCAATGTGGATGCCCGCTATGCCTATGGTGAGATGTTGCGACTGGGGCTCGGCGGAGAGGCAGACTACAGCCAGGCATTGAAACAGTACCGATTGGCGGCAAACGCCAATCACCGTCAAGCACAATATCGTATGGGGACCATGCGCGAGCAGGGCTGGGGGGCGCCTCGCAATAGATTGCATGCCTATGCATGGTATTTGCTGGCGGCCACGGATGGCAATACTGATGCGACGGCTGCCAGTCATGAGCTGGAAAAAGGCATGACAGAACAAGAAAAGGGCGCTGGACAGAAACTGGCGCAGCACTGGTTTGTGAAACTGGAAAAAAACAGTCGGCTGGTGCAGCCACACAACGACATTTAGCGTCATGAATGTGGCTGTGGTACCACATATTCAAAGTGAATGAGCGGCATCTTTCCCCTATTCTTCCGGTTCTCTTGTCATTAATCAGTCATGAAGCCGTCATGAAATCCCATTATGGCGGTTTTCTTATATATCAACAGACATTTTCTGTTACAGAATCTGCCTTGAAATAGGTTGTTGATAGACCTTTCTCATGGTGTGAAGTTCACTCGTCAACATGGGTTAATATCGGATTTATCCTACGTAAATAATTGTTTTTTTCTGATGCGCCCTTGTTTTTTTACAACGTGACGCAAAGCGGGGTTTAACTGTAAGTAATTGTTTTTATTGGTTTTTATTGGTTTTTATTGGTTTTTATTGGTTTTTTATTATTTGTATTTGTTTTTATGATTCATCTTAAATAATTTTTTGTTGACTCTGTTATATTTGCAAATATACCATTCGTCGCAAATGGCTCTCTAGCCAACATGATCTCTAACAAAGAGTAGAGACGTTATCTGGTTGTATTAAGTAACAAGATGCATACTGTATTTTCGATTGCCAAGCTTCGCCTTGCCATATATCGAGAATACATCGTCGGTTGATGTTTTTTGTCAGGATCCCTGCCGATCCCGTCAACTGTCATTTTTTACAGTTGCTGACATAGGCATTGGCTATAAGCTTTGGGGTCTTCATGGATCCTTAACTTGGTATTTAGAGCATGGGAAAAGGAATTGATGGCGCTACTGTTGCGCCCAAAGAGCGTATCAATATCAAATATGTGCCGGCAACCGGTGGTCAACAGGCGGAAATAGAGCTTCCGTTGACCATGATGGTGGTTGGCAATATGAAAGGACGTATGGAAGAGACCCCCATTGAGGAGCGTCAAACCGTCTCCATCGACAAGAATAATTTTTCCTCTGTCATGAAAGAATCTGCACTGGAACTGACGTTTTCCGTTCCCAACCGCTTGGAAGAAAACAGCCAGGACGAGTTGCCTGTGTCGATCAAGATCCAGTCTCTGGAAGACTTCACCCCCGACAGCGTGGCCCAGCAAGTGCCCGAGCTGCGCAAACTGTTGGAACTGCGTGAGGCCCTGGTTGCCCTGAAAGGACCGCTTGGCAATATCCCGTCCTTCCGCAATCGTTTGCAGGATCTGCTGTCCAGTGACGAGGCTCGCGAGCAACTGCTCAAGGAGCTGGATCTGATTAAGCCTGCGCAGTGACCGCAGATTAATTGACTGACTGATAAGGAAAAAATATGTCTCTGGTCGAAGAACAGGTTCAAGCGGGGGCGAGTGCGGCCTCCTCGTCCCTGCTGGACGAAATCATGGCGCAGGCTCGTATCACTCCGGTGGACGAGGGCTACAGCGTCGCCAAGCAGGGCGTTGCTGCCCTGATCGCCAACATTCTGGACAGCGGTGCCACCAGCGATCCGGTCAACAAGGCGCTGGTGGACAGCATGATTGTCGAGCTCGACAAGAAGCTCAGCAAGCAGATGGACGTCATCCTGCACGCCAAGGAACTGCAGGAGATGGAGTCTTCGTGGCGCTCCCTCAAACTGTTGGTGGATCGCACCGATTTTCGCGAGAACATCAAGATCCAAGTGCTCCATGCCACCAAGGAAGAGCTGCTGGAGGATTTCGAGTTTTCACCCGAAATCACTCAGTCCGGCCTCTACAAACATGTCTATTCCAGCGGTTATGGTCAGTTTGGTGGCCAACCGGTGGGGGCTGTGATCGGCGACTATGCCTTCACCCACAGCGCACCTGACATCAAGCTGATGCAGTATGTCAGTGCGGTGGGGGCCATGGCCCACGCGCCTTTCATCTCCTCAGTCGCACCGGCCTTCTTCGGCGTAGACAGTTTTACCGACCTGCCGTCCATCAAGGATCTCAAATCGGTGTTCGAAGGCCCGTCCTACACCAAGTGGCGCTTGCTGCGTGAATCGGAAGATGCCCGCTATCTGGGGCTGACCGCACCGCGTTTCCTGGCCCGTCTGCCCTACGATCCGACCGAAAATCCCATCAAGGGTTTCAACTATCAAGAAGACATCAGCTCGGATCATGACCACTACCTGTGGGGCAATACCGCCTATCTGATGGGTACCTCCCTGACCGACAGCTTCGCCAAGTATCGCTGGTGCCCGAACATCATCGGCCCGCAAAGCGGCGGTGCCATCCACGATCTGCCGGTGCATGTCTATGAAGCCATGGGTCAGTTGCAGGCGAAGATCCCGACCGAGGTGCTGATCACCGACCGTCGCGAGTACGAGCTCTCGGAAGAGGGTTTCATCACTCTGACCATGCGCAAGGACAGCGACAACGCCGCCTTCTTCTCCGCCAACTCGGTACAAAAACCCAAGGTGTTCCCGAACACCAAGGAAGGCCGGGAGGCCGAGACCAACTACAAGCTGGGTACCCAGCTGCCCTACATGTTCATCATCAACCGCCTGGCGCACTACATCAAAGTGCTGCAGCGCGAGCAGATCGGCTCTTGGAAAGAGCGTCAGGATCTGGAGCGTGAGCTGAACAGCTGGATCCGGCAGTTTGTCGCAGACCAGGAAAACCCGCCGGCAGAGGTCCGCAGCCGCCGTCCGCTGCGTGCCGCCCAGATCAAGGTGCTGGATGTGGAGGGGGAGCCGGGCTGGTATCAGGTCGCCATGGCCGTGCGTCCGCACTTCAAGTACATGGGGGCGAGCTTCGAGCTCTCTCTGGTAGGTCGTCTGGACAAGGAATAAGGCCCGATGCCGCATCTCTCTTCCTGGGATAGAGGAAATGCGGCCAGCCTGTTTGATCGTATCAGGGGGGAGGGGCTTGGCTCCTCTCCCCGCTCGGAGTCTGAAGAACTGATCGCATCTGTCAAACGGCAGCTCGAGCAGGTTCTCAACACCCGTCCCGGCAATTGCCGCAGTGCACCCGATCTGGGAGTCATTGATCTCAATGACGCCACTCAGGGCAGTGCGGATATCAAGGGACGGATCCGTGAAGCGATCCGGCAATGCATCCGTCGTTATGAACCACGGATCGTGCATGTGGATGTTCGTTCACCCGACCATCAGGCGAGTCCGCTTGAGATGTCGTTTCAGGTGACGGCCCACGTGCGGCTGGAGCATATCGAGCAAGTTACCTCGTTCAACGTCCATATGGACAGTCACCGTCACTACCGCATGGTCTGATCAATGTCGCTGGAACATTACTTCAGGGATGAACTGGCTTTTTTGCGCCTGCAAGGGCGCGAATTTGCCGATGCGCATCCCGAGCTCACCCGCTTTCTGTCGGAGCAGAATACCGACCCGGACGTGGAACGCCTGCTGGAAGGCTTTGCGTTTCTCACGGGCAACCTGCGCGCCAAGATCGAGGATGAGTTCCCCGAGCTGACCCACGGTCTGCTCAACATGCTCTGGCCCAACTACCTGCGTCCCGTGCCCAGCATGACCATCATGCAGTTTTCGGTCATTCCGGGCGCCATCGCCCAGCCGGCGCTGGTCAGGCAAGGTTGCCAGCTTGATAGCCTGCCCATGGACGAGGTGACCTGTCATTTCCAGACCTGTCACGATACCTGGGTCTATCCGGCCGATATCCGTCATATCGCTGCCCAGAGCGGCAACGATCTCTCCACCATCTCGCTGGACATCGCCCTGCATGCCCCCTTGCCGCTTAGCGAACTGCAGCTGGACAAGCTGCGCTTCTTCCTCGGTGGCGACAGCTACACCGCCTATGAGCTCTACTTCTGGCTCTCCAACCAGCTCTCCCATATCGAACTGGAGATAGACGGCAAGCGCTTTCGCCAGGAGGCCAAGGCCCTCAAATCGGTCGGCTTCGAACGCGATGACGCACTCTTGCCCTATCCGAACAACGTCTATTCCGGCTACCGGATCCTGCAGGAGTATTTCTGCTTCCCGGAAAGCTTCCTCTTCTTCGAACTCTCCGGTGGCGAGTGGCCCAAACAGCCGTTGCCGGTGAGCCAATTCAAGGTGCACTTCTGCTTCGACCGGCCGCTGCCGGCGGAGCTCAAGATCCGTCCCGACTCCTTCATGCTCAACTGCGTGCCGGCCATCAACCTGTTCCAGCACGACAGCGAGCCGGTCAACCTCAATGGTCGTCAGGCGGAGTATCCCCTCAAGGCGAGCTATCGCCATGCCGACAGCTTCGAGATCTTCTCGGTGGATCAGGTGGAAGGCTGGGTCGAGGGAAACCTCGGCCGCTCCCGCGGTACGCCGCGCGTCTATCAGCCGTTCGAGAGCTTTCAGCACCAGATCGAGCGGGCAAAACAGCGGCTAGCGCTCTACTACCGGGTGCGGGTCAAGGAGGCTGTGAGCGGGGATGGTTTCGAACACAGCCTCTCGTTCGTGCGCGGAGATGAAACCACTACGGTCGAACTGGATGAATCCATCTCGGTGACGCTCACCTGCACCAACCGCTCCCGTGCCGCCCGTCTCAAGGTGGGCAGCGTCTGCGTACCGACCGGCAGCTCGCCCTCGTTTGCCACCTTCCGCAACCTGATCCGGCCGACCCGGCCGCTGCGCCCGGCACTGGACGGCAGTCTGCACTGGACGCTGATATCCAACCTGTCGCTCAACTATGTCTCCCTGCTGCGGCGCGATGCCCTGGTGCAGGTGCTGCGCACCTACGATTTTCCGGCGCTGCACGACAAACAGGCGGAGCAGGCCTCGCGCAAGCGGCTGGCGGGGATCGAGGAGATAGAGACCAAGCCGGTGGATCGGCTGGTGCGCGGCATGCCGGTGCGGGGGCTCAAGTCGGTGCTCTCCATCCGCCAGTCCGCCTTTGGCAGCGAAGGGGAGCTCTATCTGTTCAGTACCGTGCTGGCCCACTTCTTCTCGCTCTATGCCAGTGTCAACGCCTTCCACCTGCTTGAGGTGGTCAATCTCGACAACAAGGAGCGCTACCAATGGCCAGTCCAGATCGGTCAGCACTCCCTGATGTGAGCGCCGCCCGGGAGGCGCCCCGCTTCAACTTCTTCCAGCTGGTTGAGCTGCTCAACCGGCTCGATGGCGCGGATCAGGAGCGGGGGCTCGACTACCTGCCCGGTGACGAGAACATCCGCTTCAAGGCGACCGCCTCTCTGGGATTTCCCACCAGCGACGTGCTGCAGATTGGTCGGGACGGGCAGGGGCGCCACGAGCTGGAGGTGGCCTTCCTCGGCCTGCATGGCAGCCAGTCGCCGATGCCCGGTTACTACCTCGATTCGCTGGCGTGGGAGTACGCCCAGGGGGAGCAGAAGCTCGGCCTGTTTCTGGATTTCTTCCATCACCGCCTGCTGACCCTGCTGCACCGGATCTGGCGCAAGTATCGCTACCACGTCCGGTTTCAGGACAACGGCGAGGATGGTTTCTCCCGCCTGATGTTTGCCCTGGTAGGGCTTGGCAACGAGGCAGTCTGTCAGAGCCTGCCGGTCAACCGGGCCAAGATGCTCTCCTATGCGGGCATGCTGGCCAGCCCCAGCCGCTCCCCCGAGGTAGTGGCCGGTCTGGTGGCTCACTGTTTCGATCTGGCTGACGTGGAGGTGAGCGCCTGGCAGTGGCGCAAGGTGCCTGTTCATCAGGATCAGCAAAATCGCCTCGGCGGCGCCTGCGCCACTCTGGGGAGTGATTTTGTCATCGGCGACAAGGTGAACGACTGTGCCGGCAAGTTCTTGTTGAAGATCAACAACCTGAGCTTTGGCCAGTTTCTCGGGTTTCTGCCGAACGGGGAGCACTTTCACGCCCTGGTGACCTTTGTCTCCTTCATCCTGCGCGATCAGCTGGCCTGGGATCTGCGCCTGGGGTTCGGCCAGGAGCAGGCGAGGGGACTGAGGCTCGGTGAGGAGCAGAGTGCCCGCCTGGGGTGGAGTACCTTTCTCGGCCAGCCGCCGAGTGATCCGTTCGTGACCATCTGCGTGCAGGAATAAGTGCAGACATCAGCAGCGCAGAAAATTTAACTACAGGAATCAGTGCAGGAGTAACTGTGGACGATTTTAACCAGCAACTTTCCCTGGTGGTGCTCAACAGCGAACAGCTCGACGGCAGCCAGCAGGTGCAGTACCGCTTCGACGAGATGGGGGGGACCCTGGGGGCCTCCGAACAGGATGACTGGCAACTGCGCGACAGGCTGGGGGCTGTCATGCCCGCCCACGCCCGCATCGAGCTCAACGACGGTCGCTTCTGCCTGTGCGATCTGAGTGGCCAGACCTATATCAACGGTGCCACTTCACCCATCGGGCGGGCCCGCAAGGTGCATCTGGAGCAGGGGGACGAGCTCGTGGTCGGCCCGTTCCGGCTGCGCGCCTATCTGGGGGCCATCACCCCCGAGCAGAGCCTGCAACAGGTGCTGGGCAATCGGCCCACCGAGCAGCTCGACGAGTGGCTGACCAGCGATGAGCCCGTCGTACCGGCTGACGATCTGCGCACCCTGGCAGCCGATCCCTTGCTGGCATTGCAGCAGGAGCGCAGGGCGCCCAATCCGTTGATGGATGGCCCGCTGGCGGACGGTCGCCTGCAGGCTTCACTGCGTTCACAACCGGATGTGGACGTTCCCCCTCTTGCCCCTTTTTCTGCTGTCGAGAACACCATGAACCAAGAATTTCTGGATATGCCCGCCATCGAGAACCACCCCGATTATCAGCTGTCGCTGGACGGCGTTGACCACGTGGCCCTGACCCCGTTGATGCGCGGCTTGGGTCAGCCCTTGCAACTGCAGGATACCCAGCAGGCTCACGACATGCTCGAAGAGATGGGCAAGACGGTGCGGGCCATGGTGGAGGGGTTGCTGCAACTGCAAAACGAGCAGGCCGCGCTGGCGGACAAGCACCTGCGTCCCATCGAGGACAATCCGCTGCGCCTGGGCCTTGATTATGACGAGACCCTGGCGGTGCTGTTTGCCGAGCAGAAGAGCCCGGTCCACCTGAGCGCGCCGGCGGCAGTGGCCGAGAGCCTGCACAACGTGCGCATCCACCACGTGGCGAACCAGCAGGCCATCGGCGCGGCGCTCGACAGCATCTTGCAGGCGTTTTCGCCGCAGGCACTGCTGGGGCGTTTCGAGCAATACCGCCGCAGCGGTGCACCGGGCACGGCCGACGAAGGTTGGGCCTGGGACATGTACCAGCACTACTACCGCGAGCTCACTTCTGCTCGTCAGCAGGGGTTCGACAAGCTGTTCCACCAGGTGTATGCCCAGGCCTATGACCAGGCCGTGCGTCAGCAACAGGGACTGATTTGATGATACGTGCGCTGATGCTGGGCGCCGCGCTGCTGGCCCTGGCAGGTTGTACCACCATGGGCAAGATGGCCGACGTGGCCATGAACCCGGATATCCAGGTGGGCAGCAATGACAGTCAACCGACGACCCTGGGGCTGAGCCTGCTGGCGGAGCCTGACGTCAACCCCAACGAGAGCGGGGAGGCGGCGCCCATCGAGTTTCAGGTGGTGCTGCTGGCGGAAGATTCCAAGCTGCTCGCCACCGACTACGACCAGGTGACTGCGGACGTGGAGAAGGCCCTTGGCAAGAACTACCTGGACCATCAGGACTACACCCTGCTGCCGGGCCAGTTCAAATACCTGCCCCCCATCAAGCTCGACGAGAAGACCCGCTACATCGGGGTGATCGCACGCTACGCCGACCCCGACAGCGCCGAGTGGCGCAAGGTCATCAAGATCAAGAGCAAGGGAACGGCTTATCAAATCCTGGTGCACCTGCGCCTGGATGAAGTGGAACTGCAAAAAGAAGAATAACCATGTCGAGTCGAAATCGGGTTATCTGGCGTGAGGGGCTGTTCATCAAACCCCAGCACTTCCAGCAACAACAAAGACATTCGGATTACGCGCTGCACGCTCGCCTGAGCGCGCTGTCCGATTATTTCTATGGCTTGCAGTCGCTCGCCATCAACGAGGATTACCTGGGTTTTGGTCGCATCGCCCTGGTGGGGGCCACCGGCATCCTGCCGGACGGGACCGTGTTCAACATCCCGAACGACGATGTGCTGCCGACCCCGCTGGAAGTCACCGACGCCTCGGTGGCCAACCAGAAGGTCTATCTGGCGCTGCCGCTCTCGGTGAGCGGGGTCAACGAGGTCAATCAGGGCGGCCAGGTGGCCACCCGGTTGCAGGCCCACCGCCACGACGTGCGCGACTTGCACAGCGAAGGGGGGGACGTGGTCTCCCTCGAAGTGGGGCGGGTCAGCCTGCGGCTGATGCTGGAGCGGGAAGACCGTAGTGCCTACGCTTCGCTCGCCATCGCCCGCATTCTGGACAAGCGGCCGGACGGCGGCCTGGTGCTGGATCCCAACTTCATGCCCTGCAGCATCAGCGTCTCCGCCATCCCGACCCTCAAGCGCTTCCTCGGCGAGTCGGCCGGTCTTGTGGCCGAGCGGGCCCGCAGCCTCTCCCAGCGCATCGCCGCGCCGGGTCAGCAGGGGGTGGCCGACGTGGCCGAGTTCATGATGCTGCAGCTGCTCAACCGGGCCCAGCCCCAGCTCTCCCATCTGGCGCGCCTTGGCACCCTGCACCCCGAGCGGTTACATGAATCGCTGGTGCAGCTCTGTGGCGAGCTGATGACCTTTACCGACGAGTCCCGCCTGCCGCCCGAGTTCCCCGCCTATCGCCACGACGATCAGCAGGTGAGCTTCGAGCCGGTGATGCTGGCCCTGCGCCAGGCGCTCAGCACCGTGCTGTCGCCGCGCGCCGTCTCCATCCAGCTGCGCAAGCACCAGTACGGCATCATGGTCGCCATGGTCAACGAGAGCGAGCTGATGACCAGCGCCGACTTCGTGCTGGCGGTGCGTGCCCGCATGCCGCAAGAGCAGCTGCGCAAGCAGTTGCTGCAGCAGACCAAGGTGGCCTCCAGCGACAAGATCCGCGAACTCATCAGCCTGCAGCTGCCCGGCATTCCGCTGCTGCCGTTGCCGGTGGCGCCGCGCCAGCTGCCCTATCACGCCGGTTACAGCTACTTCCAGCTCGACCGGCAGAGCCCGGCCTGGCAGATGCTGGCGGTGGGCAACACCCTTGCCTTCCACATCGCCGGCGACTTCCCTGAGCTCGACATGCAGCTCTGGGCCATTCGCAGCCAGTGATCGCACCAAGGAATAAGCAGAGATGACCACGGACATTATCAAGAACGAGCAACTCAGCGATCTGCTGTTCGATCATGCCGAGCAGCTGGACATGGATTCGGATTACTGGTTCCGCCTGCGCGGCCAGAGCATCAACCCGATGATCGATGCGGTGACCCCCTTGCTGGGGCTGGTACAGCGGGTACGCCTGCTGTCGCGCTACGACCGGGTGCCCGAGCTCTACCAGCGGGTGGTGACCGAGATCCAGGCCATCGAGCAGGAGCTGATGGCCCAGGGCTACGAGAACGGGGTGGTGCTGTCGTTTCGCTACATCCTCTGCACCTTCATCGACGAGGCCGTGATGGGCCGCGACTGGGGCAGTCAGAGCGAATGGTCCGAGCACTCCCTGCTGACCCGCTTTCACAACGAGACCTGGGGCGGCGAGAAGGTGTTCGTGCTGCTGGCCCGCCTGCAGGAAGACCCGGTGCGTTATCGCGACATTCTGGAGTTCATCTACCTCTGTCTGTGCCTCGGTTTCGAGGGGCGTTACAAGGTGATGAGCAAGGGACAAGGCGAGTTCGAGCGCATCGTGCGCCAGCTGCACAAGCAGTTGGCCCCCGAGGCCGGCGGCGAGGCGCCCAGCGTGTTTCACCTCGATCTGGGTCAGCAGGCCTCCCGCTATCAGCTGCGCAAGCAGGTATCCCTGCGCAGCCTGTTCATGGGTGGCGCGCTGATCCTGGCGCTGATCTTTGGCCTCTATCACCACCAACTCAATAACCAGACCCAGGACGTGCTGCGTCAACTGGGCGAATTATTAAAATAAATACTTAAGGAGAGCACGCCTTGATTCGTATAGAGCTACCGGTACTGGTGGAAAGACTCAACCCCATCTGCCGTCACATGCTGGAGGAGGCTGCGGCCCTCTGCGTCAATCACCAGGGGGCCGAGATCCGCATCGAGCACCTGCTGCTCAAGATGCTGGAGACCCCGCTGAGCGACGTGCGCCAGATCCTGAAGGTGGCCGAGGTGGAGGTGGAAGAGCTCAAGACCCTGCTGCAACCGTCTGCTGCCGACAGCAGCTATGGTCAGGGTTACCCCTCCTTCTCGCCCATGCTGGTGGAGTGGCTGCAAGACAGCTGGCTGCTCGCCTCCGCCGAGCTGCAACATGCCCAGCTGCGCAGCGGCGTCATGCTGCTGGTGCTGCTGATGACCCCGCAGCGCTACCTGCCGGGCTCGGTGACTCGCCTGCTCGCCAAGGTCAATCGCGAGCTGCTGCGCCAGCAGTTCGACGAGTGGGTCAAGGAGTCTGCCGAGACGCAAGTGACCACCGCCCCCGGCGGCAAGACGGCACAGGCAGCCCTGCCGGCCGATGCCAGCCTGCTGGCCCGGTTCACCGTCAACGTGACCGAACAGGCCCGCCAGGGTAGCCTGGATCCCGTGCTCTGCCGGGATCACGAAATCGACCTGATGATCGACATCCTCTCCCGTCGTCGCAAGAACAACCCCATCGTCGTGGGTGAAGCCGGTGTCGGCAAGAGCGCCCTCATCGAGGGGCTGGCCCTGCGCATGGTGGCGGGTCAGGTGCCCGAAAAGCTGCGCGGGGTCGAGCTGATGACCCTGGATCTCGGTGCCATGCAGGCCGGCGCCTCGGTCAAGGGAGAGTTCGAGAAACGCTTCAAGGGGGTGATGCAGGAGGTCAAGGATTCTGTGCAGCCGGTCATCCTGTTCATCGACGAGGCGCACACCCTGATCGGTGCCGGCAACCAGGCTGGCGGGCTGGATGTTTCCAACCTCATCAAGCCGGCGCTGGCCCGGGGCGAGCTGCGTACCATCGCCGCCACCACCTGGGGCGAATACAAGAAATACGTGGAAAAAGACGCGGCCCTGTCGCGCCGCTTCCAGCTGGTGAAAGTGGGTGAGCCCGATGCCGACGAGGCCACCGTGATCCTGCGCGGCCTGCGCAGCATCTACGAGAAGGCCCACGGGGTGCTGATCGATGAGGAGGCGCTGCAGGCAGCCGCCCAGCTCTCCGCCCGTTACATCTCCGGCCGTCAGCTGCCGGACAAGGCTATTGACGTGCTCGATACCGCCTGTGCCCGGGTAGCCATCAACCTCACCACCCCACCGCGCGCGGTCAGCCACCTGCAAAATGCGCTGCGCCAGCGTGAGCTGGAGATCCGTCAGCTGGAGCGCCAGAGCCTGATTGGTCTCGGTGACAACGCAGAGCGCCTGGCCGAATTGCAGGCAGCTCAGCAGGCTTGCCGTGAAGAACTGGCCGAGCAGGAGGCCCGGTGGCAGCAACAACAGGGGCTGGTACACCAGATTGTCGAGCTGCGCGCGGCGCTGCTGGCCGATCAGCAGGATGAGATGCTGGCCAGAGAGGCGCTGGATCTGGCCGATGCGCCGCTCGATCCGCAAGCCGCTGCTGAGCAGCTGGCCGCTCTCGAGCGCGAGCTGGCCGAGCTGCAGCAAGGAGAAGTGCTGGTCTCCGCTCACGTCGACAAGACCCAGATCGCCGCCGTCATCGCCGAGTGGACCGGGGTGCCCCTCAATCGCATCTCCCAGGGGGAGCTGGATGTGGTGACCCGTCTGCCGGAGTACCTCGGCGAGCTCATCAAGGGGCAGGATGTGGCGGTGGCCCACCTGCACAAGCACCTGCTGACCGCCCGCGCCGATCTGCGTCGTCCCGGCCGGCCGCTCGGTGCCTTCCTGCTGGTGGGGCCGAGCGGGGTCGGCAAGACCGAAACCGTGCTGCAGATTGCCGAGCTGATGTTCGGTGGCCGCCAGTATCTGACCACCATCAACATGTCCGAGTATCAGGAGAAGCACACCGTCTCGCGCCTGATCGGCTCGCCGCCCGGCTACGTCGGTTTCGGTGAGGGGGGCGTGCTGACCGAGGCGATTCGGCAGAAGCCTTACTCCGTGGTGCTGCTGGACGAGGTGGAGAAGGCCCACCCGGACGTGCTCAATCTTTTCTATCAGGCGTTCGACAAGGGCGAGCTGGCGGACGGGGAAGGGCGCATCATCGACTGCAAGAACGTGGTCTTCTTCCTCACCTCCAACCTCGGTTTCCAGACCATCGTCGATCATGCCGAGCAGCCCGACGTGCTGCTGGATGCCCTCTATCCGGAGCTCGCCGCCTTCTTCAAACCGGCGCTGCTGGCGCGCATGGAGGTGATCCCCTATCTGCCGCTGGGTCACGACACGCTAGTGCAGATCGTGGGCGGCAAGCTCAACCGGCTGGTCAAGCTGCTCAAGGAGCGCTTTGGCGCCGAGGTGGTGCTGGACGACGAGGTGGCAGAAGAGATCCTGCTGCGGGCCAATCGCAGCGAGAACGGTGCCCGCATGCTCGAGTCCGTCATCGACGGTGCCCTGCTGCCGCCGGTCTCCCTGCAACTGTTGCAGCGCCTCTCGGCCGGTGAACCCATCAAGCGCGTCCACTTTTCCGTGGCCGATCACCAGTTTGTGGCCGAGGTGGGGGCTTGAGTATGGAGCAATCCCTCGCATTTGCCCTGGCCCTCACCGCCCAGCGCGATGAGCCGCACCTGTGCCACTGGTGGAGATCGACCGTCCATGCCAGTTTCCAGCCCAGGGGGCTGCTGCTCGGCATGCTGGATGTGAGCGGCCGCCAGCTGGAGTGCCAAGGCTGGGTCAGGGGGAAGGAAGTGGCGCTGGGGCTGGCGGTGGACGATTTTTCCCATCCGCTCGCCTATGTGCTGCACAAGGCCCAGTCCCGCACCTGGGACTCCCTCTACGGCGGTGCCCGCATCGAGCACGCCGGTTTTCGCGCACTGCTGGCCAACCTTGGCCAGCAGTGCGGGTTGCACGCCTATCCGTTGCTGGACGGCAACGGCAAGCCGTTTGCCGTGCTGGCCCTGATGGATGAAGGGGAGGTGCTGCGGGCCTGGGCCGACGGCCCCGAGCTGGCCCAGCTCTCCCAGGTCTTTTGCAACCAGCTCACCCTCATTCGCGATCTCGGTCGCAGTCGGCGGGATCAGGGGGTACTGCGCGACTCCCTGCGCCAGATGAAGGGGGAGGGGGAGCGGCTGCGTCAGCACGAGAAGCTGCTCGGCGATCAGCTGGTCGGCCAGTCGGCGGTGATCCGCGGGCTGCGCGAGCAGATCAACCAGGCCGGCCAGCACAAGCTGACCGTGCTGATCCAGGGGGAGACCGGTAGCGGCAAGGAGGTGGTGGCACGGCTGGTGCACCAGTGCTCCGATCGCGCCAACAAGCCCTTTGTCGCCATCAACTGCGCCGCCATCCCTGAGAACCTCATCGAGAGCGAGCTGTTTGGTTACCAGAAGGGAGCCTTCTCTGGCGCCCTTGCCAACAAGACCGGGCTGGTGGCCCAGGCCAACGGCGGCACTCTGTTTCTGGACGAGGTGGGAGACATGCCCGCCGCCATGCAGGCCAAGCTGCTGCGGGTGCTGGAGACGCGAAGCTACCGTCCCCTTGGTGCCGAGCAGGAATATCACTCCGATTTTCGCCTCATCGCCGCCACCCATCAGCCGCTCACCCGCCATGTGGAGGAGGGGCAGTTTCGGGCCGACCTCTACCACCGCCTCTGTCAGTGCCTGCTGTTGATCGCCCCCTTGCGCGAGCACATGGATGACGTGCCGCTGCTGTGCCAGCACTTCATGGCCCAGTTTGCCGCCCAGGATGGCAAGACGCTCGCGGGCTTGCAGCGCAAGTTCTTGAAACAGCTGCAGACCTATGACTTCCCCGGTAACGTACGCGAGCTGCGCAACCTGCTGGAGGTAGCCTGCGCCCATACCCGTCACGGGGAGGAGGTGGGGCTGGAGGCGCTGCCGCCGGAGCTGCGCGAGCGGGTTTGCGTCGAGCTGCCCGGCTCCATGGACGACTACAACCACATCCGCGATCTGCGCCGGGCCATGCAGCAGTATGAGGCTTCCGTCATCGAGGCGCGGCTGCGCCACTTCCAGGGCAATCGGATGCTGGTGGCCGAGAGCCTCAACATTCCCAAGCGAACCCTGGATCACAAGTGCCAGAAACTGGAGGTGAACTGATGAGCATCCTCGGCTTGTTACCGCTGCTGCTGGCCACCAGTGCGGCCGAGGTCCCGCTGGACATGGCGCGCTGGCAGGCCTGCCGGCAGGAGCCCTCGCCGCTGGTACGGCTCGCCTGCTACGACGCCATCGGCAATGGCGCAGCCAGTGCCGCCGAAGGGGCAGCCCCCAAGTCGGCGGCCTGGCAGGCCATCTGGGCCCAGGAGCAGGCCCGCACGCCAGCGAGCGCGCCTTTCTTGCTGCAGAGTGACGCCGGCAGTGGCAGTGAAACCCTCACTCGCCCGGCACTGCGCGGGGCGACCCTGGCCATCGGCTGTGTCGACAGCATCACCCACATCCGGCTGCGGCTGGACAGCCCCTGGAGCGGCGAGAAAGTGCAGGTCGAGCTGGATGGCCAGCCGAGTGCCGGCTCCCAGAGTTGGTTTATCCGGGATCAGGGGCTGTTGCTGGAATATGGCCGCGGCTTGCCCGCCATCGAGGAGCTCAAGCGCTGGCAGGGCCATCGTGAGCTGCAGGTGCGGGCCGACAACGGTACCCTCTTGCGGGTCGACCTGAGCGGCCTGAAAGAGGCGCTGGCACCGCTGCGTCAGCAGTGCCGCTGGTAGGAGGGGCGATGAGCTATCAACACCCCTGGTGTGCACGCCTGCTCACCAGCCTGCCGGATGAACAGATCAGAGGCGCCGTGCTGGCTGACGAGCCGCGCTGGGACTACGTGGAGACCGAGCTGGTCAAGCTGGGATCCCTCGCTCACAGCCAGGTCGATCTCAATGCGGTGGCCGAGGCCTGCCTCGGCTTGTTGGAGAGCCGCACCAAGGACATGCGGGTGCTGGCCCAGCTGCTGCGCTGTTTGCAGCACCCTGCCAAGGCGACCCCGCTGGGGGCGGCGATCAGTCTGCTGGAGGCCTGGATCCAGGCTTACTGGCTGCTGGCCTGGCCTGGCAATGCCAGCCAGAAACAGCGGCTGATGGTGCAAATCGTCAAGCGCTTCGAAGGGGCCCTGCCGCGCATTTGCGAGAGCGCCTCGGCAGCCGAGCTGGCCCAGTTGCTGGCCCAAGCCGAGCAGCTGGAGCGAGTCTGGCTGGCGCAGTGTCCCGACAAAGGAGAGCTGCTCGACCCGCTGGTGATGGGACTGAAGCGGGCCCAGCGCCAGCAGGTGGCACAGGCCGAGGCGAATGCCGCCGGGCAGCCCCAGAGCAGTGGCGCGGCGGCAGCGGGCTCCCCGGCCTCGGTGGCGTCGACCGCCAGCGGTGCCGGCGCCATGGTGCTCAGCGGCGGTGGCGGCAGTGCCGGCGTCGACAGTTCCAACGATCGCGCCTGGCGTCAGACCCAGCTCAAGGTGGCGGAGCTCCTGATCGAGCGTCAGCCCGAGGCGGCGGTGGGCTATCGGCTGCGCCGTCACGCCGTCTGGGCCGGGATCACGACGGTCCCCATGAGCGGGGCGGGCAATAAAACCCCGCTGGCGCCCATGTCGGCGGACATGGTGGACGAGTACCGCGCTGCCATGAACGCCCCTGATCAGGGGCTCTGGCAGCGCATCGAGCAGAGTCTGACCCTGGCGCCCTACTGGTTCGAGGGGCACAGGCTCTCGGCCGAGGTGGCCCAGAAGCTCGGCTTCGGGGCGGTGGCGCAGGCAATCGCCGAGGAGCTCGGGACTTTTCTGCAGCGCCTGCCGGCCCTGCGGGAGCTCGCCTTCAGCGACGGCTCGCCGTTTCTCTCCCCCGAGTGCAGCCGCTGGCTGCAACCGGCCAAGGGCGGCAGTGCGGGCAGTGACGAGGCGGGGCTGGCCGAGGAGGTTGCCCAGCGCCACGGTGAGCAGGGGGTTGCGGCGGCGCTCGCCCTGCTCGATGAGCGGATTGCGCAGTTGAAAGAGCCAAGAGATCGCTTCCACGCCTTGCTGGTGCAGGCGGAGCTGTTGGCGCAGGAAGGCATGGAGGCGCTTGCGCGCCAGCACTATCAACACTTGTGGCAAGAGGCCAGTCGCCTCGGGTTGTCGCACTGGGAGCCCGGGCTGGTCAACCGCCTGGAGAGCCTGGCGGCGCCGTTGTCGAAATGAATGCCGAAATGAGTCATTGAGTCGGAGTTGGATCACATTTTATGTTCAAAACCATATTTACCTGGTCAAGGCAGCAACTGCCGAAACTGAAACCCTCCTGGCCCCTGCTCGGTGCTGTGCTCTGGGTACTCGCTCTCATCCTGGTGTGGTGGCTGGGCCCTCGTCTCGAGGTGCGTGGCGCCAAGCCGTTCGAGCCGCTGTGGGGGCGGGTGGTGTTCACCCTGCTCTGGCTTTGGTTGCTGCTGGGAGTGGTCTCCTGGCGGGTGTGGCGCAAGATGCAGCAGCTCAAGGCCGAGCGTCAGCACGAGGTGGTGCTGGAGCAGGACCCGGTCAAGGGGCTCATCGACAGGCAGGCGCTGTTCCTCGATCGCTGGCTGCAGGCGTTGAATACCCATCTGGGCAAGGGGGCGCTCTACGCCATGCCCTGGTATCTGGTGCTGGGGCTGCCCGGCAGCGGCAAGAGCAGCCTCATTCACCGCGCCAACCCGGCCAACAAACTCAACCCGAGACTCGACACCGAGCTGCGCGACGTGGCGCAGGATCAGCTGGTGGATTGCTGGCTGGGGGAACAGGCGGTGATGCTGGATCCCGCCGGTGTACTGCTTTCCCAGAGCGAAGCCGAACTGGATCCCCAGGCGCGCAAGCATGAGCGGCTCTGGCTGCACCTGCTTGGCTGGCTCAATGAACACCGTCGTCGCCAGCCCCTCAATGGACTGGTGCTGACCGTAGATCTGGCCTGGCTCTCCCACGCCAGCGTGGCTGAGCGCAAGGCTTATGCCCAGCTGATGCGCTCACGCCTGCAGGACGTGTCGGCCACCATGAATACCCGGTTGCCGCTCTATGTCACCTTCACCAAGCTCGATCTGTTACGCGGCTTTGACGTGATCTACCAGCAGCTCGACAAGGAGGCCCGCGAGGCCGTGCTGGGGGTGACCTTCAAGCCGGGCGCCGACTGGCAGCAGGATCTGGCCCTGTTCTGGGATCAGTGGGTGGACAACCTCAACCAGAATCTGCCCGAGCTGATGCTGAGCCGGCTCGATGCCACCCAGCGCAACGCGCTGTTCTCGTTTGTGCGCCAGCTGGCTGGCCTCAAGGATTACGTGACCAGCCTGCTGGCCGAGACCCTGGCCATCGAGGAGAGCAAGCCGCTGCTGGTGCGCGGGGTCTATGTCAGCTCCGTCTATCAGCAGGGGGTGCCGTTCGATGCGTTTGCCCAGGCGGCCTCCCGCCGCTACAACTTGCCAGAGCCCATCCACTCGGCCCTGCGCGGGGAGTCCAACACCTATTTCGTGCGCCAGCTCTTCTCCTCCATCATCTTCCCGGAGGCCCATCTGGCCGGCGAGAACCGGCTGCACACCCTCTATCGCCGGCGCCGCATGGCCATCGGTCTCAGCTGCCTGTCGCTCTTCTCGGCCGCCCTCATCGGTGGCTGGCACTACTTCTACCGGGTCAACGAGGAGGCGGGCCGCAACGTATTGACCAAGGCTCAGGCCTTCATGGAGACCAACGAGGTGGCGGATGCCCACGCCTTTGGCGTGAGCCAGCTGCCGCGCCTGAACCTCATTCGCGAGGCGACCCTCTCCTTTGGCAACTACCGTGAGCGGATGCCGCTGGTGGCCGATCTCGGCCTCTACCAGGGCGACGAGATCGGCCCTTATGTGGAGGGCTCCTACCTGCAGTTGCTGAGCCTGCGCTTCCTGCCGGCCCAGATGCAGGGATTGCTGGCGGATCTCAACCAGGCACCTGCCGGCAGCGAGGAGAAGCTCGCCATCCTGCGGGTGATGCGGATGTTGGACGATGCGTCCGGTCGCAACAAGGAGCTGGTGGCGCAGTACATGGCGAGCCGCTGGCAGAAGGCCTTCCCGGGGCAGGGTGCGGTACAGGAGCAGCTGATGGGGCACCTGGACTATGCCCTCGATCACACCAACTGGTATGGCGCCAGAGCCGAGCGGGATCAGGCCGCCATCACCGCCTTTGTGCCGTTCAAGGAGCCGGTCTACGGTGCCCAGCGCGAGCTCGGCAAGCTGCCCATGTATCAGCGGGTCTACCAGAACCTGGTGGTGAAGGCGGGCGATGTGCTGCCGCCGGATCTCAACGTGCGCGACGAGGTGGGCCCCACCTTCGACACCGTGTTTGCCCTGCGCAGCGACAACGCAGGCCAGGTGCCGCGGTTGCTCACCTGGCCCGGTTTCAACGACTTCTTCCTGAAACAAGACAAGGCGCTCATCGATCTCACAGCTATGGATGCCTGGGTGCTGGGCCAGCGCAAGCTGAGTCAGTTGAGCGAGGCGGATCGCAAGGAGATCACCCGTCAGGTCAACGACCGTTACGTCACCGATTACGTCAACCAGTGGCAAAAACTGCTGACCAATCTGGACGTGCAGACCCTGGAGAGCCCGGAGCAGGCGCTGGACGTGCTCGCTGCCATCACCGGCAACGATCAGCCGTTCCAGCGGGTACTGGCCTCGCTGGATGACAACACCCGCATTCGCAAGATCTCCGATGTGGAAGGGGACCCGGCCCAGGCCATCAGCGCCCGCATCGGTCGTCCCTTTATGGCCACCAACGCGGCACTGAGCGGCCGCGGCGAGCAGGGGCCGCTCATCTCCGAAGTCAACCAGAAGCTGGTGGAACTGCAGCACTACCTCGAGCTCATCGTCAACGCCACCGAACCGGGCCAGTCCGCCTTGAAAGCGGTGCAGCTGCGCATGACCAACAAGTACGCCGATCCGGTGTTTGCCCTGCAGCAATATGCCCGCAGCCTGCCGGCCCCGCTCGATCGCTGGGTGGGTCAGCTCTCCGAGCAGAGCTCGCGGCTGGTGATCGACCTTGCCATGTCTTCCCTCAATCAGGAGTGGCAGGACAAGGTGCTGGCCCCCTTCAACAGCCAGCTGGCCGGCCGTTATCCGTTTGATCCGAGCTCGAACAAGGACGTGCCCCTCTCCGAGATGGAGCGCTTCTTCGCGCCTAACGGGACCCTGGACAGCTTCTATCAGGTCAACCTCAAACCCATGGTGGAGAGCGGCCTGATGGAAGGGGAGTTCAGCTCGCCCATCCAGGCCGAGCTGGTCAAGCAGCTGGACCGTGCGGCTCGCATCCGTCAGATCTTCTTCAGCCAGCAGGGCAACCTGGAGGTGCAGTTCGCCCTCGAGCCCATCGAGCTCACCGCCAACAAGCGGCGCAGCGTGCTGAACCTGGACGGCCAGCTGCTGGAATATGCCCACGGCCGCCGTACCAAGATCCCGCTGGTGTGGCCCAACACCATGCGCGACGGGGCCGAGAGCAAGATCACCCTGGTGCCGGCCGCCCGCGAGCGCTCACCGCGCAGCGAAGGCTTCGTCGGCCCCTGGGCCATGTTCCGCCTGATGGACAAGGGGGAGCTGACCCAAGTCAATGACGCCACCTTCGATGTGCGCTTCCCGGTGGATCAGGGGGCCATGACCTATCGCGTCTACACCGACAGCGCGCAAAACCCCTTCACCGGCGGCCTGTTCAGCCAGTTCAGACTGCCCGAATCCCTCTATTGATCGCGTCGGGGGCACGCTGTGCCCCCTTCCTGCGTTGGAAGTCCATATGTCACAGAATCAACAAGGTCAGCAGGCCCTGAAAGTGGGGCGCGACCCCAGGATGTTGCCGGAGTACGAGGCGCTGCGGGCCGAAATCAACAAGCTCAGCCACGCTTCGCGCCCCGAGGTGGACTGGCAGCGGATCCATCAGCTCGCCAGCCTTATCTTCGAAAAACACGGGGTGGATCTGCAGACCGCCATCTACTTCACCCTAGCCCGTTCGCGCCTGCAGGGGCTGAGCGGTTTTACCGAAGGGTGCGAGTTTCTCGCCAACCTCATCGTTACCCAGTGGGAGAGTTTCTGGCCGCCGGTCCATCAGGAGCGGGCCCGCATCGAGATGCTCGACTGGTTCATCGCCCGCATCAGCGATGTCATTCGCCAGTACCAGATCAGCCACGAAGACAAGCGGCTGATCTATCGCTGCGAGCGGGCGCTGCAGCTCATCAGCGAGAAACTGCACAATGCGGGCCTCAGCCGCATTCCCCGGGTCGAGAATCTGGTGCACTTCATCGAGGGGTATACCCATCTGTTCGATGAAACCGAGATCGTCATCGTCTCCGACGAGCCGGGCCTCAAAGAGGATCTGCAGATCCCGCCCATGGTGTTCTTCAAGTCCGACATGGAGAGTGATCACGGCGGCACGGTTTCGGCATCGACCCCGCACCTGCCCCAGGGCAGCATTCTGGTGGGGCGCGAGAAGGGGCAGGTCAAGCCCACCGTGCTCAAGATAGAGCAGCACCGCCGGCAGCGTCCGGCCTGGTTCTGGTTTGGCTGCGGCCTGCTCAGCTGCGCCCTGCCGGTGATGGGGTGGCTCGGTTGGCAGCAACATCAGCAGGAGAAAACCGTGGCGGCCCAGCGTCTGGTGCAGCCGGCCGCCGAGCTGCCCCGAGCCCTCAGCTATGACGACATTCGTCAGGCACGCATCGTGCTGGGGGAGCAGACCCTGCAGAACATGGAGAGCGATCTGGTGGCCCGCTACCAGAACCAGTTGACCCGGCTCGAGCAGACGTCGCCGCTCTACTGGTATCGCTACGGCGAGGGGCTGCGCAACTCGCTGCAGATGCTCTATCCCGACTCGCTGGCGGTCAAGGCGCTGGACAAACAGTGGCAGACGCAGCTTGGCAGTCAGCAGGGGGATGTCATCAGCGTGCCCACCTATCTGGATGCCCGCGCCGGGGTGGATGCCCTGCTCGATCAGCTGCTGGAGCTGGAGCGCCAGCGCAAGACGGTGACCATCTCCTACCTCAAATCCCAGCTCTACGAAGTGCAGAAGAACCTGATGCAAAACATCCCGTTCAGTCTGCGCCTGGATGAACTGGAGGCGAGAAAAGCCTCTCAGGAGCCCATTACGGCAGCCGAGCTCAAGAGCCTGGAAAATGATCTGAAAGCGCTCAACATCCGCCTCTATCAGCTGCAACAGGGTGCTTCTGGTAGCTGAAAATGCTGGTCTGAGCAAAGAGTTGCGCAAGGTGTGGTGAGTTTGACTGGCAAGGCAAGGTTTGCCGGAAAACTTGCCCTGTCTTGCGCAATGGATTGCAGCAGATTTGTCAGCTGCAGCGGAATTGAATCGTAATTAGCTGATTTTTAATGTGATTGTGGGCGAACTTGCCATGGCATGGAGGCTGCTGGGTCGCCGTTCCAACTGTCTCTGCACCAGGCTGCGCTTGCACCATGGTTGCCCCACGGAGAATCCAGATGTGTCCTTCTATTGCATTGCTCGGTGATATCGGTACCGACCACGAGGGTTTCCACCCATCCCCTGTGATTGCCGCCAGCCCGGATGTGTTCCTCGATGGCAAGCCGGTGGCCCGCCAGGGCGATCCGCTGGCCCCTCATGACAAACCCAACAATCCGCCCCATCCGCGCAGCATCTCGGGCGGCGTTGGTTCTGTGCTGGTCAACGGCAAGCCCATCGCCGTGACCGGTACCGCCGTCGGCTGTGGCGGCGTGGTGATTGGCTCAGGCAGCGGACAGGCAGGTTAAGGAGCGCATCATGGCAGACAGCACAGGATTACAATTTACTGTCAAGGTGGGGGCCCTGCCCGAGAGCACCTTCGTGGTGGCCGAATTTGCACTGGATGAAGGGCTCAACCGGCCGTTCAACCTGCGCCTGGAGCTGGCAAGCGCCCAGCCCGATATCGACTTTGGCGCCGTGCTGGACCAGCCCTGCGAGCTCTTGGTGTGGTACAACGGTGAGCTGCAGCGGCGGGTCTGTGGGGTGGTGAGTGACTTCGCGCAGGGTGACAGCGGTTTTCGCCGCACCCGCTATCAGCTGCTGGCGCAGCCGGCCCTGTGGCGACTCTCTTTACGCCAGAACTCCCGCATCTTTCAGGCGCAAAAGCTCGATGAAATCCTCTCTATCCTGCTGCAAGAGCACGGCATCACCGACTATGCGTTTGCCCTGAAAAACGAGCACGTCCAGCGGGAATACTGCGTTCAGTACCGGGAAACCGACCTCGACTTCGTGAACCGCCTCGCCGCCGAAGAGGGGATGTTCTACTTCCACGAGTTTGAAGCGGGCAAGCACCGTATCGTGTTTGCTGACGACGCGGCCGCCCTGACCGCCGGCCCCGAGCTCTTCTTCAACCTCGGCAACCGCTCCCTTGAGCAAGGCCCCTATGTGCGGCAGTTCCACTACCGGGAGGCGGTGCGCCCCTCGGATGTGGAGCTCAAAGACTACAGCTTCAAGACCCCGGCTTATGGCCTCTCCCACAAAAAGCAGGGCGCAGAGCTCGAGCATCAACGGGATACCTACCAGCACTTCGATTTTCCGGGCCGCTACAAGCAGGATGGCAGCGGCAAGGCCTTTGCCCAGCACAGGCTCGATGCGCTGCGCAACGACGCCGTGGCGGGCAGTGGCAAGTCCAACTGCGCCGCCTTGCAGCCGGGGCAGACCTTCTCGCTGACCGAGCACCCCAACGGCAGCCTCAACACCGACTGGCAAATCGTGCGCATCCAGCACACCGGTTTGCAGCCGCAGGCGCTGGAGGAGGAGGGGGGCAGCGGTCCCACCGTCTACCACAACGAATTTGGGGTGGTGAAAGCGAGCACCACCTGGCGGGCACGTATCGGCAGCCCGGAGGCCCCCCACAGGCCCATGGTGGATGGCCCGCAAATCGCCATGGTGGTGGGCCCCGAGGGGGAGGAGATTTACTGTGACGAACACGGCCGGGTGAAGCTGCAATTCCCGTGGGATAGATATGGCAGCTCCAACGACCAGAGCTCCTGCTGGGTGCGGGTCTCGCAAGTCTGGGCCGGTGGTCAGTACGGCATGATGGCCATCCCGCGCATCGGCCACGAGGTCATCGTGAGCTTTCTGGAGGGGGACCCCGACCAGCCCATCGTGACCGGCCGCACCTATCATGCCACCAACCGGCCGCCGTACGAGTTGCCGGCCAACAAGACCCGCACCGTGCTGCGCACCGAAACCCATCAGGGTGAGGGTTTCAACGAGCTGCGCTTTGAAGACCAGGCTGGCAAGGAAGAGATTTATATCCACGGTCAGAAAAACCTGAACGTGCTTATCGAGAATGATGCCGCCTGGCACATCAAGCACGACCAGCACACCGATATCGACAATGAGCGGGTGACCCGCATCAAGGCCAACGACCATCTGACGGTGGAGGGTGAGAAGCGCGACCAGATAAAAGCCGACTACTCACTGACGGTGGATGCCAGTCTGCACCAAAAGCTGGGGCAGTCCCTGCTGGTGGAAGCCGGGCAGGAAGTGCATATCAAGGTGGGCGACAAGCTGGTGCTGGAGGCGGGCTCTGAAATCACCCTCAAGGGAGGCGGCAGTTTTGTGAAAGTGGACCCGAGCGGCATCAAGCTGGTGGGCCCCGCCATCAAGCTCAACGCCGGCGGCAGCGCAGGGGCAGGATCCGGCTGGGGTGGCAAGGCCCCCGTGGTGCCCAAGGGGGTAGAAGTGGTCAAGGCTCCCGAACTGGTTGAACTCATCAAAGCCATTCCCACCGAGAAGGCGATGGAGGCGCTGCTCAAGGAGCAGAAGCCTGGCGCGTTCTACCTCTTTTCTGAATAAGGAAACAGCATGAAGTTTGCATTTCCCATCCTCACCGCCACAGGGGAAGAGTTCAAGGACGTCAAGGCACTGACGGCGCTGATCAATGGCGAGCAATCGGGTCACTATCTTCTTGGTAACCACAACAAATGGCATGGTGGCATTCATATCAGCGACAAGAGTGCCCCCTGGTGCAAGGATAAGTACCCTGTAAGAGCCATGGCCGATGGCAAGGTGGTGGCATTCCGGATGATGAAGGATTACCTGACTTCTGAATTTCAGGGGGAGTCGTTGCGTTATTCCAACTGCTTCTGCCTAGTACAACATGAATATTGCGAGATAAACACCGAAACGAAGGCAAAAAACGAGTTCACCTTCTATTCGCTCTATATGCATCTGCTGCCCTGGAACCAGTATCAGACCGCCGAGAAGCTGGTACTGAAAAAGGGCTGGAATGCGCGTAATTCCGTTCCTCACGCCAATCCCGATGTCGATCAGCAGCGTGCCGATGCTGCCTTGCCCCGTTTCGCGCTGCCCAAGGATACCGAGCTGGAGATAGATAGCAGTACGCCACCCCAAAAGGGAAAGGTGGGAGACAAGGTGTATGACTTCATTAAAGTGACGATCAAGAGCCAGCTATCCAATGCTCAGATAAAAGAGGCCGAGAAGGTAGGCGTTGTTGTCAGTGAAGGAAGTTCGGTCTGGATCGCCAATAGCCCGGACGCTGTCGGGGTGATTAAACTCAACCTGCCGACCTGGCTATTCGATCAAATAGAGGCGGAACTACTGACCAATATGGTTGGTCGTGCGGATCCTGTTTTTAATGGGCCTACAGGTCGTCTGATGGCCGGGGACAGAAGCGTATCTCTGCCTGCGGGCACAAAAGTGCAGTATGATGCGCACCAACTCGAATTCCATTGGGTGGGTGACAAGACACGCAAGATGGCCAGATGCAACTATGTGATGCCGAGTGCTGATGGTGCTGCGGGTAGCTGTGGCATGGCCTGGGTGTGTGTCGAAGATGACTTTATCAAGGTGAATGCACGTGCGCCGTCACATCTTGGTGAGCTCTATGTACTGCCTTCGCCAGTCGCCATTGCTGCGGGGGAAACCATTGGATATCTAGGCCTGGTGGAAACGCCGGGCTCCCTGATTGGAGGCAAAAAGAGCAAGCATCAGGTGCATCTTGAAGTCTTCACCCAGGATCCCAGACTGGATGATGTATTGGCCAACAAGGCGGGGACTAAAGGCGGTGCTATTTATGCCAAGGTGCCGGCCGATCTCGTCTTGCATGAGAAGAAAACGCAGGATGGTAAAGATTTCTGGGTCGCGACGGGTGACAAGAGTCTGGAAGAGCTGGTTGAATCACTCAAGCTGGAAAAAGACGCTGCTAAGCAGGAGTGGGTCAGCGTCTCGTCAGGACAATATGTCAAGAAAGAGCAAGTGGAGCTTTTGTGCCAACATGACTGGCTGAAGATAGGTTTTAAAAAGGTCGATGGTTCATGCTCTGACGGCTATCTGGATCCCGATGCACCGTCTGCATTTTTTACCAATCTGGTAAAAAGTCTTGATACGGATGGCGATGGTGAGCTTAGCAGTGAAGAGATTCAAGTTGCCCTGCAAAATAGCGGTAATGCCGATCAACTTCATAAGCTAATCGTCAAGCATCCCAGCGAGTGGTATGAAAAATCTTCGGCCAGCAGTTACATATGGCTTGATAAATTGATGGCCAAGGTTGGTCTGCCCGACTTTGACAAGTTGGTGGATCACGAAAAGCAGCGGATCGATAAGCTGGAGTGGATGCAGAGTGCTGCCAAGTTAAAGCTTGGGAAGGCGATTTGGCATTTCTACCCATTACATTTTAAATTTAAAGAATCGCGTACGACAGTGGGTATCAATTGGGCAAGAAGTGTCTTTGGTGATTATCTAGCCAGTGTTGAATCAGGCGGGGATTACTCTGCATACAATAATATAGTCCATGGTAAAGCATCGTCATTCTATGGAACTAGTCTAACATCTATGTCCATAAGTGAGGTTATGGTTTCTCAATCTCAACCTGGTCGAAAGATGTTTGCTGTAGGACGGTATCAACTAATACCTAGTACTCTTATTAGTGCAGTAAATTATCTAAAAATAGATAAAAACTTACTCTTTAATGAGGAGGTTCAAGACTATATTTTCAATAACTATCTGATAGCAATAAAAAGGCCTGAAATTATTGAGTTCCTTGAAAAAGACGGCAGTGTCGAGGACGCTATATACTCATGGGCTAAAGAGTTTGCTTCAGCAGGCGTGAGGAAAGGTCGGGCAATAAGTAAGAATAGGGTGGCTTTAGGTGGAGAATCGTATTATGCTGGCGACGGTTTAAACAAAGCACATATAACACCTGATAAGATGGTGGATGTTCTGGTGAAAGCTAAAAAGGATGCTTTAAAATGAAGTTTTTAACTGGGGCTGTTTTTTTTGTTATTAGTTTTTCTTGTTTTTCTAACTCATTAAGTTTCAATGACTTCCCGAGTAAGTCTGTTAGTAGTGCTTACGTTAATAAATTAATTGCAGGCAGTAGTGATTACAGTGAACTTTATATAAAAGATGCTAATCGTTCCCTATTAGAAGGGAAAGTTAACTTTAATGGGCATTATGTTGTCTTTGTCACTTCGTGTGGAGGTGGATGTATCTATGGAGGAATAGTAGATAAAACCTCTGGGAAGTTAATAGATTTCCCTGATGCATTTTCACCTGGCGATGATGATGATCAATTTGAATTGAAATATAAAAAAGAGAGTAGTCTTATCTGTTTTGATGGTATTAGTCTTGATAGTGGAGAATCTGGTCAGAAATGCTATGCCGTATATGGAGACAGGCTTGAGAGAGTTGCGGGCCTATTGAGGGAGGAATAGAGAGTCATTAACTCAACTATCTCGTTCTTATAGTTATTATCTGACACCGATGTCAAGTCGGTGTTTTTTAATTGGTGGTTATAGATGATAGTTAAACGAGCTTTAGTAGCATTATTTATCTTTATATGTCTTAATCTTCGTATTAATTAATTGTTGGCTGTGCACTGTAGTGCTATTGAGTCAACATGACTGGCTGAAGATCGGTTTTAAAAAGATCGATGGCTCTGGCTCAGATGGCTATCTGGACCCCGATGCACCGCCTGCATTCTTTACGAATCTGGTAAAAAGCTTTGATACCGATGACAATGGCGAGCTTAGTAGTGAAGAGATACAGGCTGCCCTGCAAAATAGCAGCAATGCAGCGCAACTTCACAAGCTTATCGTCAAACATCCCAGCGAGTGGTATGAAAAGTCTTCCGCCAGCAGTTACCAGTGGCTGGATAAATTGATGACCAAGATTGGTCTACCTGATTTTGACAAGTTGGTGGATCACGAAAAGCAACGCATTGATAAGCTGGAGTGGATGCAGAGTGCTACCAAGTTAAAGCTTGGGAGGGAGATATGGCATCTATACCCATTGTTTTATTTTCGTACAAATACAGTGCCAATGTTAAGCGATGCTCGAGTTAGGGCTTTTATGAGAATGCTACGAGTAGGTGAAGGTACTATCGGCGATAAAGGATATGAAACTTTATTTAGTGGTAAGTCTTTTATAAAGGATTACAGTCGAGATTTTTCTGATCACCCTAGAATAAAAATAAAATCCGGGAAGTTGGTTTCCAGTGCGGCGGGAGCATATCAAGTAATGGGTTATACATGGGATGATCCGTCAATGGTTAAGGCTCGAGATGAGTATCATATAAATGATTTTTCCCCATTGTCACAAGATATTTTTTGTCTTTTCTTATTTAAGAAAAAAAGAGAGGGGACTTTAGATAAAATAAGGCAAGGTGATATTGAGGGCGCTTTAGATAAGTTAAGTTATGAGTGGGCAAGTCTTCCACCTGGTCGATATGGGCAGCCGTCAAAAACTATGAGTGAAGCATTATCAATATTCGAGAGCTATCTAGATGAAGAGCTTAATGGTAAAACTGACTTGAAAATTCCAGTAGGTGTCACGAATGACTTTTAAAGTAAAAAAAATTATTTTTCTGTGCTTATTCTCACTGAATGTAAATGCTGGTGAGAGATGGGCAATCGATTGTGTATCGGGAAAGGGTAGCATTATCATTGAACACGATAAAGCCGATGTAATAGTCAACACTAATCAAATTGTAGTGTCTACTAGAGTGGTTAAAACTGATGATAAACTCTCTTTCTTTCTTGAAGAACCGGCCGACTTAGGGCGTGGTGGAATGATGCTTAACTGGGATGATTTCTCTAATAGTAAACCCATTGCAGATGCTCAAAAGAATGGTGATAAAATCAAATTATCATGGAAAGGTTTTTTCGAAAGCAGTACTTTGAAATATGTTTGGGTATCAGACTCTGAATTTACCGCGCCGAAAAATGAAAAATATGTGATTATGAAAAAATGTGAATGAAAATTTGGGTTTATATTGATCTAAGAATCATGATTTTTACTTAACACCGGCCTCAAGCCGGTGTTTTATTTTGTCGTCATCAAAGCATAGATTGAATCGCCGCTCTTCTAAATCACGGGCTTGATGGCAGGTCACTATGGGGTCGCGTAGCCAAGTCTAGCATAGGCATTGTACGAAAAGGTGGGCGCCTCTGATCTTAGTTCAACTACTTTATGCGGCCACTTGAGCCTGGTTATTCAATAGCTCTCGCTTGATTAATTTATTGCTCGCCTGGCAAGAGATGGAGGGCGGAATGATGGCGCTATATGCGCTGCAACGCCCATTTGCAAAGATGAATTGCAGGCTTAACAGGGTCAGAAAACAAATTCTGTGACAACGCTTTCATTTTCTTGAATGTATGACTGAAATGGAGCGGTAATTTATATGATTTTAATTGTACCAGGCCTTGAAATGCCTCTTTGTGAGTATTTTTGGTTATGGCGGTGAAATAATAAGTGCATGTTATATATAGCTTTTTATTTTTTGCGTCATTGGCTTCCGAATACATTAAAGTGTGGTGACTTGATAAAGATCAACATGCAGAGCGAGGGGGAGGCATAGCATTCCCGCCATTAAGCATTTGTCAAACAATGCTCACTGACGGGAATAAGAAGAATGGTCGAGGATACTTTTTTATCGGCTCATGGAATTAATCGCCGTGACTTTATGAAATTGTGTGCCGGGATGGCCGCAACCCTGGGATTAAGTCAGCATGCCGTCGCCAAGATGGCCACCGCGCTTACCAGCCCCGAGCGGCCGCCGGTGATCTGGATTGGGGCGCAGGAGTGTACTGGCTGTACCGAGTCGCTGCTGCGGGCCACTCACCCCACCATCGAGAACCTGATCCTCAATACCATTTCGCTGGAGTACCACGAGGTGCTCTCGGCGGCTTTTGGTCATCAGGCGGAAGAGAACAAGCACAACGCCATCAAGCGTTATAAAGGCAAGTATGTGCTGGTGGTGGATGGCTCCATTCCGCTGAAAGATGGTGGCGTCTACTGCATGGTGGCCGGTGAGCCCATCGTCGACCATATTCGCCGCGCCGCCGCCGATGCGGCTGCGGTCATCGCCATCGGTTCCTGCTCCGCCTGGGGCGGTGTGCCCGCCAGCGGCGGCAACCCGACCGGTGCCGTCAGTCTCGAAGAGGCGCTGGGCAATATCGGCACCCCCATCATCAATATCCCGGGTTGCCCGCCCAATCCCCACAACTTCCTCACCACGGTTGCCTACTACATTACCTACGGCAAGCTGCCGGCGCTGGATAGCAAGAAGCGTCCGCTGTTTGCCTACGAGCGACTGATCCATGAGAACTGCGAGCGTCGTCCGCATTTCGATGCAGGCCGTTTTGCCAAGGAGTTTGGCGACGAGGGCCACCGTCAGGGCTGGTGTCTCTACCATCTGGGCTGCAAGGGGCCGGAGACCTATGGCAACTGCTCGACCCTGGAGTTCTGCGATGTGGGCGGCGGCATCTGGCCGGTCGGCATCGGCCATCCCTGCTATGGCTGCAACGAGCAGGGGGTCGGTTTCAGCAAGGGGATCTTCCAGCTTGCCAAGGTAGAGAACCCGACTCCGCGGGTGGATAAACCCGATGTGAAGATCCAGGAGGGGGGCTATACCTCGCCCACCGCGACGGGCCTTATCGGTGGCGCCCTCGGGGTGCTGGTGGGGGTGAGTCTGATGACGGTGCGTGAACTCGGTCGCCAGCAGAAGCGCCACGAAGCCGGGCAGCCCCCATCACGGGAGGAGTAACCGTGAACAGACGCAATTTCCTCAAATTCGCCTCTGCCAGTGCACTAACGGCAGGGGCTGCCGTGCCCGGCAGCGCCATGGCGGCGGCCAAGAACAAGCCGCCCATTCCCGGGTCGCTCGGCATGTTGTATGACTCCACCCTCTGCGTCGGCTGTCAGGCCTGCGTGGCGGAGTGTCAGCGTTTGAATGGCAACCCGGCCAATCCGGAGGGCGCACAGACCTGGTCCACCAACGACAAGCTGACGCCCTACACCAACAACATCATTCAGGTGTGGAAGAGCGGCACTGGCGAGCACAAGGATCAGCTGGTGGATGGCTACGCCTACATCAAGAAGCAGTGCATGCACTGCGTCGATCCCAACTGTGTCTCGGTCTGCCCAGTGCAGGCGCTGACCAAAGATCCCAAGACCGGCATCGTTCACTACGATCCGGACGTCTGCACCGGCTGCCGCTACTGCATGGTGGGCTGCCCGTTCGATGTGCCCAAATATGACTACGACAATCCGCTGGGGGCGATCCACAAGTGCGAGCTCTGCAACCAGAAGGGGCTTGAGCGGATCGATCAGGGCAAATTGCCCGGCTGTGTCGAGGTGTGCCCCACCGGCGCCGTGATTTTCGGCACCCGCGAGGAGCTGATGGCCGAGGCCAAGCGTCGCCTGCTGGCGACCCCTGGGAGTGAATATGCCTATCCGCGCCAGACCTTCAGTGCCAACGATCCCTACCTGCACGAGGTGCCCAACTACCAGCCTTACGTCTATGGCGAGAAGGAGGGGGGCGGCACCCAGGTGCTGGTGCTGGCCGGGGTGCCCTATACCAAGCTCGACATGCCCGACTTGCCGGAGCTCTCCTCCGGTGCCCGCTCCGAGCATATCCAGCACACCCTCTACAAGGGGATGGTGCTGCCCATGGTGGTGCTGACCGGACTCTCGGTGCTCATTCGTCGCAACAGCAAGAAGAGCGGTCACGATCACCATCACGATGATGGTCATGATCAGAGCAGCGCTCAGATTAAAGATCAGAGTTCAGCAAAGGGGGGCAAGGATCATGAGTAATCACAAGGCGCATCCGCTCGGCGGCAAGCTGGTCAGCTGGCCGGTGCTGGTGCTGGCCCCCTTTGCCGTGCTGTGCGGCATGTTGATCTTGAAACGCCTCTTCTTCGGGCTGGGTTCGGTCACCGACTTGAACGGGGGTTACCCCTGGGGGTTGTGGATCTCCTTTGACCTGCTGATCGGCACCGGTTTCGCCTGTGGCGGCTGGGCGCTGGCCTGGGCGGTCTATGTGTTCAACCGGGGCGAGTATCACCCGCTGGTGCGACCGGCCCTGTTGGCGAGCCTGTTCGGCTACTCGCTCGGTGGTCTTTCCATCACCATCGACGTGGGGCGTTACTGGAACCTGCCGTACTTCTATCTGCCCGGTCACTTCAACACCTCCTCGGTGCTGTTCGAGACGGCGGTCTGCATGACCATCTATATCGGGGTGATGGCGCTGGAGTTTGCGCCCGTGCTGCTGGAGAAGTTCGGCTGGAAGGCGTCACTCATTCGCCTCAACAAGATCATGTTCTTCGTGTTGGCGCTGGGGGCCCTGCTGCCCACCATGCACCAATCCTCGATGGGCTCGTTGATGATCGTCGCGGGGGAGAAGATCCATCCGCTCTGGCAAAGCTACGAGCTGCTGCCGGTCTTTTCGCTTCTGACCGCATTCATCATGGGCTTCTCCATAGTGGTGTTTGAGGGCTCTCTGGTGCAGGCGGGACTGGCGGGACGTGGCCCCAACGAGAAGTCGCTGTTCTACAAGCTGACCCAGGTGATCGACATCTTCCTGATCCTGTTTGTGGCGCTGCGTTTTGCCGAGATCGTCATCAATGACAAGTCGGAATACCTCTCCCAGTGGAACCGCTTCTCCATCATGTTCTGGAGCGAGATCGCACTGATGATCTTCCCGCTGCTGGTATTCCACTGGGACAAGAGCCGCCGCGATTCGCGCATGTTGTTCCTGGGGGCCCTCAGCATGCTGCTGGGCGCAGCCCTCTGGCGACTGGACTACTCCCTGCTCGCCTTCAACCCCGGCAATGGCTACCACTACTTCCCCTCCGCGGCGGAAGTGCTGATCTCCTTGGGCTTCGTCGCCATCGAGGTGTGTGCCTATTTGCTGCTGATCCGGCTGCTGCCGGTACTGCCATCACTTGAACGTGTTCACCAAGATTATCAGGCCCGAGGGAAAGCCAACGTATGAGCCAACGTATCACCATAGACCCCATCACCCGCATCGAGGGTCACCTGCGTATCGACTGTGAAATCGAAGGCGGCGTCGTCACCAAGGCCTGGTCGTCCGGCACCATGTGGCGCGGGATGGAGGAGATCGTCAAGGGCAACGACCCACGCGATGCCTGGATGATAGTGCAGCGCATCTGTGGGGTGTGCACCTCCATTCACGCCATCGCCTCGGTGCGGGCGGTGGAGAACGCCATCGGCGCCAAGGTGCCGGTCAACGCCCAGTACATCCGCAACCTCATCATCGCGGCCCACAACATCCACGATCACATCGTCCACTTCTACCAGCTCTCCGCGCTGGACTGGGTGGACATCACCGCGGCCCTTGAGGCCAATCCGCAAAAAGCGGCGGACATGCTCAAGGGGGTATCGACCTGGTCCCTCAACAGCGCTGAAGAGCTCGCCAAGGTACAGGAGAAGATCCGCGCGCTGGTGGCGAGCGGCCAGCTCGGCATCTTTGCCAACGGCTATTGGGGCCACAAGGCGATGAAGCTGAGCCCGGAGGTGAACCTCATTGCCGTGGCCCACTATCTGCAAGCACTGGAGTGCCAGCGCGATGCCAACCGCATCGTCGCCATCCTCGGCGGCAAGACTCCCCACATCCAGAACCTGGCGGTGGGCGGGGTGGCCAACCCCATCAACCTGGATGCGCCGAGCGTGCTCAACCTGGAGCGGCTGCTCTACGTGAAGAGCTTTATCGACCGGCTCGGCGAGTTTATCGAGCAGGTCTACAAGGTGGATGCCGCCATCATAGCCGCGCACTACCCCGAGTGGCTGAACCTAGGGCAGGGGGCCAAGCACTACCTGAGCGTGCCGGAGCTGCCCACCGACGGTGACGGCGGCAGCTTCCTGATGCCCGGTGGCTACATCGAGAACGGCGATCTGGCCGGCTATCGCCCCATCGAGAGCCATCAGGATGCCTGGCTGATGGATGGCATTGCCGAGAGCAACAAGCACGCCTGGTACAAGGATGACGCCCCCCTCAAGCCATGGGAGGGCAAGACCGAGCCCAACTACACCGGCTGGCAGGATGATGGCAAGTACTCCTGGGTCAAATCCCCCACCTTCTACGGCAAGGTGGTGGAGGTGGGGCCGCTCGCAGACCTCCTGGTCAAGCTCGCCGCCAAGCACCCGGAGTCGGTGGCGCATTTCGATCAGCTTAACGGTCTCTACAAGACGCTCACCGGCTCTGCCATCAAGACTGAACAGCTGCACTCCACCCTGGGCCGCATCATCGGCCGGGCGGTGCGCTGTTGCGTGCTCAAAGACACTCTGTCTCACCAGTGGCAGGCGCTGGTGGACAACATCGGCAAGGGGGATGTCAGCGCCTACATCAAGGCTGAGATCCCGGCGGACAAGGAGTTTCGCGGGGTGGGCTTTGAAGAGGCGCCGCGCGGCATGCTCTCCCACTGGATCGTCATCAAGGGCGGCAAGATCGAGAACTATCAGGCGGTTGTGCCATCGACCTGGAACTCGGGCCCGCGCAACTTCAATGACGAGCCCGGCCCCTACGAGCAGGCGCTGGTGGGCACCCCGGTGGCGGATCCCGCCAAACCGCTGGAGGTGGTACGCACCATCCACTCGTTCGACCCTTGCATGTCCTGCGCGGTCCACGTGGTGGATACCCAAAATGGCGAAACGACTCAGGTGAAGGTGCTGTGATGAACACCCTGATCCTGGGCGTGGGCAACCTGCTGTTGAGCGATGAGGCCGTCGGCGTGCGCATCGTCGAGGCGCTGGGGCGCAACTACCGTTTCGCCCCCGGCATCGAGCTGCTCGATGGTGGCACCGCCGGCATGGAGCTGCTCGAAGCGATGGCCAGTCGCGACCACATCATTCTGGCGGATGCGGTGCGCAGCGGTAATCCGCCGGGCACCGTGGTGACCCTGAAGGATGAGGAGGTCCCGACCCTGTTCGGCCGCAAGATCTCCCCGCACCAGCTGGGGCTGGCGGATGTGCTCTCGGCGCTGCATATGACGGGGGAGTCGCCCAAGCGGCTCACCCTGATTGGGGTCGAACCCGAATCCCTCGAACCGCGCATCGGCCTCACCCCTGTGGTGGCGGCCGCCATGGGGGAGGCAACGGATCGGATTTTGACCCTGCTGGCCAGTGTCGGTGCCCCTGCCATCCCGCTCTCTGAGCAGGAAAAAGCTGAACAAGCGCGGGAGGGCCTATGGCGCAGTCCCATTTAAGCGAGCTTGATGCCGTGCAAGAACGCGTGCAGGAGTTCATCGGTTTCGCTACCAATCCCGCGCCCATGCTGATAGCTCAGTACGAGCGGATCGCCCGCGAAGAGATGCAGGCGTTGCCCTTCTATCACGCCACCATGCCCATCGAGGCCGAGTGCGTGCTGTTTGAAGATCAGTGGCTCGGCTGCGTGCTGACCCCCTGGATGCTGAGCGTGGTGGTACTGCCGGGGCCGGATCAGCTCTGGCCGGTGCGCTGCAGTAGCGAACGCCTCGCCCTGCAGCTCCCCTGCGGCAACATGACCTTTATGGTGGGTGAACTGCCCGAAAGTGGTCAGCTGCTGGCCTGCTCCCTGATGTCGCCGCTCGATCCCCATCTCGGGGCCGAGCAGGGGCGCTCACTGGTGAGCAGCACTCTCAAGATGCTGCTCTCCTTGCCGGTGCAGCAGGGGGAGGGACGTGTCGATCTCGGCCGGCGACGGCTGTTTGGTGCGCGCGGGCGTTAGCCTGCCTGCGTTGGTAAAAAAGATGGGGCCCTTATCGGCCCCTCATTCGCTTCTATCGGTGCCACCTTTTCTCGCGCTCTCGCACCCGGTGGCAACAGATGAAAAAGGAATGCTATGACCTTCCGAACGTATGATGCACGCGCCGCCGGGGCTTTGCTGGCCCTGCTATTGGGCGCCAGCCCCTTGGCGCAGGCCGCCCTCGCCACTGAGACCACCCCAGTTACCCAGCCGGTTCCTGCCGAACTCAAGCTCGCCATCGGCGCCGAGCCTACCGAAGGGTTTGACCCTCTGCTTGGTTGGAGTCACGGCAGCTACCTGCTGCTGCACAGCCCGCTGCTCAAGCAGAATGCAGACCTCAGTTGGCAGAATGTGCTCACCCAATCTGTGACCCCGAACCAGGATGGCAAGGGGTGGCTTATCACCCTCAAGCCCGACCTGAAATTCTCCAACGGCGCGCCGCTCACCGCCGAAGATGTGGCCTTTACCTACAAGAGCGCGGCCAGGGGCGGCGGCAAGATCGACATGGGCAACTTTGTCTCTGCCAAGGTGGTCTCGCCCACCGAGGTCGCCATAGTCTTAAGCGCCCCCCAGAGCACCTTCGTCAACGTGCTGGGATCCTTGGGCATAGTGTCAAAGCGGGATTACGATCCCAAGCGTTATGCCCGCGAGCCTGTCGGCGCCGGCCCCTACCGGCTGGTAAGCTTCCTGCCAGGCCAGCAGCTGGTGGTGGAGGCGAACCCCCATTACGCCGGTGGCAACAATGACTTCAAACGGCTGGTGTTTGTCTTTATCGATGAGGAGAGCGCCTATGCCGCCGCCCAGAGCAGCCAGCTCGATCTGGTGCGCATCCCCCCGTCGCTGGCGCCCACAGTGCCTGCCTCGCTCAAGCTCTGGGTTCGGCCGAGCGTGGAGAACCGCGGTATCGTCTTCCCCATTCCTGCAGCAGGTAAAAAAGACGCCAAAGGTTATGCCATCGGCAACGACGTGACCGCCGATGTGGCGGTGCGCCGCGCCATCAACTACGCCATCGACCGCAAGCTGCTGGCCGATCAGCTGCTGGAGGGGCACGCCATCCCTGCCTACAGCGCGGTGGAAGGCTTGCCCTGGCTAAACAAAGCCACCGCCTTCAAGGATGGCGATGCCGCCCATGCCAACGCCTTGCTCGACGAGGCCGGCTGGAAGATGGGCAGTGACGGCATTCGCCACAAGGGCTCCCTGCGCGCGGCCTTCACCCTCTGGTACACCAGTGGCGACAGCACCCGCCGGGATCTGGCGGAAGCTGTGCGAGCCATGCTCAAACCCATAGGTCTGGAGGTGAGCCTCAAGTCCGGCAGCTGGGAGCAGGTGGAGCGCGAGATGCACGCCAATCCGGTGCTGATGGGGTGGGGGAGCCTGGATCCCATGGAGCTCTATCACCACTACCAGAGCGGCGCCGGCGGCGTTGAGTTCTACAACCCCGGCTACTACAGCAACCCCGTGGTGGATGGCCACCTCAAGCAGGCGCTGGATGCCCCGAACTGGCAGGCGGCCGTGCCCTTCTGGCAGCAGGTGGAGTGGGATGGCAAGACAGGCGCCGGGGTGCAGGGGGATGCCGCCTGGGCCTGGCTGCTCAATGTGCAGCACACTTATCTCGCCAACCGCTGCATCGACCTTGGCAAGGGGGCGCCGGAGATCCACGGTAGCTGGTCTTTGCTCAACAACCTCTCCGACTGGCGGTGGACGTGCCGCTAAGTTCGCCCTTGAGCACGTCAGGTTATATCTTGCTAAAAGCCCTGCTGCGTCTGGCAGGGCTGTTATGTCTGGTCTCGGTCGCCACCTTTGTGCTGCTGAGCTACTCCCCCATTGACCCCATCAAGGCCTATATCGGCAACGACCTGCTCCATGTGCCGCCGGAGCAGTACGCCCGCATTGCCGCCCGCTGGGGGCTGGATCAGCCGCTGTGGCTGCGCTACTGGCACTGGTTCAGCCAGGTGCTGCAGGGGGATCTCGGCTACTCCATGCTCTATAACGCGCCTGTGGGTGAGGTCATTGGCCAGCGCTTTGCTGCCTCCTTCCTGCTGCTGGCGGGCGCCTGGCTGCTCTCCGGCTTGTTCGGCATTTTGCTGGGCCTCTGCGCCGGTCGCTATCTCAACCGCTGGCCCGATCGCCTTATTTGCCGCTTCGCCTACCTGCTCGCTTCCTTGCCGACCTTCTGGGTCGGCTTGTTGCTGTTGGCCCTGTTTGCGGTGCACTGGCCGATACTGCCGGTCTGCTGCGCCTGGACGCCGGGGCTCTCTGCCGATGAGGCGGACTGGCTGATGCGGTTGCGTCATCTGCTGCTGCCGGTGACCACCCTGGCGCTGCTCGGGGTTGGCAATATTGCTCTGCATACCCGGGGGCGGGTGGCCGAGGTGCTGGAGAGCGACTTTATCCGCTACGCCCGCGCTCAGGGGGATGGCGGCTGGCCCATGCTGCGTTTTCATGTGCTGCGCCACGCCCTGACTCCGGCGCTCTGCCTGCAGTTTGCCTCGCTGGGTGAGCTGATTGGCGGATCCCTCTTGGCAGAGAAGGTTTTCTCCTACCCGGGGCTCGGGCAGGCCACCGTGGATGCGGGGCTGAGGGGGGATATTCCCCTTCTGATGGGCATAGTGCTCTTCTGCACCCTGCTGGTCTTTATTGGCAACACTGTGGCCAGTTTGCTGCTGGCCCGCATCAATCGGGGCTGGGAGGGTGAGCATGCTGTTTAATCCGCTTCCCTCAATATTGCGCCTTGGTGTGGCCCTGATCGGACTGGCGCTGCTGGCCGCCTACGGCTGGAGCTTGTCGGCTCAGGATGTGCCGATGGATCTGCTGGCGCGCCAGCAGCCTCCCTCGCTGGCCCACTGGTTCGGCACCGATCAGATGGGGCGGGATCTCTGGTTGCGGGCCTTTCAGGGTACCCTCACCAGTCTGGAGCTGGGCATCAGCACGGCGCTGTGCAGTGGTCTGCTGGCCATGGTGGCGGCCAGTGTTTCGCTCATCCACCCCAGATGCGATCTGGCGGTGCGGCTGCTGATCGATGCCATGCTGGCGTTGCCCCATATGCTGCTGCTGATCCTGATCTGCTTTACCGTGGGGGGTGGCATGCGCGGGGTGATCCTGGCGGTGGCGCTCACCCACTGGCCCAAGCTGGCGCTCATTCTCTGCGCCGAGGCGCGGCGGATCGCCTGCAGCGACTATGTGGTGCTGGCCCGCTGTCAGGGGATGGGAGCACTGCGTCGCTGGCGCACCCACCTACTGCCGGGGTTGTTGCCCCAGTGGTTTATCGGCACCCTGCTGATGTTTCCCCATGCGGTGCTGCACAGCGCGGCCTTGAGTTTTCTCGGCTTTGGCCTAGCGACCCACGAGGCCTCCCTTGGCCTGCTGCTGGCCGATGCCTTGCGTTATCTGGCTGGTGGCGGCTGGTGGCTGGCCCTCTTCCCGGGGCTGATGTTGCTGGTGCTGGTGTTGCTGTTTGATCAGGCTACCCGTGCCCTGCAACAACTCTGGTTTGGGTTTGGGGGAGAACCATGCTGAGTTTTGAAAGCGCCATCTGGCGTCAGCACAGTCTGGCTGGCGCTGCTGTTCGCTCAGATGACTCGCGGGCCCTGCAACAGCTGCTGTGGCACAGGAGTGAAGCATGCTGAGTTTTGACCATGTGACCATAGAGGCGGCCCACTACTCCTGGCTGGGGCGGCGCAGCTGGCAGCCATTGCTGACCGATATCAGCCTGCAACTGGCGCCGGGGGAGATAGTGGCGCTGGTGGGGGGGAGCGGCGAGGGCAAGAGCCTGCTGCTGCAAAGCGCCCTGACCCTGCTGCCGGATAACCTGCGGATGCGCGGCTCCATCTCCCTCGATGGCGTGCCCCTGTGCGACGCCAGCCGTGCCCGCCTGCGCGGCCACACCCTCTGCTATGTGCCGCAGGGGGTGAGCGCCCTCAATCCGCTGCTGACGGTGGAGCGCCAGCTGGGCCGGGCGGCTCGTCTCTGCGGCCAGAACGGTTCCCGCGAACGGCTCGGCCAGCAGTTGCAGCGCTACCAGCTGCCCGCTGCCACCCTGGACCGCTATCCGCGCCAGCTCTCCGGTGGTATGGCCAAGCGCATTCTGGCCTGCACCGCGGCCCTTGGCTGCGCCCGCTACATTCTGGCGGACGAGATCACCGCCTGGCTCGATGAAGGACTGGCCTGTCTGCTGCTCGGCCAGTTGCGTGAATTGGCCAATCAGGGCAGCGGTATCCTCTGGGTCACCCACGATCTGGCGCTGGCGGCCCGTTTTGCCGATCGCATCGTGGCGCTGCATCAGGGGCAGGTGAGCGATACCTTGAGCAGCCACCATCTGCGCCAAGGGCTGGGGAGCGAGATGCTCCGCGCCCACTGGCAGGCTCTGCCGGAGTTCAACGCGCTCTTTCCTGCTACGTCGGAGGTCTCCTGATGATTGCTTCTCTGAGACAGGCTGTGTGTGGCGCGGCAGATATCCAGTGGCAGGCGCTGCCGGAATTCAACGCACTCTTCTCTGTGCCGGAGGTCTCCTGATGTTTGAAGTACGGGATCTCACCATCGCCCAAGGGGAACGCCCCCTCTGGCAGGGGTTGTCGCTGACGGTGAAAGCGGGCGAACGGCTCGGCATCTCTGCCCCAAGCGGTTATGGCAAGACCACGCTGGGGCGGGTATTGGCGGGTTGGCAGCCTGTTCGGGGAAGCGGAGAGATACGGCTGGATGGGCAGCCGGTGCCTGAACAGGTAAAAGGCTATAACACCATCCAGCTGGTGCCCCAGCACCCCGAACTCACCTTCAATCCCTATCGCACCACCGGGCAGGCGCTCTGGGATGTATGGCGTCCCGATGAGGCCATGTTGGCCCGCTTTATGGTCAAGCCTGAATGGCTTGGTCGCAAACCCGGTCAGCTCTCCGGTGGCGAGCTGGCCCGCATCGCGCTGCTGCGCGCCCTCGATCCCCGCACCCGGTTGCTTATTGCCGATGAGGTGACTGCCCAGCTGGATCCGCAAATCCAGCGCCAGCTTTGGCAGGAGCTGATGCACGAGTGCGAGCAGCGAGGTCTCGCCATGGTGATCTTCAGTCACCAGCAGGCACTGCTGCGCCAGATCTGCCATCGGGTGCTGCGCTTTGGTGAGGCGCCTCTTGCGCTGGATGTATTGGCTGAAAGCGCGGCCTGATAGTTATTTTCCCCTCATCCCCAACCCTTCTCCCGCAAGGGGAGAAGGGGGCAGACGGTGCCATCTCGCCGGGCTAGTGGTTTGTGAGACAGGGCGGGTTGTTATGCTGGCTGACCCTCTCAGGGGGCGAATATTTCGAGCATATTGCCAGCATCCACGCATAGGTTTCCCTTTCCCTGTTGAGACAGAAGAGAAGAATGCGATATCCACCAACCGGTTCCCTCTCCCTGGGGGGAGGGCCAGGGTGAGGGGACGCGAGTATGAAACGCTGGCCATTCTGTAAAGAGAGAACCGTTGGCAAAGTGCGCAGATAAAAGAGAGGGAGGCATCAGCCTCCCTCTCTTTTATCTGCCGTTAGCAACGACGTTTAACCGGTTCAGGTTCAGGCGCTGGCCAGCCAGCTCAGCCAGGCATCCATCCCTTCGCCTGTGGTGGCGCTGACCTGGATCACCTGGATATAGGGGTTGACCCGTTTGGCGTTCTCGATGCAGCGGGCCACGTCAAAACTGACGTAGGGCAGCAGATCGATCTTGTTGATCACCATCAGTTGGGCGGCGGCAAACATGTCCGGATATTTGAGGGGCTTCTCTTCTCCTTCGGTGACGGAGAGGATCGCCACCTTGTACTTCTCGCCGAGATCGAAGCTGGCGGGACAGACCAGATTGCCCACGTTCTCGATAAAGAGGATGCCCCCTTCATTGGCAGGTAGCTGGTGGCAGGCATCGTGGACCATTTTGGCATCCAGATGGCAGCCCTTGCCGGTGTTAATCTGCACGGCCGGTACACCTGTGGCACGAATGCGATCCGCATCGGCGCTGGTCTGTTGATCCCCCTCGATCACCGCGCAGGGGCGTTTGTCGGCCAGTTGGCGCAGGGTTTCGCACAGCAGGGTGGTCTTGCCTGAACCCGGGCTGGATACCAGATTGAGCACCAGCTGGGCCGCTTCGTCGAAGTGTTCGCGGTTGTGGACGGCCAGCGCATTGTTCTTGGCCAGCACGTCCATCTCGATGGCGATCAGCTGGCGCTGCCCCATGCCGGGTACCGACAATCCTGCTTCCCCTTTTCCATAGTGCAGGTCACCCTGCTGATGGTCATGGTCATGGTCATGGTCATGGTCATGGTCATGTTGATGTTCGTGGTCATGAGCATGGTGGTGCGGGTGGGCATGATCATGCTGATGGTCGTGGGGGTGATCATGATGGTGCTTGTGAGGGTGATCATGACCCTCTGCACCCATGGGTGCCCGTACGCCGTGGTAGTGATGATGGACATCACCCTGATGGTGGTAGTGGTGGTGAATGATCAGGGTGCGGGTTGCGCCTTGATCATGGGAATGTTCGTGATGGTGGCCGTGTTCATGGTCATGGTGATGTTCATGATCATGTTCATGTTCATGTTCATGTTCATGTTCGTGATGATGCTCATGATCGTGCTCATGATCGTGCTCATGGCCGGCGATCCGCGCCTGACCGCATCCGCATACGCTACACATATCAACTTACCTCGATGTCGGTGATGCGCAGGCTATCGCCCTGCGCGACTCGTAATTTGTATCCGCCACACCCGGGGCAGGCCTGCCCGCGCTCGGTGAGGGTGACCGTCTGGTTGCAGTCGTAACACCAGGCCTCTGCCGCCTGGTGCTGAAAGTGAAGCTGGGCCCCTTCGACGGCGGTGCCCTTGGCGGCCGCCTCGAAACAGAAGGCAATGGTGTCCGGGTCGACGCAGGAGAAGCTGCCGACCTCGAGCCAGAGGGCGGTCACCTTGGTAAAGCCCCGCTGGGTGGCCTGTTCGGCCGCCAGATCGATGGCAGCCATGGCCAGAGACATTTCGTGCATGGTGGCTCCTTAACCGATATGGGGAGGAGCAGTGACTCCTCCCTGTAATTGACGGAACGGCATGGCCGCTCAACAGATCCGCGGCAGCAGTTCTCCTTGCGGCAGCTCCAGATAACGGCGGCTGCCCCAGGGGTTGTTGAGGATCACTTTGTGGCGATCGCTCGCCTGCACCACGCCGATCTGGCTGGCTGCTGGGTTGAACTGCCGCAAGATGCCCAGCGCGTCCTGCGCCTGTTCGGCAGGCAGGGCCAGCACCATGGTTCCTTCATTGGCGAGATCATGGGGCTCGAAACCGTAGAGCTCGCACAGGCCGCGCACCGGATCGCACACCGGAATGGCGGACTCCTCCAGCTCGATGGCAACACCGGAGGCGCTGCTCCACTCGTTGAGCACGGCGGCAAGGCCACCGCGGGTGGCGTCGCGCAGGGCGTGAGGGGTAATACCAGCTTTAAGCAGCGCTTCGACCTGCGGCCAGAGGGTGGTGCAGTCGCTCTTGAGATCAGAGCCCAGTTGCAGGGCGTCGCGGGCCATCAGGATGCAGGCGCCGTGGCTGCCGATATCCCGCGACACCAGAATGGCGTCACCGGCTTTGAGGTTGCGTACCGAGATGCCCCGGCTCTGCTCAGGCAACGGGAAGGTGCCGACCCCGCTGGTGTTGATAAAGATCTTGTCGGCCGCCCCCTTGGGCACCACCTTGGTGTCGCCGCAGACGATACGGGCGCCGCTGTTGGCAAGCTCTGCTGCCATCGACTCGACGATGCGGGCGAGATCGGCGTAGGGGCAGCCCTCCTCGATGATAAAGCTGCAGCTCAGATACTCGGGCTTGGCCCCCATCATGGCGAGATCGTTGACCGTGCCGGCGATTGCCAGCTTGCCGATATCACCCCCCTCGAAGAAGAGCGGCGAGACGGTAAAGCTGTCGGTGGTGAAGGCGACGGGGCCGCTTACCGGCAGCAGGGCGGCATCCTCACCGCGCAGCAGGATCTCGTTGCCAAAGTGGCGAAAGAAGAGCTGGTTGATCAGCTGGTTCATTTCCACACCGCCGCCACCGTGGCTTAACTGAATTTCTCTCATTGGATCCCCATATATCGGTAGTAGGCATTGCAGGCCCCTTCGGAGCTGACCATGCAGCTGCCCATGGGCTGGGTCGGGGTGCAGCCCCGGCCAAAGACTTTGCACTGGTTCGGTTTGGCCAGCCCGCGCAGAATATCGGCGCACTGGCACGCCTTGTGGTCATCGATGGGGGCCTGATTGAGTGCAAAGTGACGCTCCGCATCGCGCTTGGCAAACGCATCGCGCAGGCGCAGGGCCGAGGCGTTGATATCCCCCAGACCACGCCAGCGAAAGTGCTCGCGGGTCTCGAAAAAGCGCTCGACCAGCCGCTGGGCGGCTTTATTGCCGCCGGCGGTGACGGCGCGGCTGTACTGCACCTCCAGGGCGTAGCGACCCTCCACCTTCTGGCGCACCATCATCAAGAGTGCCTCCATCACATCCACCGGCTCGAAGCCGCTCACCACCACCGGCACCTGATAGCGTTGGACTATGGGCAGGTAGATATCGGCGCCTGTGATGACGCTGACGTGGGAGGGGCCGATAAAGGCGTTCACCTTGGCAACCCCGTCGGCCATCACAGCGTGAATGGCGGGGGGCACCAGCACATGGTTGATATGAAACAGCAGGTTATCGATCCCTTGATCTTCAGCGGCAGCCAGCAGCGCCGCTGTCATCGGGGTAGAGGTCTCGAAACCGATGGCGAAGAAGACCACGGTTTTGTCCGGATTCTCTTTGGCGATACGCAGGGCATCGAGAGGGTCATAGACCGGGCGGATATCGCTCCCTTTTGCCCGCTGCTGGGCCAGCGTGCCTTGGGAGCCCGGCACCCGGATCATGTCCCCCAGGGTGACCAGAATAACGCTGGGCTGGCTAGCCAGCTCGATGGCCTGATCGATGCGTTCTTTGGGCATGATGCAGACCGGGCAGCCGGGGCCGTGGACGAACTCGATGCTGGCTGGCAGCAGCTGATGCAGGCCGTACTTCATGATGGTGTGGGTATGGCCGCCACACACCTCCATCACCCGCAGCGGATCGGGCAGATCTTTAGCGAGTTCAGTGATCTGGGCGGCGAGGGCGCGGATCACCTCGGGCTGACGAAAGCCCTGAAAGAGATCATTCAAGGTCAGCATGGCAAGATATCCTGGTTGGGCATCAGGGCCACCATCTGGCGGAAGCTCTCTAGGCTGGCCTGCGCCTCCTCTTCGTCAATCTTGCTCATCACAAAGCCGATATGGAGCAGCACATAGTCGCCAATGTTGAGAGGCTCTTCGAGCAGCATGCAGCTGACGCGCCGCTGCACCCCCAGGGTGTCGACGGTGACGCAGTTATCTTCGGGGTGCAGCTGCACCACCTGAGAGGGGATGGATAGACACATGGATTTCAGGACTCCGACAAGGTGGCACAACCGGTGGTGACAGGCTGGTGCGTGGCAAGATGGTGGATGGCAAACCAGAGCTGACCGGCGGCGATGCCACCGTCATTGAGCGGCAGGGTTTCGCTGGTCAATGCCTGCCGGCCGGCCGCTTCGAGAGCGGGTACCAGCTGGTCCATCAGCACCCGGTTTTGAAAGACGCCGCCCCCCAGCGCCACCGGATAGCCGGGGAAGCGCTCGGTCAGGGCGATGACCAGATTGCTGATGGCGCGGATAAAACCGGCGGCCAGGCTGGCAGTTGAGGTGCATTTGCGCCGCTCGCTGACAAGGGTATGGATCAGCTCTGCCCACTCGATCTGCAGCGGCCCTTCCGCTGATTGGCTGAGATCAAAGGCCAGGGGGAAGGGCGCTTCATCGGGGGCCAGCTGCAAGGCGGCCGCCTCCAGCAAGAGTCCCGCTTCACCCTCGTAATCCGGGGTATCGATCACCCCCAAGAGTGCCGCCACCGCATCGAACAGCCGGCCGATGGAGCTGGTGTAGGGGGCGTTGCGACCCAGCTGCCAGAGCTGGTGAAGATTGCTGATCCGCCCAGCGGGCAGTTGCTTGATCGCCGGAATATCGAGGGCGCTGATCTCCTCCACGCTATAGGATTCGAACAGCAGCCCCAGCAGCTGGCGTATCGGTTCGCGGATGGCTGCCTCGCCGCCGATCAGCTTGAAGGGCTGGAGGTGGGCAACGCGCTCGAAGCCCTTCACATCGGCCAGCAGCAGCTCGCCACCCCAGAGAGTGCCGTCATCGCCAAGGCCGGTGCCGTCAAAGGCAAAACCCAGCACCGGACCCCTGATGTCATGCTCCGCCATCACTGCCAGCAGGTGTGCGTGATGGTGCTGTATCTCGAGATGGGTTGCACCCTGATCGCGGCAATAGCCCTTGGCCCACTGGTGGCTGAGGTAGCCGGGGTGGCGATCCGAGACCAGCAGTTCGGGTGTGAGATCGTAGAGATCGCGAAAGGTCGCCAGGGTCTGCTCGAAGTGCTCCTGCATCGGCAGGCTGTGCAGATCGCCGATATAGGGGCTGTAGATGCGCTGGCGGCCGAAGGCGAGCGCCAGCTGGTTCTTCTGCTGCGCGCCGACTGCCAGCAGCGGCACCTTGACCGCCTCTTTCAGACTGGGGGTGCAGGGGGCATAACCCCGGGCCAGCCGCAATGTCTGGCGCCGCCCGCCCGCCCACTGCACCAGACTATCGTCGCACGGGTGCAGGATGGGGCGGTTGTGATCCAGGATGCCGTCAATCTCGCTGCCGAGTTCCCTGACCACCGCCTCGCAATCGACAAGGATCGGGCTGCCGCGACCATTGGCGCTGGTGGCCACCAGCGGCATGGCGCAGGCATCCAGCAGCAGCTGATGGAGCGGGGTATAGGGGAGCATGACGCCGAGGTAGGGGATGCCGGGGGCGATCCCCTCGGCCAGCGGCGCGGCAGATTGTTGCGATTCTGACGGCCGATCATCGTTTTTGCGTTTGCGCAGCAAGGTGATGGGTCTGGCCTGAGAGGCGAGCAGCTGCCACTCTTCTTCGCTGCCGGTGACATGCAATTTGGCCTCGGCAAGGGAGCCCATCATCACCGCCAGCGGCTTGCGCGCGCGCCGCTTGAGCATTCGCAATCTGGCAACACTCTGTTCATTGCGGGCATCACAGATCAGGTGATACCCCCCCATCCCCTTGACCGCGATAAGCTTGCCCGCTTGCAGGGCGATGGCGGCGGCCTGCAGGGCATCCTCGCGCTCGGCCAGCGCATCGCCGAGGCCGCTGCGCCAGCTGAGATGGGGCCCACACTCGGGGCAGCTCACCGGCTGGGCGTGGTAGCGTCTGTCCAGCGGGTTTTCATAGGCTGCCGCGCAGCGCGGGCACATGGCAAAGTCCGCCATGGCGGTATGGGGGCGGTCGTAGGGAAGGCGGCGGATGATGGTGTAGCGCGGGCCGCAGTGGGTACAGTTGGTAAAGGGGTAGTGGTGGTGGCGATCGTCGGGGTTGGCCACATCCTGGGCGCACGCCTCGCACATTCCCTGATCTGGCGAGATGGCGACCGTGGCGGCGCTCTGCTGCTGGCTGGCTTTAATTCGAAACTGGCCATGAAATTGGCCATCGAAGTCGGGATCATGAGCGAGGGGCAGTTCCCGCTCGCTGAAGTGATCGATGCGGCTCAGCGGCGGCGCCAATTCCCGCAGTTCGCGGGCAAAGCGGGCGAGCTGCTCAGGCGATCCTTCGGCGCCAATAGTGACACCGTTGGCGTCGTTCAAGACATAGCCGGTAAGGCCATGGCGCAGCGCCAACCCATAGACGAAGGGGCGAAAGCCGACCCCCTGTACGATGCCGTCGATATGAAATTCGCGGCGCAATCGGGTGCTCGTCGGGGTCTGGGTCGTCATGGCGCCACCCTGAAGGGGGTCAGACTGGGCCAGATGGCGATCATCTTGAGGGGTGTCATGTGATATCGAACTCCCATCTGCAGGCCTGCTACCACGGCGCCGGCCATTGGGTACAACGGGCAGGGGCAGGGGCAGGACAGGAATGCAATGCGCAGGGTTACAACGGGCTGCGTCTCGATAGCGGGGGCGTAGCCTGGGCAGGGGAGGGGGCCTCTCATCCTGCCGCGGGGGCCAAGTTTACCGGGGCTCTTGTCGCCATTACCTTGATCTCGCACCGGTTTGAGTGCCAGACGCGACGCTTCTTTGCGATCCTGTGAGGGTGGCCACGCCCATTGACGGGAGAAGTCACCCGTTAGGGGAAATGAAGAAGGGAGGCGAAGCCTCCCTTTTGTGTGTCATGGCCGCGAGCATGATGCCCCTATGCCATCAGATATCCACCTGAGAGCCCAGCTCTATCACCCGGTTGGGCGGGATCTCGAACTGATCCGGCGCCCGCAGGGCGTTGCGTTGCAGCAGCATAAAGAGCTTGCCGCGCAGATAGAGGTACCAGGGGCGCTCCTTCATGATCAGCGACTCGTGGGCCATGAAGAAGGATGTCTCCATCATACGGCAGCTCAGCCCCTCGGCGTTGCAGCGGTGGAAGATCTCCTCCACGTTCGGGGTCTCGCGCCAGCCGTAGCTCGCCACCACCCGCCAGAAGGTGGGGGAGAGCTGCTCAATGCAGACCCGGCGCACGTTGTGGACATAGGGTACATCCTCCACCTTCAGGGTGAGCAGGATGACGCGCTCGTGCAGCACCTTGTTGTGCTTGAGGTTGTGCAAGAGCGCATGGGGAATGACGTTGACCACCCGCGACAGATAGACGGCGGTGCCCGCCACCCGGGTCGGCGGGGATTTTTCCAGGGAAGCGATCATGGGCTTCAGCGAGTTGCCGTGCTCGTTCAGGCGGCGGATAAGCTGGAAGCGCTCGCTCTTCCAGCTGGTCATCAGGGTGAACATGACGGCCCCCAGGGTGAGCGGCAGCCAGCCGCCGGAGAAGATCTTGGCGAGGTTGGCGGCAAAGAGCGGCACGTCGATGGCGAGCAGCAGGGCGAAGAGGGTGGCTACCAGCGGCTTGCGCCAGTGCCAGCTGTGGCGGGCCACCGAGCAGGAGAGGATGGAGGTGAGCACCATGGTGCCGGTGACGGCGATGCCATAGGCCGCCGCCAGGTTGCTGGAGTGCTCGAAGCTCATGATGACGATCACCACAGAGAGATAGAGCAGCCAGTTGATGACCGGAATATAGATCTGGCCGGACTCCTGCTCCGAGGTGTGCACGATGCGGATGGGGTTGAGATAGCCGAGTCGCACCGCCTGCCGGGTGAGGGAAAAGACCCCGGAGATCACCGCCTGGGAGGCGATGACGGTGGCCAGGGTCGCGAGCAGCAAGAGCGGTAGCAACGCCCACTTGGGCGCGAGCAGGAAAAAGGGGTTGGCGATGGCTTCGGGATTGCCGAGCAGCAGAGCCCCCTGGCCGAAGTAGTTGAGTACCAGGGACGGCAGCACCACCATAAACCAGGCACGGCGAATGGGGCTCTTGCCAAAATGCCCCATGTCCGCATAGAGCGCCTCCACCCCCGTGATGGCCAGCACCACGGCGCCGAGGGCAAAGAAGGAGGCGCTCTGGTAGGTCATGAAGAAGCGCAGCGCCCAGACCGGGTTGAGCGCCCCCAGCACCTCGGGGTGCTGGAGGATGCTGTTCAGGCCCAGCACCGCCAGGGTCAGGAACCAGATCAGCATGATGGGGGCAAACAGCTTGCCCACGGTGGCGGTGCCATGTTTCTGGATGGCGAACAGCAGGGTCAGCACCAGCACCGAGAGCGGCACTATATAGGGATCCAGGGAGGGGGCCGCTATCTTCAAGCCCTCAATGGCCGACATCACCGACATGGCCGGGGTGATCACCACCTCGCCATAGAAGAAGCTGCCGCCGACTAGCCCCAGGATGATCAGCACCGGCGTCCACTTGGCCGGGGTGTTGCGGGTGGCCAACGACATCAGGGTGAGTATGCCCCCTTCGCCCGCGTTGTCCGCCCGCATCACGAAGGAGAGGTACTTGACCGAGACCACCAGGATCAGCAGCCAGAAGATCAGGGAGAGAAAGCCCAGGATGGAGGCGGGCTCCACCCGGAAACCGAACTGGCCGGAGAGGCACTCGCGCAGGGTATAGAGCGGGCTGGTGCCGATATCGCCATAGACCACGCCGATCGCCGCCAGCATGACGCCGGACAGGGCGGGTTTGTTGTTACCGTTCATAAAGTTGTCTGTCAGTGTGAGGATGACAAGGCTGTCACCACAGGGACCCGAACACGCGAGGATCTCGGCGCACCGTTCAGGAGAATTCCGGGGTAGTGGTGGGGTAGGGGGTCAACTGGATATAAATAGGGGGCTCATCATGGACGCAGTCTGTTTATCTGCCATTCGGTGAATAATGACACAGAGTGAGCGGGTTTATGCTCAGGTATAAATAATCAAAAAGAGATGTCGGATGGGTTTATTAATTACTCGGTGACTGAATTGTCATATCGAAAGATAGGCAAGTGATTGTTTTATCTTAGGTTCTTTCCCCCAGTGCTCCCTGTCAATTCGTTCGAAAAAAAGCGATAAAGTACTGGCTAGGACGTTATCGGCACTTACGATAAAGAGCGAATGCCTAGGAGGCAATATAGTTTTTATTTTCCTTTGGTTTAGCTTGATTAAGCTAGGGAAGGTGCGAATAAGTCATATGGCACGAGAGCATTTACTGGTAACCCATTGATATTAAATGACTAAAATTTTCATTTTTTGTTCTTGGGATACTTGTTCGCACTTTCCCTAGGGATCTGTGTCGAATCTCCCGATATTCTGGGGCAAATTGTTTTCGGCCATCTCAAACGCCTGATCATTGGCGCTCGGGGTTGGCTCGGGTATAGTCCTGCGCCAACAAGATAGGTTCGGATGGAGGAGTCGGCGTCGCGTCAGGCAAGCGGACCGACTCCTCCCTTCGGCGCGGCTTTAAAGGATATCCCCATGAAATTCAGTCCCCTGCTCGATGAGATGATGAAGGCGCTGCAGGTCTTGCCGGGCGTGGGCCCCAAGTCGGCCCAGCGCATGGCGTTCACCCTGCTGGAGCGCGAGCGCAGCGGCGGCCTGCGTCTGGCCTCCCTGCTCAATCGGGCGCTGACCGAGATCGGTCATTGCAGCCACTGCCGCACCTTTACCGAGAACGATCGCTGCGAGATCTGCGCCAATCCCAAGCGCGAGGAGAACGGTCTGCTCTGCGTGGTGGAGAGCCCGGCAGATGTGGCGGCCATCGAGCAGACCGGCCAGTTCTCCGGCCGCTACTTCGTGCTGATGGGCCATCTGTCGCCGCTGGACGGCATAGGCCCGGAGGAGCTGGGGCTGGAGATCCTGGAGCGGCGCCTCAAGGATGAGCACATCAAGGAGCTGATCCTCGCCACCAATCCCACCATAGAGGGGGATGCCACCGCCTGGTACATCGCCGACATGGCCCGCGCCGCCGGGGTGGAGGTGAGCCGCATCGCCCACGGGGTGCCGGTGGGTGGCGAGCTGGAGCTGGTGGATGGCACCACGCTCTCCCACTCCCTGATGGGGCGTCAGCGCATCTAAACCTGCTTATGTGCCTGCTGCGAAACCGTGATCAAGGCTCGTGTGCTGCTCGGAATCCTGATTTATGCCTATAAACTCCGGTTCCTGCGCTGCTCTTCACCTTGCTGACGGCTTCTCGCGACGGCCCATCAACAGGTTTGGCCGGGTAGTACAAAATGTGGCCACCCGAGCCCGCAGCAAGGGGTCTGTGTGCAAGTTTGCACACTGGCCCCTTGATATTTGAAAGGCCAGCCCCATCTAGGTTGGGAATCTGTTCAACCCGACGTTTTGAGGACTGGTCGATGACCCAAAGTGTTCACGCCGAAACCCACGGCTTTCAGACTGAAGTCAAACAACTGCTGAGCCTGATGGCTCACAGCCTCTACTCCAACAAAGAAGTATTCCTGCGCGAGCTTATCTCCAACGCATCCGATGCGGCGGACAAGCTGCGCTTCAAGGCGCTTTCCGATGCCTCTTTGTTCGAAAACGACGGCCAGCTGCGCGTGCGCCTGGTGGTGGACAAAGAGAACAAGACTCTGACCATCTCGGACAACGGCATCGGCATGACCCGGGACCAGGTGATCGAGCACCTGGGCACCATCGCGAAATCCGGTACCGCCGAGTTCTTCAAGCACCTCTCCGGTGATCAAGGCAAGGACTCCCAGCTGATCGGTCAATTCGGGGTGGGCTTCTACTCCGCCTTCATCGTCGCCGACAAGGTGACCGTCATCTCCCGCGCCGCCGGCACCGAGCTAGGCCAGGGCGTGCAGTGGGAATCACAAGGGGAAGGCTCCTTCACCGTGGCTGACGTGACCAAAGAGGGTCGCGGCACCGATGTCATCCTGCACTTGCGCAGCGATGAAGAGGAGTTCCTGGACGACTGGCGCCTGCGCTCCGTGGTCGCCAAGTATTCCGACCACATCAGCGTGCCGGTGGAGATGTACAAGGAGGGCACCCCGGATCGCGAAGAAGACGGTGAGACCATCGTCGGCACCCCCGGCGAGTGGGAGCAGGTCAACCGCGCCACCGCGCTCTGGACCCGCAACCCCAAAGACATCAAGGACGAGGAGTATCAGGAGTTCTACAAGCACGTCGCTCACGACTTCGAAGACCCCCTGCTGTGGGGGCACAACCGGGTGGAAGGGGCGCAGGAGTACACCAGCCTGCTCTATATCCCGGCCCGCGCACCGTTCGATCTCTACAACCGCGAGCAGAAGCACGGCCTCAAGCTCTACGTGCAGCGCGTTTTCATCATGGACGACGCCGAGCAATTCATGCCGACCTACCTGCGCTTCGTCAAAGGGGTGCTGGACTCCAACGATCTGCCGCTGAACGTCAGCCGTGAGATCCTGCAGGACAACAAGGTGACCGCCTCCCTGCGCAAGGCCTGCTCCAAGCGGGTGCTGACTATGCTGAACAAGCTGGCCAAGGACGACAGCGAGAAGTACGCCAAGTTCTGGAGCGAGTTCGGCAATGTGCTCAAAGAGGGCCCCGCCGAGGATTACGCGAACCGCGAAGAGATCGCCAAGCTGCTGCGCTTTGCCAGCACCGCCGGCGAGGGCGAAGCCCAGACAGTGTCGCTTGAGGATTACGTTGGCCGCATGAAGGAAGGCCAGCAGAAGATTTACTACATCACCGCCGATTCCTATGCTGCCGCCAAGAACAGCCCGCATCTGGAGATCTTCCGCAAGAAGGGCGTCGAAGTGCTGCTGATGTGGGAGCGGGTGGACGAGTGGCTGATGAGCCACCTCACCGAGTTCGACGGCAAGCAGCTGGTCTCCGTCACCCGTGGCGAGCTGGATCTCGGCGAGCTGGAGGACGAGGCGTCCAAGCAGGCCCAGGAGGAGGCTGAAAAGGCCAACGCCGGTCTGGTGGCGCGGGTCAAGCAGAGCCTGGCCGATGCGGTGAAAGAGGTGCGTGTCACCCACCGTTTGACCGACTCGCCCTCTTGCATCGTTACCGATGACCACGGCATGAGCACCCAGATGATCAAGTTGATGCGCGCCGCCGGTCAGCCGGTGCCGGAGCAGAAGTACATCCTGGAGCTCAACCCTGACCACGCCCTGGTGAAGAAGCTCGACACCATAGAGGACGAGGCGCTGTTCGGTGAGTGGGTCGCCCTCTTGCACGAGCAGGCCCAGCTGGCGGAGCAGGGCGGCCTCAATGATCCGGCGAGCTTCGTCTCCCGTATCAACCGCCTGCTACTCCAGGCGTGATGTGATTGGCCCACTGCAAGGCAGTGGGCTTTTTTTTGGACAACGCCGCCCTCGGGGCGGCGTTGTTCGCCCTGCTGGTTGCTGCATTTTCAATCATTTTTGATGGCAGGGGCCTGCGTCTTTGGTCGCAGAGACGGCGCCAGGGGGTGGTGATAATCTGGCCACTCACACGGGGTGAGCTTGTTAATATGGGCGAAAACGTGTAGTTTTTTGCCTTCTCAAGAATTGAATAACCAATCAATTAGGAGCGTGTATGCGCATTGTTCTGTTGGGAGCACCGGGTGCCGGCAAGGGTACCCAGGCTCAGTTCATCATGGAAAAACACGGTATTCCGCAGATCTCCACCGGCGACATGCTGCGTGCGGCGATCAAGGCGGGCACCGAGCTGGGCCTCAAGGCCAAGGCCGTGATGGACGCAGGTCAGCTCGTCTCCGACGACATCATCATCGGCCTGGTCAAAGAACGTATCGCGCAACCGGATTGCGCCAACGGCTTCCTGCTGGACGGCTTCCCCCGCACCATTCCCCAGGCGCAAGCCATGAAGGATGCCGGTGTGGTAGTGGACTTCGTGCTGGAGTTCGACGTGCCGGACGAAGAGATCGTCAAGCGCATGAGCGGCCGCCGCGTGCACTCCGGCTCCGGCCGTACCTACCACGTGGTGTTCAACCCGCCGAAAGTGGAAGGCAAGGATGACGTGACCGGTGAGGATCTGGTGATCCGTGCCGATGACGAAGAGACCACGGTGCGCAAGCGTCTGGATGTCTACCATCAGCAGACCGCGCCGCTCATCGGTTTCTACGGCAAGGAAGCGGAAGCGGGCAACACCCGTTACGTCAAGATCGACGGCACCCAGCCGGTGGATCAGGTCAGCCAGCAGCTGGCGACCATCCTGGGCTGAGCCCGCCATTGCCAACGCTCCTGAGGGGCCAGCGGCAATGTGCCATTGAGACAAGGGCCCGGCATGGGCCCTTTCTTGCATTCAGACATGACAACAGAAAGACAGGAAGCAAATGTGACCACGAAAACCGGGATCTTGCTGGTCAATCTGGGGACCCCAGCCGCGCCAACCACGGCCGCCGTCAAGGCGTTTCTCAGCCAGTTTCTGCACGATCAGCGGGTCGTTGACCTGCCGCGTTATCTCTGGTGTCCACTGCTCCACTTCATCATCCTGCCGACGCGCTCCCCCAGGGTAGCCAAGCTCTACCAGCAGGTGTGGACCGAACAGGGCTCACCCCTGATGGTGATAAGCCTGCAGCAGCGCGCGGCGCTGGAGCAGGAGCTCAAGCGTGAAGGGGTCGAGGTGCCGGTGGAGCTGGCCATGACTTATGGCTCACCCTCCATGGAGGATGGATGGCAGGCGCTCAAGGCCAAGGGGGTCAACCGGGTGATCCTGCTGCCGCTCTATCCGCAATATTCGGTCAGCACCACGGCCTCGGTGTTCGATGCCTGGGCCAAGGCGATGAAGAAAGAGCGCAACCTGCCGGTGGTGCGGCTCATTCGTGATTACCATGCCCACCCCGAATACATCCAGGCGCTGGCCATGAGCGTGCGTCGCCATTGGGAGCAGCAGGGCCAGGGCGAGCACTTGCTGATGTCGTTCCACGGTATTCCGGAGCGTTACGAGAACGAAGGCGACCCTTATGGTCATCAGTGTCGGCGCACCGCGGCCCTACTGGCAGAAGCCCTGGGCCTCGCCCCCGAACAGTGGACCGCGAGCTTCCAGTCCCGCTTTGGCAAGGAGGAGTGGCTCAAACCCTACACGGACGTGACCGTGGAAGGATTGCCGACCCGTGGTGTCAAGCGACTCGATGTGATCTGTCCGGCCTTCTCGGCGGATTGCCTCGAAACCCTGGAGGAGATCCAGGTACAGAACCGCGAGATCTTCATGGACGCCGGGGGTGAGCAGTTCGAATACATACCGGCCCTCAACAGCGATCAGGCCCATATCCGCATGATGGTGTCGCTGATCTGTCGCGAGCTGGCGTGAGGGGTCTTTACGGCCGCGACTGTGCGAGCCGGATATTCGGGTTCAACGATAAAGGAGTGTCTCGATGATGCATATCACGCTGATCTACGGCGGCTTGCTGGGGCTCTTGTTCCTGCTGCTCTCGTTCTGGGTGGTCAAGCGCCGCGCCCAGTTCAAGGTGATGATAGGGGAAGGGGAGGCGCCCGAAATGCTCTCCGCCATCCGTGCCCACGGCAACTTCGCCGAGTACGTGCCGCTCACTCTCTTGCTGATGGCCCTGTGCGAACTGGCCGGGGTGGGGGCGCTCTGGCTGCACCTGGGTGGGTTGCTGCTGCTGGCGGGTCGCATCCTGCACGCCATCGGCATCCAGATCCCCAGGGCGCCGAACAAGCCACGGCTGTTCGGCACCCTGTTTTTCTGGCTGTCCCTGGGGCTCTTCGCGGTGCTGGCGCTGGTGCAGGGGCTGTCATTCGGCTGAGACCAGACGTCACTTGAGTGCGAAAAACCACCTCACCGCGAGGTGGTTTTTGGGGGGAGAAAGATCAAACGTTTTCCTCGCAACCCCTTGCCTATACTGACCTCAAAATTTAATCGTGCGACTTTTCGGCGAGGTGGATTGTGTTAAAATCCCGCCCCTCTTTCCCCCAGAGCACAGAAGATTGCCATGAAATTTCCCGGTCAGCGCAAGTCCAAACACTACTTCCCGGTCGACAGGCGTGATCCCCTGATCCCGCAAAATCCGTTGCTCACCGAACTGGGCAAGGCCTATGTGGTGGGCATAGATCAGACTCTGGTGGACATCGAAGCCCATGTGGACGAGGACTTCCTGAACCGGTACGGCCTGAGCAAGGGTCACTCCATGCTCATCTCCGACGATGTGGCCGAGCGGGTCTATGAAGAGCTCAAGGCCAACAACATGGTGGTGAGCGAGTTTGCCGGCGGCACTATAGGCAACACCATGCACAACTACTCTGTGCTGGCAGATTCCCACTCCATCCTGCTCGGGGTGATGAGCCAGGACATCCGCATCGGCAGCTACGCCTACCGCTATCTGTGCAACACCTCGTCCCGCGTCAACCTCGACTACCTGCAGCCGGTGGATGGCCCTGTCGGTCGCTGCTTCACCTTCATCACCGAAGGGGGCGAGCGCAGCTTTGGCATCAACGCCGGCAAGATGGACCACCTGGACGTGGCGCACATCCCCGAGGCCATCATCAAGGAGTCCTCCGCCCTGGTGATCACCGCCTACCTGGTGCGCGGCGCCGACGGCACCCCCATGAAGGAGGCGGCCATGGCCGCCGTCCGTTATGCCCGCGAGGCCGGTGTGCCCGTGGTACTGACCCTAGGCACCCGTTTCGTCATCGACGAGAACCCCCAGTGGTGGCGTGACTTCATCAGCGAGAACGTGACCGTGCTCGCCATGAACGAGGACGAAGCCGAGGCCCTGACCGGGATCAAAGACCCGCTCGGTGCCGCCGACAAGGCGCTGGACTGGGCCGACATGGTGCTCTGCACCGCCGGTCCCGTCGGCCTCTACATGGCGAGCTACACCGAGGAAGACTACAAGCGCGAAACCACCCATACCCTGCTGCCCGGCGTCATCCCCGAATTCAACATGTATGAGTTCAGCCGCCCCATGGCCCGCGACAAGTGCCGCAATCCGGCACGGATCTACTCCCATATCTCCCCCTACATGGGCGGCCCGGAGAAGATCAAGAACACCAATGGTGCCGGGGATGGCGCCCTGTCCGCAGTGCTGCACGACATGGTGGCCAACGCCTATCACCGCATGAATGTGCCGAACTCCGCCAAGCACCTCTCCGAGTTCCTCACCTACTCCTCCCTGGCCCAGGTGTGCAAATACGCCAACCGGGTAAGCTACGAGGTGCTGGCCCAGAGCAGCCCGCGTCTCTCCCGCGGCCTGCCGGAGAAGGAAGACAGCCTGGAAGAGGTGTACTGGGAGCGGTGATACCGTCATCCGGTCGACAACAAGAAAGGGTGCCACTGGGCACCCTTTCTTGTTTTTGGGGCTGGATCATGTTTTTGGCACTGCTTTTGCTGTCATCGTGGACAGGCCGCGCCATGGCGACATACCTTGTTAACAACATGTAGCTGGTACGGGACTAGGGTATGTTGAGACAATGGAGTATCGGCCGGCGCCTGTCGCTGGTGACCCTGATGGTGCTGGCGCTGCTGGGACTGTTGCTGTTCTTCTGCCTGCAGATCTATCAGCAGGGGCTGATGGGGGAGAAGAGTCGCCAGACCCGGGCCCAGGTCGAGACCGCTTACAGCCTGGTGGCGGGGCTGGAGGCCAGGGTGCGCAAGGGAGAGCTCGACGAGGCGAGTGCCAAGGCCGAGGCCCTCGCACTGATCAAGGGGCTGCGCTATGGCGCCGACGACTACTTCTGGATCAACGACAGCCACCCCACCATGGTGATGCACCCCATGAAACCCGAGCTGGACGGCAAGGATCTCTCCGGGGTGGAGGATAAACAAGGGCTCAGGCTGTTCGTGGCCTTCGCCGATCTGGCGAGGGCGCAGAGCGCGGGGGAGGTAGCCTATTACTGGCCAAAGCCCGGCGTGGAGGAGCCGGTACGCAAGATCTCCTACATCAAGCGCTTCGCCCCCTGGGACTGGATCATCGGCACCGGCGTCTATGTGGACGACGTCGAAGCCCAGTATCAGGAGGTGCTGCGCACCCTGCTCGGGGTAGGCCTGGTGCTGGCCCTCCTGCTGTTTGCCGTAGTCGGGCTCATCGTGCGCAGCATAGTGGTGCCCCTCTCCCAGTCGGTATCGGCCCTCGGCAACATCGCCAGAGGGGAGGGGGATCTGCGTTTTCGGCTGCCGGAGTCGGGCCGGGACGAGTTGAGCCAGCTCTCGGTCAACTTCAACCTCTTCGCCGGTCAGATGGCACAGCTGGTGGGACGCAGCCAGCAGATCACGGCCCAGAACCGGGAGCAGGCGCACCAACTGGCCCAGGTCGTCGATCGGACAGGCGCCATCGTCACCGGCCAGGAGCAGGACACCCTGCGGGTGGCCAGCGCCATGGAGCAGATGACGGTGAGCAGCCGGGAGGTGGGCCAGCACGCGGCCCAGGCTGCCGAGGCGGCGGACTCCGCGCTCAACCTCGCCCAGCACGGGCGCCAGGTGGTGGCCCAGACCCGGGAGACCATCAGCCAGCTGGCGGACGAGATGGTGGAGACGGTGCAGGCGGTGAGCCGGCTCGAGCAGGAGACCCAGCAGATAGGCTCAGTGCTTGACGTGATCCGGGGGGTGGCGGAGCAGACCAATCTGCTGGCGCTCAACGCCGCCATCGAGGCGGCCCGGGCCGGGGAGCAGGGGCGCGGCTTTGCGGTGGTGGCCGACGAGGTGCGCACCCTGGCCACCCGCACCCACAGCTCCACCGACGAGATCCGGCAGATGATCCAGCGGCTGCAGGAGGGGGCGGGCCGGGTGGTCAGCAGCATCACCCAGTTGCAGCAACTCTCCCGTTCCACCGCCGAGCGGGCCGGTGATGCCGACGGCGCCATCCATGCCATCGATGGGTCTGTGCACACCATTACCGCCATGAATAGCCAGATAGCGACGGCGGCGGCCGAGCAGAGCCGGGCGGCCGAGGAGATCAACCAGCGACTGGTAGCCATCACCGGGTTGGCGGCGGATGCCCTGGCCCAGAACCGGTTGACCGAGCAGGCAGCAAGCCAGCTGGCGCTCTCCTGCGATGAGTTGGGGGCCCTGGTCGCCCAATATCGTACCTGATGGTGCTTATCCCTGCCTTTTTGGGGATAAGGCTTGAGTCTGGGGGGCTTTTGGGACACCATCAGCCCCATTATTGGCCAGCGTTGGCCAACCGCCTGCAAGAGAGAGACCCCATGAGCAAACTAACTGACAATCTTGACGCCAATTTCCAGCTGTTCATCGAAGAAGTCCGCGAGTCGGGTCAGGTGTGGGGTCTGCGCTACGGTGAAGACTGGGTAGTCTGCCGCTCCGCCGAGTTCGAGGATGCCGACGTCATGCCGCTCTGGTCTGCCGAGGGCGATGCCCGTCTGCACTGCGTGGACGAGTGGGCGGACTACGAGCCGGAAGTGATCGAGCTGGAAGAGTTCCTCGACATCTGGATCAACGATCTGGACGAAGACGATGTGCTGGTCGGCCCGAACTGGAACGCCGATCTGGAAGGCCAGGAGCTCGAACCCATCGAGCTGGCCAAGGCGCTGGTGGAACTGGACGCCTGAACTGTGCTGCATTGAGTGCCCCTCATCGGGCCCTCGTCGAGACCAGAACCGACGGCTGCGAGGCCGTCGGTTTTTTTATGCCCGCGGAAGCACCAACATCCGCGGGTGATTTGGCTTTGCACCCATCACCGAGATGGGTCATCATCAACCCTTTGCCGATCGGGAGGAGCCATGTTTGTCTTTGACGTGACCACGCGCACGGGCGCACGGGCCCGGATCCGGGTGCAGGCACTGGATTGGGGCCAGAGCGGTCCCGTGACCTTCCAGTGTGACAGCGATGCCCTGGCCCTGGTGCTACTGACCGACTGTCGCTGCGATGCGGTGGGATATTTCGATCTGCTGGCCGGCTGCAAGCCGCTCTATGTGGAACAGTGGCTCGCCTATCTGCAGGAGAGCGGCCACCTCGACAAGCAGAGTTGCCAGTTGGAGAGCCCGTCCCAGGAGGACTATCTAACCCGGGCCGGGCTGGATGACGAAGAGCTCAATGCTCTGCTGGGACAGGTCTACAAGGTGGCCGGGTTCAATCGTCTTCAGATCAACCGTTACCTCAAGAATCGCCACAACCCGACCATGCTGGCGACCCGTTACGATCAGAAGGAGCTGGAGCGCTATCGCCAGCTCAATGACATCATTCTGACCCTGCTGAAGTTGAAACGCTCTCCGTAAAAAACGCCATCTGGCTCATCTCCGGTCCCAGCTCCTGGGGCCGTGCGATCAGGTACCCCTGCAACCCGTCTACGTACATGCCTTGCAGCATCTGCTTCTGCCCTATCTGCTCGACCCCTTCCGCTATCACCAGACTGCCCATGCGATGGGAGACGTCGACTATCATCCGCACGAATTGCTGGTTGGTCAGATCCTGCTCCAGCTCGGTGATGAGGCCGGGGTCCAGCTTGATGTAGTCGGGTTTGAGCTCACGAAACAGGCTGAAGGAGCCTATCCCCTTGCCAAAGTTGCAGATGGCCGAGCGGCTGCCGTGGCGCCTGAGCAACTCGAACAGCCGCCTCGCCCCCGTCAGGTTGCGCTCCAGATGTTCCTCATCTATCTCGAACACCAGGTTGGCACTGATGTCAGGGTCTTTTTGCAACTGGTGATCGAGCCAGATGAGGAAGGCGCTGTTTTGCAGCAAGGTGCCCGGCAGGTTGAGGCCCCAGCGGCTGTTGTGACCACCGAAGGCGCGGTATTGACGGATGACGTGGCGGATCACCATTTGCGCCAGGCGCAGCACCATGTCCAGACGTTGGGCCATGGCGTGCAGGGTGTCGCTCGGCAGCGTGGTGCCGTCGCTGCTGCAAAAGCGGGGGTAGATCTCGTGATAAGCCTGCATGCCGCGATGCAGGGGCTGGATGGGCTGGCAGGTAAAGCTGACGCTCTCCTGCTCCAGCAGATCGGTCAGTACCTGGGTCCAGTGACGCTGCCCCTGCAACTCGACCACCTCGTCACTCTGCTGGATGGCCCAGCCGTTGACCGCTTCCGTCTGGGCACGGGCCAGCGCCAGATCGGCTCGGGCCAGGATGGCCTCTATCTTCTGTTCGCTGCTGAGCCGGGTCATGCCCGAGTAGGCGGCACTGTCCAGCTCGTGTTCGTGCTGATAGCGATCGAAGGCGAGTTTCAGATCCCGCCCCAGCAGGTGGGGGGGGATCTGGGCCAGCGGTGGCATCAGAACCGCGAAGTCGGCCCCCGAGATACGATAGACCTGATGGCCAGGGAAGCGGATCACCGTGTGGGTGATGAGGCTGGCGATGTCCTTGATATAGGCATCCCCCGACTGGAAGCCACGCTGGGCGTTGAGCTTGCCAAGCTCGGTGGCACGGATCAGCACCAGGATGGCGGTCTGGGTATTCTCCTGTTGCAGCAGTTCGGTGAGATCGCGCCTGAACGCATGGCGGTTGCGCAGGCCCGTCATCTCGTCCCGGGTCGCCTGATTGTGCAGTTCGCTTATCTGGCGGTGTGCATCGAGTTCGGCTTCACTGAAGGAGGTGAGTAACTGGCGTAGCGCCGTTTGTGCCTGCGGGCTGTCCAGCATGGCGGGATCCCGCTGCTGCAGCGCCAGCAGCCAGCGCTGCTCCTGCCTCGCCCGTTCCCCCTTGCGCACGCTGTGGGTGAGAAAGAGCAGCATGGCAAAGCCAATGATGGTGGTCATCAGAACCAGCAGCAGGGTGAGGGGGGAGACCGGGGGCGCAAGCCAGAGCCCCTGCAGCAACAGCATGGGAATGCAGACCAGGGCGCTGACCAGCAGCAGATTTCCCTCGTGTTTATTCAACATCGTTTCATCCTTGATGATGTTCATGATGTAGAAATTCTAACCAAGCCGCCGGCACAAAGCATGAGTACTCACGCAACTCCGTGAAAAGGACCGGCGGAAAGCAACTAAATGTGAGTGAAAACACTTTCATAGTTTGTGAAAAAAGCGAAGATGGGTTGAAAACAGCCCCAACAGAGCAGAGGTAAATATGTTGCTAGAACCCGTAGACACAGCCAAAGCACGGCAACTATTGAATCAGAGTATGGCCTTGGTGCTCGCAGGGGGACGTGGTAGTCGCCTGAAGCAGTTGACCGACAATCGCGCCAAGCCCGCCGTCCATTTCGGCGGCAAGTTCCGCATCATCGATTTCGTGCTCTCCAACTGCATCAACTCCGGCATTCGCCGGGTGGGTGTGGTCACCCAGTACAAGTCCCACAGCCTGCTGCGCCACCTGCAATCGGGCTGGTCCTTCCTGCGCTATCAGATGAACGAGTTCATCGATCTGCTGCCTGCCCAGCAACGGGTGGACGAGGTGCACTGGTATCGCGGCACCGCCGATGCCATCTACCAGAACGTCGACATCATTCGCGACTACGGCCCCAAATACATAGTGGTGCTGGCGGGGGATCACATCTACAAGATGGACTATGCCGCCATGCTGCTCGATCACGTGCGCCTCGGCGCCAAGGTGACGGTGGCCTGCATCGAGGTGCCGCGTGCGGAGGCGTCCGCCTTCGGGGTGATGGACATCGACGAGCAGCGCAAGATCCGCGCCTTCGTCGAGAAACCGGCCAACCCGCCCGCCATGCCGGGCAATGACCAGGTCTCCCTGGCTTCCATGGGGATCTACATCTTTGATGCGGAATATCTCTATCAGCTGCTGGAGGAGGACATCCACAACCTGGAGTCCAAACACGACTTCGGCATGGACGTGATCCCGCGCATCGTGGGGGAGGGCAAGGCCTTTGCGCACCCCTTCACCATCTCCTGCGTCGGGGCCAAGGAGGGGCAGAAACCCTACTGGCGCGACGTGGGCACCCTGGACTCCTTCTGGGAGGCCAACATGGATCTCGCCTCCGTGGTGCCCGAGCTCGACATCTATGACGAGAACTGGCCCATCTGGACCAGCCAGAACATGTCGCCTCCCGCCAAATTCGTGCAGGACAGAAACGGCCAGCATGGCATGACCATCAACTCCATGTTCGCGGGGGGATCGATTGTCAGCGGCTCCTTCGTGCTGAACTCGGTGCTCTTCACCAATGTGCGGGTGCACTCCTTCTGCACCCTGGATCAGGCAGTGATCTTCCCCGGTGTCGAAGTGGGGGCGGGCTGCCGCCTGCGCCGGGTGGTGGTGGACAAGGGCTGCAAGCTGCCCGATGGTCTGGTGGTGGGGGAGAACGCGGACGAGGATAGCCGCCGCTTCTACCGCTCCGAGCAGGGCATAGTGCTGGTGACCAAGGAGATGCTGGCCAAGCTGGGGTGACACCATTGCCAACGTCAGACGTCACAAGTAAAAAGGGAGCCGATATGGCTCCCTTTGTCTGTTCAGCCGGGCGGCTGATTATTTTTCGGTGATCAGGGCCTTGGCGGCCATCACCATGGCGGTGCCGTGCTTGCCGCCGGCGGCGGTCACTTGCGGCACGCCATCTTCGTCGGTGTCACCACCGGCGCCGTCGATGACGTTCTCGCCGGAGTCGCCGACCCACTCGGCCATCTGCATGCCGCCGTTGACGGTGCCACGGAACCAGCTGACGTACTGACCGGTCAGCTTGGCCAGCTCCAGCTCGGGTGCCTTCTCGGCCCCTTCGTTGCGCAGGTTCAGCATGGCGGAGCGCAGTGCGCCGGAGATGGCGGCCTGGGTCCAGGGGGTGTATTCACCCTGCTTGGCCGCGAGCCAGGTACCCGCCTTGGCATTGAAGTAAGCCTTGTCGGTGGCGATGAAGAGCTCGCGCGCCGCAGTGCGGTACTTGGCATCCGAGGTGGCCAGGAAGGCGGCGGTCAGGCCGCGGATGGCGGCAAACTGCGCGTCGATGGACTGGCCGGCGTCAAGCTTGCCACCCAGGGTCAGACCGTCATGGACCAGGCCGTTCGTGCCCACCAGCTTGCCGAGGATGAAGTCAGCCTGCTTGCGCACCAGCTCCAGCGCCTGTTGACCTTGCTGAGTCTTGAGGTTCAGCTCGCCATTGTCACCGGCGGCGTAGCCCACCGGCAGCGCATCCTGGGCGCGCTGGAAGATCTGCAGGGCGACCAGGGCGTAGGCGGCGTCGAAGGTGGTGACGTGCTTGCCCTGCTTGCCTGCTTGCCAGCTGTCGACCAGGGTGCCGGCCTTGGGCTCGAAGTGCAGGGCCGCCAGGTTCTTGAAGGTCAAGTTGGAGAGATTCAGCGCCAGGGAGAAGGCATCGCTGCCCGCCACCGCCTTGCCTAGATCGTTGGTCTGGTTGGCGGCCGGGGCGGCGGCGAACGGGGCGCCGTCAAACACGGCGTGGAAGGCCGGGTTCTGGTTGGTGTTGGCGCCGCGCTGATCGGTGAAGGCGTAGAACTCGGAGAGCGGCCACAGCAGCATCCAGGCGTCACGCAACTGGGCGGAGCCGTCCACCACCTCCAGCTTGCCGATGGCACCTGCGTCATTCTTGCCGGTCTCGGTCACCTTCACCTGATGGGGGAAATAGACCACACCCTTGGCCGGATCGTACTGGGGGGGGATCTTGGCGCCCAGCTGCTTGCCATCGAAGCCGATCTGGCCCTGCAGGATGGCCAGCTTGTCGATGGACTGCTCGGTCAGCATCATGCCGTTGAAGCCGTCGGCGGCAGAGACGCCCAGCTTGTGCTTGCCGTCCTGATCCATGGTGGCGGACGCGGCTTCCACCTCTTCATCGCTCTCGGCCACGTGCATGCCGCCCAGGAAGTCCTGGGACCACATCACCTCCTTGAGCAGGATGCCGCCCACGGCTGCGGGGACCAGCAGGTTGTCACTGCCGCTCCAGCGCAGGGTGGCATAGTCGCGGAAGTAGGCGGGGACCTGGGTCTTGACGCTCTTCTCGTTGCCCTTGGCGGTCTTGATGGTGATCTGGTCGCCGTTGACCGGGGTGGCGTTCACGGCTTGCGCGAACTCCGGGTTGGCGGAGGCGTAGGGCAGGGAGAGGGGATACATGCCCTGAGGAATTTCATCGGCCGGGAAGCCGACGGCCTCGGCCATGGCCAGCACCCGCTTGCCCAAGTCGGCCAGGGTGCCACCGCGCGCCTGGTTTTGTGGTCCGTTCACCAGATGGGGGCCCATGCCGGACTGGTAGTTCAGCGCGTACATGGCCTCTTCGGAGTATTCATAGGATTCGATGCCGGCGGCGAAGTCGAAGGGGGTCGGCTCATCGGCGCGGTTGGCGTCCAGCACATCCAGATCCAGCCCTAGGGCTTCGGCCAGCGGCTCGCCGGAGAGTTCGAATTCGGTATAGGCCAGCATGTTGGCGGCGGTGTTGAAGGTCTTGTCTTCCACCTTGACGGCAGCGTGCGCGGCGCTGCTGAGCAATGCACAGGCGATCGCCTGCACCAGTACGGTCTTTCTCATGTCCTTTTTACCCATATGTTTGATTTTATTATGACGCTTCTCATGAATCTAAATGAGAATGGTGTGCATTATGGGGCAAAGGGGGTGTCTTGAGAAGAAAAAACCGCGCCCTTAAGGAGGGCGCGGCGGCAGGCGTCACATCAGCTTGAAGGGGATCACCAGGCGACCCGGCTCTACCTTGAGGGCCTCGACCTTCTCCTTGATCCTGGCCTCGTTCTTGCGACTGCCGTCGAGCCGATAGACGGGGGTCTGGGAGAGGAAGAGGGAGAGGGACTGGTTGAAGGTGGGCAGCAGCGGTGTGAGGGCGGCTCCCACGTCGGCCGGCTCGGTCTTGACCGAGATGAGCTTGAGGTCTCGCAGGTAGATGGCGCCCTGCTCCGCCACATAGTCCGGACGAGCGCTCAGGGAGAGGCGCACCTTCATCTGCTGGCTGCCAAGGGGGCTGGCCACTTCCAGATCGCCGGCGGCATCCAGCTCGACCCGGTCGGTCTGGCTGCGGCCGATGCGGCTTTGCATGTCATCGAGGCGGATCTTGCTCGACATGATGCCGGGGATCCCCAGCTGTTTCTCGAAGGCGACTCGCTCCTTGAGGTACTGGTTTATCTCCCCCTCGCTGACGCTGTACTGGGTGAGAGAGCAGGCCGCCAGCAGCAGGGCGAAGGGGAGCAGAAGCAGGTGCTTTAACATGGGAAGGTTCCATCAAATGGGTGGCAACAACGCATGGCGCCATCTTAGGGGCAAAGCGGGTCGGCCGCCAGTGGGGGCGGGCTGACCCCGTTTCTGTCGCATCCCCCATATGGGGATGGCAATCCGTGTTCATTCGAGTAGCGTTGTCATCCCCTGCGCCAACAGGCCCGCCGTGCCGCTGTCCCCGCAATACCCACAGACAAGCTCCTGTTTTATCGATTCAAAATCCCATTGACCCCGTGATTTCAAAGCGAGTATTTTACCGCCGCACAAAGTCAAACTGATAATCATTATCATTTTGAATCTTCTTTGAGGGTGTAACGTGAAGACTCGAGTAATGGAAAATGGCGCACCTGCCGAGGCGAAGATGTCGCCTGATTTCTTGTTTACCTCGGGTCAGGGCACGATCAGTGCGACTGACCTGGGGCAACCCATCACCACCCCCGCCTGCGAGTGGCCCCTGCTGGCGCAGCAGATAACCCTGGCCCTCGATGCCGCCAGGGTTGCCGGCCAGACCAACCCCCTGCTTATCGGTGCCTTCGCCTTCGACCCGGCGGAAGCCTCCTGTCTCTATGTGCCCGGCCGCTATAAGCGGGGCGATCGTCCCGTCCCGTTGGCGCCGGCGGCAGAGCCGGCTGTCGAGGCCAACCGGGTCATCTCGGTGCAGAGCACCCCGCCGGCCAGCGAATTCCAGGCCTCGGTGAGTGCTGCGCTGGATGCGTTTGCCCAAGGCAAGCTCGCCAAGGTGGTGCTGTCGCGCAAGCTCACCCTTACCCTGCACCAGCCCGCCGACCCTAAGCGGGTGATGGCCCGTTTGATGGCTCAGAATCCCCACGCCTTCCACTTCTCCCTGCCGCTCGGTCAGGGCCGCCGCCTGCTTGGTGCCAGCCCCGAGCTGCTGCTGCGGGTCAGCGGGGGAGAGGTGTTCACCCATCCGCTGGCGGGATCCGCCAGACGGGCGAGCGAGCCGGCGCAAGATGAAATGGTAGCCCAGGATCTGTTGGCCTCTCGCAAGGATCAGCATGAGCACCGTCTGGTGATCGACGAGATCCGCCGGGTGCTGACGCCCCACTGCCGCGAGCTGGCGATCCCCGCTCATCCCTCGCTGATGAGCACGGATACCCTCTGGCATCTGGGCACCCCCATCGCCGGGCGGCTCAATGGCGGCGAGGCATCTGTACTCTCCTTGGCCTGCCAGCTTCATCCCACCCCGGCCCTGTGCGGCTATCCCACCGATCTGGCGCGCCAGTTCATTCGCGAGCAGGAGCCCTTCCGGCGCGCCCTGTTCAGCGGCATCGTCGGCTGGTGCGACAGCCAGGGCAACGGCGAGTGGGCCGTGGTGATCCGCTGCGGGGTGCTCGATGGCCATCAGGTCGAGCTGTTCGCCGGCGCCGGCATCGTCGCGGGCTCGGATCCCGCCATGGAGTGGGCCGAGACCGGCACCAAGCTGGGCACCATGCTCAAAGCCCTGGGCCTGAGTCCGGAGGTGGCGCAATGACGCAGTCCAACCGCTTCCTGCCCTATACCCGCTGGCCTGATGCCTTGGCCCAGCGCTACCGCGCCAAGGGCTATTGGCGCGGCGAGCCGCTGACTGCCATGCTGGCGCGCCAGTGCGAGCTGGCCCCCGACGTCGAGGCGATCCTCTGCGGCGAGCGCCGCTTCAGCTATGGCGAACTGGACGCCGCCTCGAGCCGGCTGGCCGCGAATCTGGCCCGCCACGGCCTGGGGGTGGGGGATACCGCGCTGGTGCAGCTCCCCAACGTGGCCGAGTTTTATCTGGTGTTCTTCGCCCTGCTCAAGGCTGGCATCGCGCCGGTCAACGCGCTCTTTAGCCACAACCGGCTGGAGCTCCTCTCTTATGCCGAGCAGATCACACCGCGCCTCTTTATCTGCTCGCTGGCCCATCCGCTGTTTGCGAGCAAGGGTCGCGAGAGCGAGCTGCTGACAACCATCGGCGCCGAGCTGGTGCTGCTGGAGGGCGATGGGGGGGAGCTGGGGCTGACCCACTGGCTGGCGAAGGTGGCTGAGAGTGAGCCGGTGAAATGTGGCCCGACCCCGGCGAACGAGGTGGCCTTCTTCCAGCTCTCCGGCGGCAGCACCGGCACCCCCAAGCTCATCCCCCGCACCCATGACGATTACCTGTACAGCGTGCGCCGCAGCAATGAAATCTGTGAATTGGGGACTCACACCCGCTATCTGTGCGCCCTGCCGGCGCCCCACAACTTCCCCCTGAGCTCCCCTGGCGCCCTGGGGGTGTTCGAAGCGGGCGGCACCGTGGTGCTCGCCCCCGATCCCAGCCCCATTAGCTGTTTTCCGCTGATTGCCCGCCACCGGATCAATCTCACCTCGCTGGTGCCGCCGGCGGTCTCGCTCTGGCTGCAGGCCGCGGAAGCGGATCCCACTGCGCGCACTCAGCTCGAGAGCCTCGACTTGCTGCAAGTGGGCGGCGCCAAGCTGGGGGAGGCGGTGGCCAGCAAGATTGGGCCGCTGCTCGGCTGCCGGCTGCAGCAGGTGTTCGGCATGGCGGAGGGGTTGGTCAACTACACCCGGCTGGACGACCCCGACGAGAAGGTCATTCACACCCAGGGCCGCCCCATGAGCCCGGATGACGAGGTGCGCATCCTCGATGAGGCGGGCAATCCGGTCGCTCCCGGCCAGCCTGGCGCCCTGCACACCCGCGGCCCCTATACCTTCCGCGGTTACTACCAGAGCCCGGCCCACAACGCCCGGGTGTTCGATGCCGAGGGTTTCTACTGCTCCGGCGACCTGGTGGTACAGGATGCCGATGGTTACCTCACCGTGGTGGGGCGGCAGAAGGATCAGATCAACCGGGGCGGCGAGAAGATCGCGGCGGAAGAGGTGGAAAACCAGCTGCTGCACCACCCGGCCATCACCCATGCGGCCCTGGTCTCCATGCCCGACAGCGCCATGGGGGAGAAGAGCTGCGCCTTCATTGTCAGCACGGATCCCGCCTTGAAGCCGCTGGCCTTGCGCAAGTTTCTGCGTGAGCGCGGGGTGGCGGACTTCAAGCTGCCCGACCGTTTCGAAACCCTGGACGCCCTGCCCATGACGGCGGTGGGCAAGATTGACAAGCAGGGGCTGCGGGCGCGCATTGCGCACGCCATCGCCGCCAACCAGCCTCTACAGCATAAAAACTAGTAAGGAATCATGACGTTATGGCTATCCCAACCCTGAACAATTACGCCATGCCCAGCCAGTGGAAGGCCAACAAGGTCAACTGGTCTCTGGAACCCAAACGCGCCGCCCTGCTGATCCACGACATGCAGGAGTACTTCACCGCCTTCTATGGCGAAAACAGCCCGCTGATCGCGGCCCTCACCGAGCGCCTGGCCGCCGTGCGCAAGCAGTGCAAGGCCCTCGGCATTCCGGTCTTCTACACCGCCCAGCCCAAGGATCAATCCCCTGAAGATCGCGCCCTGCTCAACGACATGTGGGGCCCGGGGCTCAACAAGCGGCCCGAGCAGCAGCAGGTGGTGGCAGCGCTGCGCCCGGAGCGTGACGACACCGTGCTGGTCAAGTGGCGCTACAGTGCCTTCCAGCGCTCCGAGCTGGAACAGATGCTCAAAGAGCTGGGGCGGGATCAGCTGATCATCGGTGGCATCTACGGCCATATCGGCTGCATGATGACCGCCTGCGACGCCTTCATGCGAGACATCCAGCCCTTCTTCCTGGCGGACGGGGTGGCGGACTTCTCCCAGGCCGACCACCAGATGGCGCTCGACTACGTGGCGACCCGCTGCGGCAAGGTGATCCCCTGCGAGGAGGTGCTGGCCCTCGCCCCGGCTTCTGCTTCTGCCGCCCAGCCCAATCCGCTCCTGACCAATCCGTTGCTGACGTATGAGGGGCTCAAGGCACGGCTGCTGAGCCATATCGACGAGGACGAAGGGGCGTTTGATCCCGACGAGAACCTCATCGACTACGGTCTGGATTCGGTGCGGATCATGGCCCTGCTCACCGAGTGGCGCTCCGCCGGGGTGGAGCTCGGCTTCGTGGATCTCGCCAAGCTGCCGACCCTCAATGGCTGGTGGCGCCTCATCGAGGCCAGGCTGGCAGCCCAGGCGCTGGAGGTGACCCCATGAACCGCTTCCCCTTGACCATCCCCCAGCAGGGGCTCTGGTCCGGTCATCTGCTCAATGACGACAAGGCGATGTTCAACACCGCCGAGTGCATCGCCTTCGACGGCAAGATCGAGGCGGCCGTGCTGGCCGCGGCCCTTGCCAAGGCGGTGGGGGAGTGCGAGGCGCTCAAGGGCCACTTCGAGCAGGATGGGGAGGCAGTTTGCTTCGTCTCGGACGAGGCACAGCTCGCCTATGGCGAGGTGAACCTTGCGAGTGATGACGAGGCCGCCGCCCGTGCCTGGGCCTGGGCCGATCTGCGCCGCCCGTTCGAGCTGACCCAAGAGGCGCCCTGCCGTTTCGCCCTGCTGCGCGGCCCCGGCCGCGATTATCTCTACAGCTGCGTGCACCACATCGCCCTCGACGGCTTTGGCACCACCTTGCTGTTCCAACGCATCGCCGAGCTGTATGCAGAGGGACTGGCCGGTGAGATGGGCTCCCCATCCCCCTTCGGCTCGTTGGCGGAGGTGCTGGCGGAAGAGGCGAGCCGCGAGCAGAGCGGCAAGAACGCCACCGCCCGCGCCTTCTGGCAGGAGCAGCTGCAAGGCTGGCCCGAGGTGAAATCCTTTGGCGAGACCCGTGCCCCCATCGCGGCCGAATTTATCCGCGAGAGCCGCCCGCTGCCGGCGGCGCTCTGGCAATCCCTGACCGGCTTTGCCGACGAGCACAAGCTGGGCTGGCCCGATCTGCTGCTGGCCGGCCTCTCTGCTCAGCTCTCCTTGGCAAGCGGCCAGGGCCAGACCCTGCTCGGCCTGATGATGATGAACCGCATCGGCTCGGCGTCGCTGACCGTGCCCTGCATGCAGATGAACATCACCCCCCTTGCTCTGGAGCTCGAAGAGGGGCTGGATCTGGCGGGGGCTGCCGGCGCCGTGGCCAAGGCCAAGCGCGGGGTGCGCAAACACCAGCACTACCGCTACGAGCTGCTGCGCCGCGACCTTGGCCTGGTGGGAGGAGACAAGCGCCTGTTCGGCCCGCTGGTCAACATCATGCCCTTCGATCACGCCCGCCGGTTTGGCCCCCTCAGTGCCCATATTCTCAACATCAGCGCCGGCCCGGTGGAGGATCTCACTATCGAGGTGCAGGTTGGCGTCGATGGCCAGCCCAGACTGGATCTGGACGCCAACCCGGGCTGCTACCAGCAGGGGGAGCTGGCGGCCATCGCCGATACCCTGTTTGCCCTGCTGGAACGCTGGCTGGCCGAGCCCGCCCAGACCCTGGGGGCGCTCAAGGCCGACTGGCTGGCCGAGCAGCGAGCCATAGCCCTGATCGCCGGCCCCGCCCAGGAAGTGATCAAGGCGCGGCCGGTGCTGGAGGCGCTCTGCCACTTCGCCGCCCAGACCCCGGACAAGATAGCGCTGGAGCAGGGAGAGGTCCGCTTCAGCTACGAGGCGCTGCTGGCCAGATCCGAACAGATGGCGGCCGCCCTGCAGGCCGCAGGCGTCGCCCCCGGCGACAAGGTGGGGGTCATGCTGGCCCGCACCCCCCAGGCCATCTTCGCCCAGCTGGCGGTGCTGCTGGCCGGCGCCGTCTACGTGCCGCTCGATCCAGAGCAGCCGCTGGAGCGCCAAGGCCATATTCTGCGGCTGGGGGAGATCAAGACCCTGATCACTCAGGCCGAGTACCGCCACAAGCTGGCCAGCCTGTTTGAGGGGCGCACGCTCCTGGCGGGAGATCTGGTGAGCATTGATCGGCTCAACCAGCCGGCTGCCGGCCGCGCCGTCGCCTACCTGATGTTTACCTCGGGCTCGACCGGTTTGCCCAAAGGGGTGGCGGTGAGCCACGGCGCGCTGGATCACTTCGCCGCCGCCGCCCGCTGCCGCTACCACCTGGGCGAGGGCGCGCGGATGCTGCAATTCGCCCCCTTCAACTTCGACGCCAGCATCGAGGAGGTGTTCGCCACCCTGAGCGCCGGTGCCACCCTGGTGCTGCGCACCGACGCCCTGCTCGAATCCATGCCCGCCTTTGCGGCCGGGGTGGAGCAGATGGGGATCACCCACCTCGATCTGCCCACCGCGTTCTGGAACGAGTGGGTGGTGGCGCTGACGGCGGGCCAGGCCTACATTCCTGCCAATCTGGCCACCGTCATCATCGGCGGCGAGGCGGTCTACCCCGAGCAGCTGGCCCAGTGGCAGCACCAGGGCCGCTCCGATGTGCGCCTGTTCAACACCTACGGCCCCACCGAGACCACAGTGGTGGTGACCACCCAGGAGCTGCAGCAGGAGGACCCCAGCCAGACCCAGCTGCCCATCGGCCTGCCGCTGCCCGGCATGCAGGCGCTCATTCTGGGGGCGGGGGAGCAACCCGCCAGCGAGGGGGAGCTGGTGCTGCTCGGCCCGCAGCTGGCCAATGGCTATGTGGGGGGCGTGCAAGGGAGCTTTGGCACCCTGCGGATAGGTGGGGAGGAGCTGCCCGTCTATCGCACCGGCGATCGCGTGCGCCTGGTGGCTGGCCGGCTGATCTACCTCGGCCGGCGCGACAACGAATTCAAGATAAGCGGCTATCGCATCCAGCCCGGCGAGGTGGAAGCCCAGCTGCTGGCCCTGCCGGGGGTGGATGAGGCCTGCGTGCAGGGGGTGAGCATCGGCAGCGTGCGCCGACTGGTGGCCTTCGTGGCGGGATCGGAGCGCGACAGCCGGGTCATCAAGGCGCAGCTGGCCAAGGTGCTGCCTGCCGCCATGATCCCCACCGACTATCGCCACTATGACCAGTTGCCCCGCACCGGTTCCAACAAGCTGGATCGCAAGGCCCTGCTGGCCGCCTACCAGGCGGGCGGCGAAGCCCTGACCCTGGGCAGCGAGACCGAGAACCGGGTCGGCGCCATCTGGCAGCAGATCCTGGGGCTCGCCACCATGGCGCCCGCCGACAACTTCTTCGAACTGGGGGGCCAGTCCCTGCAGACCATCCAGATCGTCAACCGGCTCGGCGCCGAGTTCGGGGTGCAGGTCAAGGTCTCCGACGTGTTCGATCACCCTCGCCTCGACGACTTCTGCCGTTTCCTCGACGGTCTGCTTGCCGAGGACGAAGAGAGCGTGGAGATGGTGTGGTGATGAGCAAGGAACAACAAGCAATGGCCTTTGATTTCACTGGCAAGCGGGTCTGGGTGACCGGAGCCGGGCGCGGCATCGGCCGCGAGGTGGCAACGCAGTTCGTGGCAGCCGGCGCCTGTGTGGTGGGGCTGGATCTGGCGTTTCCCGAAGCAGACTACCCCTATGCCACCCGGCTGCTCGATATCGGCGACTCGAAGGCGGTCAACGCCTGCTGCGCAGCGCTGCTGGTGGACGGCGGGCTCGATGTGCTGGTGAACGGGGCCGGAGTGCTGCGCCTCGGTCCTACCGACGCCCTGAGCGATGACGACTGGCACGACTGCATGACGGTCAACGCCAGCGGTGTCTTCTATCTGCTGCGGGCCCTGGTGCCCCACTTCAAGGGGCAGCGGCGCGGTGCCATCGTCACCATCGGCTCCAACGCCGCCCATGTGCCGCGCATGCAGATGGCGGCCTACTGCGCCTCCAAGGCGGCGGTGACCAGCCTGACCCAGACGGTGGGACTGGAGCTGGCCCCCTTCGGTGTGCGTGCCAACCTGGTGTCGCCGGGCTCGACGGATACCCCCATGTTGCGCGGCATGCTGCCAAGCGAGGAGGCCATGGCCCGCACCATTGCCGGGTTGCCGGAGCAGTTCAAGCTCGGCATCCCCCTGCGCAAGGTCGCCACCCCGGCGGAGATCGCCCATACCGTCCTCTTCCTGGCCTCGGATCTGGCCAGCCACATCACGCTGCAGGATCTGGTCGTCGACGGCGGCGCCACCCTGAGTGCCTGAGGCTTGAGAAACAGATGAACAATATGATTTTGCTGTTGAAACAGCTGGAACGGCAGGGCGTCAAGCTGGCGCTGAACGACAAGGGCCAGCTTATCTCCCAGTCGAGCAAGGAGGCGGTGACGCCGGCCATCGGCGCCACCATCAAGGCCCACAAGGATGAGCTGGTGCGCTGCCTGGCGGCCCGTGCCGCCTTCGAGGCCCCTATCGTCGCCGAGGGCGCCTTGCTGGGGCCGCTCTCGTCCTCCCAGAGCGGGCTCTGGTTTATCGAGCAGTACGAGGAGGCCTCCCACCTCTACAACATGCCGGTCTACTTCAGGGTGAGCGGCGAGCTGGACACGGCGGCGCTGGAGTTTGCCTTCGACCACCTGTTTGCCCGCCACCCCAGCATGCGCACCCGCTTCATCAAGGACGAGGCGGGCAGGGGAGCACAGGAGATCCTGCCCCACGCGCCCTTCACGTTGCAGATTGAGGACGTGAGCGCAGAGCCCGCTGCCGAGCGCGAGGCCTATGTAGCCCGCCGGGTGCGCGAGGAGATTGGCCGCCCCTTCTCCCTGACCCAGGGGGGTCTCAGCCGGGTGCATCTGATCCGGCTGGGCAACCGCGAGCACGTGCTGCTGATCACCCAGCACCACATCATCTCCGACGGCTGGTCGGTCAAGAACATGTTCGCGGATCTCAAGCGCGCCTTTCTTGCGCACCAGAACCGCGAGCCCCTGCAGGTGAGCGAACTGCCCCTCACCTACATCGACTATGCCCGCTGGTTCAACTCACCGCGTTTTTTCGATTATCACGCCGAGTTCAAGCCGTTCTGGGTCGACCGGCTCGGTGGCAGCCCCGAGATACACGGTCTGCCGCTCGACAAGCCGCGCCCGGCCCATCAGGACAGCGGCGGCGAGCTGGTCTTCTCCACCATCGACAACGCGCTGTGGGAGAGCTTCAAGCGCCTGTGTCAGCGCCACAGCACCTCCAACTTCATCGGTCTGCACGCCCTGTTTGCCCTGCTGATGGTGCGCCAGAGCGGCGAGAAGGAGGTGGTGATCGGCACCCCGCTCGCCTATCGCGAGCGCCACGAGATCGAGTCGCTGGTGGGCTTTTTTGTCAATACGCTGGTGCTGCGCACTCAACTCAGCGGCAAGCCCAGCTTCGTCGACTATCTGCAGCAGTGCCGGGAGGAGGATCTGGCGGCCTTCGATCACCAGCTCTACCGTTTCGAGGCGCTGGCCGAGGCCATCGGCGCCGATCGCACCACCGCCATCAACCCCATCTTCCAGATCATGCTGGTCTATCAGGCCAAGGTGGACTTCAACGATCTAATCCCCGGCTGCCAGCTGGTGGAGGAGACCTCGCCTGTGTTGCCGGCCAAGACCGACATCTCGGTCAAGGTGACCGAGCTGATGGACTCCGTCAGGGTGGACTGGCTGTTTGCCACCGCATTGTTCGAGCGAGAGACCATTCAGGCTCTTGCCGATCGCCTGCTGCACCTGATGCGCGCCGTGGTGGCTGCCCCCGAGACCGACATCTGGCAGTTGCCGCTGGAGGCGGGCACCGACCAGGCGGCGATGGCCGCACAGCTTGCCGATCTGCCGCCGGACTACCCGAGCCGTGACACCCTGCTCTGTCATATCGAGCGGCGCTCTATTCAGTTGCCGGACGCGCTGGCGGTGAGCGACGGCGCGCAATCGTTGACCTATGGCGAGCTGGAGGTGCGTGCCAACCGGCTGGCCCACTGGTTGCTGGCTTGCGGCGTCACCCCGGGCGCCGCCATCGGCATCCAGGCGAGACGCGATGTCGCCTTCGTGGTTGCCCTGCTCGCCTGCTGGAAGGCGGGGGCGGCTTATGTGCCCCTCGACCCTGCCTATCCCGCCGAGCGGCTGGCCCATATCCTCGGCGATGCATCCATCAGCCTGGTGCTGGGCGGCGTGCCGGACCCGCGGCTTGGCGAGGCGCTGGCGGGCACGACTGCCCAGTATCACAACCTGCACCAGCTGGCGCTGGACAAGATGCCAATCAGCACGCCCGTACTGCCTCGGGACGCCGCCATGCTGGCCCAGATCATCTACACCTCCGGCAGCACCGGCCTGCCCAAGGGGGTCATGGTGGAGCAGGGCAGCCTGGTCAACCTGATGGCGGATCACGGCGATCGCATCGCCCTTGATCAGAATGGCGTCATGTTCAACTGCATGTCCCTCTCGTTTGATGCGGGCAACATGACCAGCTTGCTGCCCCTGTACTGCGGCGCGGCCCTGCACTTCGGCGAGCCGGGCGAGGGGGTGATCAGTGCCGCGATCGCTTGCGGTGCCAGCCATATGATTTTGCCGACCGCCTTGCTCGCCAACCTGCTACCACCGGCGGAACTCGGTTCCCTCAAGGCCATCGGCTTTGGTGGCGAGGCGTGCCCGAGCAGCCTGGTGGATCGCTGGGGGGAGCGGGTGGCGCTGTTCAACATGTACGGCCCGACCGAGTGCACCGTCACCGCGCTCTGCGCGCGGCTCACCCCGGGGGCGCCCATCACCATAGGTCGACCGGTCAACCACCTGAAGGCGTTGATCCTGGACGAGGCGGGCAATCTCTGCCCGGTGGGGGTGCCCGGCGAGCTCTGCCTGGCAGGGCTGGGGCTGGCCCGCGGTTACCTCAATCTGCCGGAGCGCACCCAGGAGGCCTTTATCGAGCTGGCGCTGGCGGAACGTACCCATCGTCTCTATCGCACCGGTGATCGGGCCCTGCTGCGCCGCGATGGCAGCATCCAGTATCTGGGCCGGATAGACGAGCAGATCAAGCTGCGCGGCTATCGTATCGAGCCGGGGGAGATAGAGACCCGGCTCGCCGAATTGTGCCCGGTCATCCGCCAGATCAAGGTAGTAGTGCAGGAGGGTCGTCTGCTCGCTTACGCCTGTTTGCAGGCCGGGGCAAGGGAGCCCGACGGCGACGCCCTGCTGCAGCGGGCCGGCGAGTGCCTGCCCGAATACATGGTGCCGGCGCGCCTCTGCTGGCTGCCCGAGATGCCGCTCACCCCCAACGGCAAGCTGGACTTGCGCCGCCTGCCCGCCATCGTCTGGCAGCAGAGCAAGGGCGAGCCGCAAAACGAACTGGAGCAGACCGTGCTTGCCATCTGGCAAGGGGTGCTCAAGCAACCGCTCGGGGTGGAGGATGACTTCTTCCGCTTAGGAGGTGACTCCATCCTCAGCATCCAGCTCACCACCCGGCTGCGGGATGCGGGGCTGCACTGCAGCGTGAAGGACGTGTTCGAAGCCAAGACGGTGCGCCGCCTCTGCCGCCAGCTCGGCCAGCAGCAGGCCGTCAGCCACAGGAGCGAGCAGGGCAGCCTGACCGGCGAGTTTCCGCTCCACCCCATTCAGCACTGGTTCTTCGAGCAGGGCTTTGCCAAGTCCGGCCACTGGAACCAGGGGGTGATCCTGCGCCTGCCGGCCGGGGTGGACGATGAGGCCCTGCGCGGCTGGCTGGATACCCTGCGCCAGCACCACGATGCCCTGCGCCTGGCGGTGACCCCGACCGGCCAGCGCTATCTGGCCGAACTGCCATTGCCGCCGCTGCCGACCCTGGATGCCGGCAGCCTCGATGAGGCCGAGCTGCAGGCCCGCCTGACCGAGCTGCAGGGAGATCTGGATCCTGCCAGCGGCCATACCCTGGCCTGGGCCCGCCTGCGCAATCTCTCTCTCGAGGGTGTGCGGGAGGGCGAGGGCGAGACGGTGGAGGGGCTCTTCCTCGCCTTCCATCACCTGGTGATCGATGCGGTCTCCTGGCGCATTCTGGCCGAAGATCTGGCACGGGTGAGCAGGGGCGAGCCGCTGCCCGCCAAGGGCAGCAGCTATCGCCAGTGGGGCGAGGGGCTCGCGGCCTACGCCAAACGGGAAGAGGATCAGCTTGGCTTCTGGCTTGCTCAGGGGGAGGCCAGCAAGCCAGGCTTGCTGGAGGAGCGACGCGCCGCCGATGGCCGCGCCGCCGCCAGCCTGCTGCAACTGAGTCAGGAGACCACGGCCCGTCTCATCGACATCGCCAACCAGGCCTACTTCACCCGGGTGCCCGACCTGCTGCTGGCGGCGCTGACCCATACCCTGAGCGAGCAGGGTTACGGCAGCCGTCACTGCGTGATGCTGGAAGGACACGGCCGTGAGGCCATCGATGCGGAACTCGACGTGAGCCGTACCCTCGGCTGGTTCACCAGCACATACCCGCTGGCGCTGGCGGATGCCAAGGAGTGGGATGCGCTGGTCTGCGCCACCAAGGAGCAGCTGCGCGCCGTGCCGGACAAGGGGGTGGGCTTCAACGCCCTGAGGTTGCACCATCCCCGCGGGCAAGAACTGCCCCAGGCCCTTGTCGTCTTCAACTACCTGGGGGTCAGCCATCAGGGCGTTGCAAGTCAAGCCTGGCAGCCCCTGCCGCTGGCGCCGGGGGCACCCACGTCCCCTGACAACCTGCCGCGGGAGCTGGTCAGCCTGCACGGGGGCGTGTTTGATGGCCGCCTCACCCTGCGTCAGGTGGGCGCCCTCAACCAGCAAGGGAGCGACGCCCTGATGGCACGGCTGGCGGACAACCTGACGGCGCTGGTGGAGCACTGCTGCACGGTGAAGGCTCCGCGCCATACCCCGAGCGACTTCCCGGGGCTTGGCCTCTCGCAAGCCGCGCTCGATCGGGTGCTGAACGGGCGCGAGGTGGAGACCCTGCTGCCCATGACATCGCTTCAGCAGAGCATGTTCCATCACAGGGCGCTGGCGCCCCGGGATCACGCCTATCACCTGCAGACCGAGATCGACTATCACCAGCCGCTGGACGTGGCGGTCTACCGTCAGGCCTGGCAGGGGCAGATCGCCCTTTGGCCGGCCCTTCGCAGCGAACTGGTGCTGGCGGATGGGGTGGCGCTGCAGCGCATCCTCAAGCACGCCGAGTTGCCATTCCACTATGAGGACTTGTCTGAAGTGGAAAATGCAGAGACACGGGTCCAGGCCTATCGCCAGCAGGATCTGGCCCGCCCGATCCCGCTCGAGCAGGCGCCCCTGCTGCGCCTTGCCTGCTTCAAATTGGCCCCCGATCACCACAAGGTGATCTTCAGCGCCCATCACAGCGTGCTGGATGGCTGGAGCGGTCCCGTGTTGCTGGGTTCCCTGCATCGCGGCTATCAGGCGCTGATGAACGGCCTGTTGCCGCAGGGCGAACCGGATACCGCCTGGCTCGAATTTGGCCGCCATATCGTGAGCCAAGCCCGCAGCGCCGAGACCTACTGGCAGGGGCGGGGCGAGCTCTTGGCAACGCCTAACGATCTCGCCTGCCTGTTCGGGGTGACGCTGGACGCTAGCTCAAGCGGGCGCCATACCCAGCTGCGACCGGCGGTGTGCGCCACGGCGCTGCCGGCCGAGGTGGCAACCTTGCTCGCGAGCCGTGCCCGCGACCTTGGCGTGACTGCGGGCCTGTTGGCCCAATATGCCTGGCACCGTCTGCTGGCACGCCGCTCTGGCGATGCCGTCACCCTGGTGGGCAACGTGACCCCGGGCCGGGATTACCCCATCGAGGGGATCACCGCGAGCGTCGGGCTCTACATCAACAGCCTGCCGTTGGCGCTGGCCTGGCGCACCGAGCTGACCCTGGCCGAGCATATCGCCCAGTTGCAGACCGACCTGATGGCGCTCAATGAGCACGACACCCAGTCGCTGGCGGCACTGACCAAAGGCCGGGCGCGTCTGTTCCAGAGTCTGTTCGTGTTCGAGAACTACCCTATGCCGGCGGCCCCTGTCGCCCCCGAACCCCATCAGCTGGTGCCGCGCTTTGGCACCGTGGTGGAGAAGGTGGAGCTGCCGCTCTCCTTGGTGGTCAGCAGCCGGGGCGAGACGCTCCAGCTGCGCCTCGAATTCGACGGCGAGCAGATCCCCGAGGCCCGGGCCGAGGCGGTGCTGGCTGACTGGCTGGCCGAGCTCGACTGGCTGGCGCAGGCGGATCTGAGCCAGCCGGCCAGAGTGGCGGCGGCCGCGCCGTTCCCAGTGAGGGCGCAAGTGGCCGCCACCAAGGCTGATGAACCTGGCCTGGCTCAGCCGCCGGCCGAGGCCCGCAGGCTGGTGGCCCTGTGGGAGCGCCTGTGCGGCGTGCCCGGCATCTGGCAGCAGACCCTGTGTGAACTCGGGGTGGATTCGGTGCAGCAGCTCGCCCTGCTGGCGGCCCTCAACGAGGCGTTTGGCCAGGATCGGGCGTCGCTCACCCTGCAGACGCTCAAGGCCCACCCATCACCCAGCCGGCTCTATCGGCATTGGCTGGTGCGCCAAACGGAGGCCGCACTATGACGGTGACCATCAAGCATGAGGCTTCGCTCGTGCAAACCCGGCTTGCCCCCCGTGAGGGGGCGGCCAACCTGGGCGCGCGGCTGGCGGCATGTCTGGCCGCCACCCCGCTGGCCCCCGCCATCCGTATGGGCGTGGGCATGAGTGTGGAAATGGCAGAGATCCGTGACGGTGCAACCGCAGGGCAGTGGCTCAGCTACGGCGCCCTCAATGCAAGGGTCGGCCAGATTGCCGCCCGCCTGCAGGGGCTGGCGGTGGGAGAGCGGGTCGGCCTCTATCTCTCCCGCAGCCCGGATCTGGTGGCCAGCCTGCTGGCCTGCCTGCGGCTCGGCCTCTGCTTCGTGCCGCTGGAGCCGGACTTTCCCCTGGAGCGGCTGCAGGGGATAGCCCGCCAGGCCAGGCTCTCGGCGGTGATCTGCGATGAGGAGGCGGGGACCCCGGACTTCGGTTGCCCCCTGCGTCCCCTCAAGGGGCCGGCCCCCGGCGGGGCTCTCTCCTGGCCCAGGGTGGACGACGCCCTGGCTGCCTACATGATGTTCACCTCGGGCTCCACCGGCGAGCCCAAGGGGGTGGTCATCAGCCGGCGGGCCCTGCTCTGCTTCCTCGACGGGATCCGCGATCGGCTCGGGCTTTCACCTGGCTGCCACTGGCTCTTCATCACCACCCCGGCCTTCGACATCTCCCTGCTGGAGATGCTGGGGCCGCTCTGGGGCGGGGGCCGGTTGACGGTGGCCGGCGGCGAGCACAACAAGGATCCGCTGGGGATGCTGGCGCTGCTCGAGGGCGACCCCTCCATCAACTGGCTGCAGGCCACCCCGGCCTGCTGGCGCATGCTGCTCAAGGCCGGCTGGCAGGGACGCAATACCCTCACCGCCCTGTGCGGCGGCGAGGCGCTGGACCCAGGTCTGGCCGAGCAGCTCTGTGCCCGCACCCGGCGGCTGTGGAACTGCTACGGGCCCACCGAGGCCACCGTCTGGTCCCTGGTGAGCGAGGTGCGCTGGCCACCGGCTGGGGGCCAGATCACCATCAGCCACAGCCTGCCCGGCTATCGGCACTGGGTGCTGGACGAGGCGGGGCTGCCGGTGGCGGAGGGGGAGTGCGGCGAGCTCTGCATCGAGAGCCCGGCCCTGTGCGAGGGGTACTGGCGCAAGCCGGCCTTGACCAGCGCCGCCTTCCTGCGCCTTGCCACCCATCGCCTCTATCGCACCGGCGATCGGGTGCGCCGGCTGGGGGCGGACCGCTTCCTCTATCTGGGGCGGCGCGATGATCAGGTCAAGCTGCGGGGCTTTCGCATCGAGCTCGGCGAGGTGGAGGCGGGACTGCGCCGCCAGGCAGGGGTGCAGGAGGCAGCGGTGCGTCTGGTGGGTGAGGGGGACGAGGCCATGCTGGTGGGCTACGTGGAGGTGAAAAGCGGGGTGACCCTCAATCGCCTCGCCCTGCGCAAGGGGCTGCAGGCGACGCTGCCGCACTACATGGTGCCGGCGCGGCTCATCCTGCTGGATGCCCTGCCCAAGACCGGCAGCGGCAAACTGGACAGAAAGGCGCTGCCCCTGCCGGAGTAGCATTGCCCGTTGCTCGCAAGCGTTGATAAACAAAGAAGCCCGCATGATGCGGGCTTCTTGTTGGCAGTCAACCGAGATGGGGATCAGTGCGCGATGGGGGCCGCGTCCGGCTTGGTGAGCAGCTGCTCGACGTCGTCGATCACCTTGAGGGCCGCCTGGGGGCCGCCGGTGGAGGTCCACAGCGATCCGTCCACGGCGCCGAAGCGCTTGCCCTTGATGGCGCCAAGCTGCTGGAAGGCCGGGGTCTGCTCGGCCTGCTTCATGGCATCCACCGCATCGCCGCTGGTGCTGAGGGTGCCGACCACCAGCCAGCCACCGTCCAGCAGGTTGAGGGATTCGAGACTCAGGGCCGGGGAGTGGGGGCTCTTGTCGCCGATCTGGTGGGCCGGGCGAGCCAGCCCCATCTCGGTGACCACGCTGCTGGCGAAGGTGCCGCCATGCATGTAGCTAGGCCCCTTGGGGTTCCAGCGCACTATGCTCACCTGCTCCCCCTGGTGCTTGGCGAGCTTGCTGCGGGCCTCTGCCAGGCGGGCGTCATACCGGGCGAGGAAGGCCTTGGCCTCGGCCTCCTTGTTCATCACATTGGCGCTGCGGTTGAACACGGTTTTCCAGGGCTCGCCCCAGTTGCCGGTGACGACGGTGGGGGCTATCTCCTTGAGCAGGGCCAGGAGTTCGGGCTTGGTCTGGCCGGTGAGAATGAGATCCGGTTCGAGGTCTATCAGCTTCTCCAGATTGGGGTTGTCCAGATCCCCGACCACCTGGATCTCCTTGCCCGCCTTGTCCAGCAAATAGCGGGGCAGGGTGGACTGGCCGCGACCGTTGACTGTGCCGACCGGTTGCACCCCCAGGGTCAGGGCGCTGTCGAGATCGAGCTCGCTCAGCACCACGACCCGCCGGGGCGCATCGGGGACGGTCTGGGACTGGCCGTTGGCATCGAGCACCTGGCGGCTGCCTGCCTGGGCCTGAAAGCCGACCAGGCTGGCCAGCATGAGCGCGGCGGCCAGGGGGGAGAAGATCTTCATGGTTACATCCTTAATGGGTGAAATCGGCGGTACTCTTGGCCCATGCAGGGCGGCCCCTGTGGGGTGTGCCTGCCAGTCAGCCTAAAACCGGGGTCCAAATGGGCGGGGACATGCTACCACAGAAGCGCAAGTGAGAAACATTGTCATTTGTATTTGTGGTGTCTGCCCTGGGGATTTTGTTACCATGAGGCGCCATTGCGAGGAGCTCAGATGCCCCCCTTATCCCCTCTCACCTCCTTCCTTTTGCAACGGGATCGCCTGCTGCTGCCGGGTACGCCCCCCTTGACCCTGCATCGCATCTGTTTCGATGCCGCTGCCTTTACCCCCGCCTGCTTCGCGGCCCACGGCATGGCGCTGCCCGCCAGCCTGCAGCATGCGGCCCCCAAGCGGCTGGGGGAGTTTCTGGCGGGGCGCCTCGCGGCCCGCGAGGCCCTGCGCCCCTTTGGCCTTGCGGGGAATGGGGTGGCCATCGGGAGCGCCCGCGAGCCCCTCTGGCCTTTGGGAATGGAGGGGAGCATCAGCCACAGCCAGCTGGCGGGGCAGGGGGTGGCGCTGTGCGGGGTACGCCCCGCACAGGGGGGAATGGGGCTGGATCTGGAGGCCTGGCTGGGGCCGGAGCAGGGGAGTCAGCTCTGGCCCGGCATCGTCGATGAGGATGAGTGGGGACGACTGGAGGCCGGAGCCCGCGCGCTCGGGCTGGACAGGGCCAGAGGGCTGACCCTGGTGTTTTCCGCCAAGGAGAGCCTGTTCAAGGCGCTCCATCCCAGGGTGGGGCGCTACTTCGACTTTCTCGATGCCCGCTGGCTGGGGATGACGGCCCAGAGCCTCACCCTGGAGCTGAAGGTCCCGCTGACGCCGACCCTGCCGGCCGGCTGGCGCTGTACCCTGCACTGGCAGCCGCTGGCGGGGGGCGTGCTCACCAGCCTGCTGCTGTGAGCGGCGCCCGGGCTCTCGCGGCACGGCACTGCCCAGACAAAGAAACCGCCATCAGGCGGTTTCTTGCTATCCGGCTCAGGCCGACTGCGCATGGTCGACGCGCCTGCGGGGCACTATGACGGGGGCACCGTCGCCGGGGGCGTGCAGTATGTCCACGTCTGTCTGGTAGAGCCGATCGATGAGGGACTTGGTCACCACCTCCCGGGCCGGGCCCATGGCCTGGATGCCGCCATCCCCCAGGGCAATCAGCTCGTCGCAGTAGCGGGCGGCGGTGGCGAGATCGTGGATGACGATGAGCACCGTCTTGCCCTCGGCGGCGACCCTGTGGATGGCCTCCATCACCTCGGTCTGGTGGCCTATGTCCAGGGCGCTGGTGGGCTCGTCCAGCAAGATGAGATCCGCATCCTGGGCCAGCACCATGGCGAGCCAGACCCGCTGGGCCTGGCCGCCGGAGAGGGAGCTGGCGCTCTGCTGCCAGATGGCATCGAGCTGCATCCGCTCCCTGGCCCAGCCCACCATGCGGGCGTCCTCCTCGCTCCACTGGGTGAACCAGCCCTGATGGGGATGGCGGCCATATTGCACCAGCTGCTCGACCCGGATGCCGGGCGGCACCAGGGGGCGCTGGGGCAGGTAGGCCAGCTCCCGGGCCAGGGCCTTCATGCCATAGCTCCCCAGGGGCTTGCCCTTGAGCAGTATCTCCCCGGACTGGGGCTGCTCCTGGCCCGCCAGCAGTTTGAGCAGGGTGGACTTGCCGCCCCCGTTGGGGCCGACGATGCCCACCAGCTTGCCCTGGGGGATGGAGAGGGAGATCTCCTTGAAGATGGCCTTGTGCTGATAGCCGAAATGGAGTCGATTCACGGTGAGCGTCATCAGGCGGCCCTCGGTCTGTCTTGGAAATGGATGAATGGCATGGTCAGTCCGCCCGTTGTCTGTCTTTGATCAGGATGAACAGCAGCAGCAGGCCGCCGAGAATGCGGGTCATGATGCCGGTGGCCACCTCATGGGGGCTGGCCAGCACCCGCACCAGGGTGTCGCTGGCGAGCAGCATCAGGGCGCCGCACAGGGCCGCAATCCAGAGCGGTACTATGCGATCCCGGGAGAGCCAGGAGGCGAGTATGGGGGCCGCCATGGCGATGAAGACCACGGGGCCGCCGATGGCGGTGCCAAGGGCCGCGACTATGATCGCCTGGGCCAGCACCCCGAGCTGCACCCGGTTCACGTTCACCCCCAGGGTTTTGGCGGTGACGGGGCCGAGACGCAGCACGCCGAGGGCGCGGGAGAGATAGATGACCCAGGGGCAGACCAGCAGGATGAGTATCCCCACCGGCAGCACAGTGCCGTAGCCCTGGCCGACGAAGTTGCCCATGTTCCAGAGATAAAGGCTGGTGAGGTGCACCAGGGACTGGGTGGACATGGCGAACTGGCCGATGGCGTTCATCAGCTCGGAGACGCCGATGCCGATCACCACGAACAGATAGCCCTGCTCCCCCGGCTTGTTGCACAGGGCATAGAGCACGGCGGCGGCAAACAGGGCGCCGAAGGGGGCGGCCCACCAGGGCCAGCTGCCGAGGGTCAGGTAGAGGGAGAAGATGATGATGGCAAGGGACGCCCCCTCGTTGACCCCTATCATGTCCGGGGTGGCGAGGCGGTTGCGGACCAGGGTCTGCACCAGGCAGCCGGAGAGGCCCATGGCGGCACCGGCCACCAGCACGGCGACGATGCGCGGCAGCCGGATCTTGAACACTGTCACCTGGTCGAGCCGGCTCCCCTCTCCAAGCAGTGTCTGGATCACCCCCGGCATGGTGATCTTGCCTGAGCCCAGGGTCAGGGCCAGCAGGGAGAGCAGGATGAGGGCGAGCACCAGCGCCAGGGTGACGAGCCAGGCGCGGCGCTCCAGCAGCAGGGTGCGGCGGCCGAGGCGCAAGAGCAGGGTGCCGGTGGGGAGTGAGGTCCCGGACAGGGAGCCCGTCAGGGTGTCATTCATGGGGTTGTTCATGGGAGGGCACCTTATTTGACGGCCAGCAGGGAGCGGAAGCCGCCGCTGCGCACCACCAGGATGAGCACGGGGGCGCCGATCAGCGCCAGAATGACGCCGTTGGGCAGCTCGAACGGCTGCAGCAGCCAGCGCGCCAGTATGTCGGCACCGAGCAGGAACAGCACCCCGAACAGAGCGGAGAAGCGCACCTGGATGGCGAGGCGCACCGGCTCCACCAGGCGGGCGCAGTAGGCGGCCAGGAAGCCGACGAAGCCGATGGGCCCGGCGATGGCGATGGCGCAGGCGGTGAACAGGGTGGCGGCCAGCAGCACGCCGATGCGCACCCGGGTCGGCCGGATGCCGAGGGCCTGGGCCTGGTTGTCTCCCATCTGCATCAGGGTGAGCTGGCGGCAGAGCGCCAGGGTCAGCAGCAGGGCGGCCAGCGCGAAGGGGGTGACCGTCAGCACGGACTCCAGGCTGGAGGCGGCAAGGGACCCTAAGTTCCAGAAGCGGAACTGCTCCAGCACCACCCGGTTGGAGAGCAGCAGGAAGTTGGAGAGGCCGCCGAAGGTGGCGGAGAGGGCGACCCCCACCAGGATGAGCTTGAGGGGGTTGGAGCGCCCCACCATGAGGCCGAGGCCGAGCACGATGAGGTTGCCAAGCAGGGCCCCCATGCCGGACCAGAGCAGGTAACCGTAGGCGGATTCGACGCCAAACCAGGTCAGGCCTATCACCAGGGCGAACACGGCGCCGGCGTTGACCCCAAGCAGGCCGGGCTCGGCCAGGGGGTTGCGGGTGGCGCTCTGCAGCATGGAGGCGGCGAGCGCGAGACAGACCCCCACCACCAGGGCCGCCAGAGTGCGGGGCAGGCGCAGGGTATTGACTATCATGGCGAGTTTTTCATCGGCCAGGAAGGCGGGATCGCCCATCAGGAAACCGGCGACCTCGCGGCCACCATAGACACCGGCGCCTGTGGCCAGTGACAGAGAAATCAGCAGCAAGAGGAGCAGCACTCCGAGCCAGAACAGCTGTGCTTGGTATCTGAGCACGCAACAACTCCTTTGATACGGGGCAGTAGAAACGCAAAAAGGGAGCCCCGATCTCGGGGCTCCCGCAGGGAGAGCTTACAGCTTGTAATCGACACCGGCGTAGACGGTGCGTCCTTCCAGGATGAAGTCGGCGTCGGTGGCCACCTCGTCACGCTTGGTGTTGGTGAGGTTGGTGATGCCGAGCTTGAAGTCCAGCGCCGGGGTGACGGTCCAGTTGGTGTTCACGTCCAGGGTCTGGTAGTGCTTGGAGGTGAACGCCTGGGAGTTGCGGGCCGGCACCTTGATCACCTGGCTGCCGACATATTGCCAGGCCAGGTTGGCGCTGACGAGCTCGCTTGCCTGCCAGTCCAGGCCGAGGTTGCCGGTGTGATCCGGGGTCTTGGCCAGATCATCCCCTGTGCTCCTGTCCTCGGAGTCCAGCAGGGTGAAGTTGCCGGTCAGCTTGACGTTGTCCAGCACGTCGACCCAGCCGGTCAGCTCCAGACCCTTGATACGGGCCTCCTTGACGTTGAGGTAGGTCATGACGGTCGGACGGTAGCCCGGGCCCCACTGATCGCTCTGGATCAGATCCTCGATCTCGTTGTGGAAGCCGGTCACCCCGGCGCCGAAGCGCGCGGCCTCGTAGGCGGTGCCCAGCTCGTAGCTGACGGCGGTTTCCGGCTTCAGGTTCGGGTTGCCGATGACCTGGCAGGCGCCGCGGCAGGCGGTGGTGGAGAAGCCTTCGCTGGACTGGGCCAGGGTCGGGGCCTTGAACGCCTTGCCGGCGCCCCCCTTGATCACCCACTCGTCGGTCAGGGTGTAGAGGGCGTAGGCGCGCGGGCTGAACTCGGTGCCATAGGTCTCGTGGTGATCCAGACGACCGGAGAGGGTCAGGGCCAGATCGCCGAAGCCGAACTCGTCTTGCAGGTAGACGGCGCTCTGGGTCGCATCCACGCTGCCATTGGCGATGTTGCGGCTGTGCTCCAGCTCGGTCTTGCGCAGCTCGGCGCCTGAGGTGAGCAGGTGATCACCCAGGTAACCGCTGATCTGACCGTCCACCGTGTTGTTGGTCTGGGTGATGTCGGCGGCGCCGCCATTGAGCTGGGAGTCATCCATCAGATCAATCTGCTCGAAGTAGTAACGAGCGCGGCTGTCGAAGTGCTCCCAACGGCCGTTGTGGGTCAGCCCCAGGCTCAGGCGATCCAGGTTCTGCACGTTGTGGGGGGTGGCCGGTGCGGTCGGGGCGCGGGGCACGTTGTTGAAGTAGCTGTCCATGTCGTTCTGGTTGTAACCCAGATCGAAGTCGATGTCCTGGTTGTCCGCCACCAGCCACTTCAGGCTGGTCAGCACGTTGACCACTTCACGCTTCTCCAGGGCATCGGCGTCCGGGTTGTTGGACTGATCGCTCTTCCAGTTGTCGCGCTGATAACCTTCCACCACCACGCTGCCCAGCAGCTTGTTGTCGATGAGGGCGCCGGAAACATAGGCGCTGGCCTGGTTGGCATCGCCGCCATCACCCTCGGTGGGCATGCTGTGGGTGTAGCCGACGGCGGCTTCCGTTTTCTCCTTGGCCTGGCGCAGGATCACGTTGACCACGCCCCCCAGGGCATCGGCCCCGTACAGGGAGGAGACGGGACCACGGATCACCTCGATGCGTTCGATGGCGGCCATGGGGATGGAGCTTAAGTCGAAGTCGTTGCCGTAGGCGCTGCCCAGGGTCTCGCGGGCGTTGACCCGCTTGCCGTTGATCAGCAGCAGGGTGTAGTCACCCCCCATGCCGCGGATCTTGATCTCGTTGCGACCGGTGGGGTTGGTGGAGACGATGTTGACGCCCGGCACGTGCTTGAGGGCATCGCCGATGTTGTTGACGTTCATCTTGTCCAGATCGGCACGGGTCACTACCGAGACGCTGGCCGGGGCGGACAGCTCGGTGTGCTTGGTCTGGGTGGCGGTGACCACCATGGTCTCGTTGGCCTTGACCGACTCTGCCTGGGCCAGGCCCGGTACGGCCAGCAGACCGAGGGAGAGCAAAATCGGGTTCAAACGAAATACGCCATGCTGCAACTGCATTGTCAAAACTCCATGAATAAACAGAGGTTATGGGGTAGGGCGCGGTGGGCCCAAATGCTCACTGACTTCCTTGTCTGGCAGTACCAGAGGCAGGATTATTGTTATCTCTTGTGCTCTTCAGTCCCCGGATGAGGAACCAGACGCCGATGCAGGCCAGAAGGCCGCAGCCGATGTTGATCCAGGCCAGGGCGGCGAAACCGTGCAATGCGCCTCCCTCGTCGGAGACCAGATATCTGGCGGAGAGCAGGCTGCCGAGCCCGGCCGCCACATTGGTGACCGTGCCCTGGAAGGACATGAAGGCGGCGCGCTGATGGGGGGCTGGAATGGCGGCGGTGACCGCAAGGGTGGTGCTGGCGCGGGCCGAGCTCAGGGCCATGAAGAGGGTGAACAGCAGGTAGACGGGTAGGCCGACCGGCAGGGCGAAGCCGAGCAGGGTGACCAGGGCCAGCAGCAGGCTGGTGAGCAAGATGGCGCCCTGGGCGCGGCCCTGGTCTATCCAGCCGCCGCACAGGCGCATGGTGGCCATGCTGGCGAGGCCGCCGCACAGATAGAGGGCGGCGATCTGCTGGCGCGGGAAACCGAGGTTGAACTGGAAGTAGTTCGCAAAGTGCGGGATCAGCAGGAAGTGGCCGAACATCTGTAGACAGAGGATGCACAGGGCCCCCTGACAGAGCGGCGAGCCCAGCAACTGGCGCAGCCCCTGGCCCTGCGGGGCGCGGCTGACCGGCAACGAGGGCAGCAGGCGGGTGCAGAGCAGGGCCAGCAGCAGACCGCTGGCGCCAAACAGCAGGAAGGGGCTCTGCCAGCCGAGCCACTGGGCCAGCACCAGGGCGACGGGCACCACCAGAATGGCGGCAAGTGAAAACGCCATACCCACGTAGGCGAGGCGGCGTCCACGCTCGGCCGGTGGCACCAGATCCAGCACGGCGGCCATCAGGATGGCGGCCAGGGGCCCGGCCACGCAGCCGGACAGGATGAAGAGCAGCAGCAGTTGCTGGCTCTCTTGCACCAGGGCACAGGCCATCAGCAGCAGAAAACGCAAGGTGAGCAGCACCAGCAGGGCGGGTTTGCGATTGACCCGATCGAGCCAGGGGGCGGCAAGGAGCCCCATCAGGGCGGCTCCCAGGGTGGCGCCGCCGCTGAAGTAACCTGTCTGTTCCGGGGCCATGCCGAGGCTGGTCACCAGATCGGGTCCGAGCGGCATCACCATCATCATGCTGCCCATGGAGAGCATGTTGATCAGCAGGGCCAGATGGATAGCAGCAGGGGAGGAGACGACAGGTTCTGGCTTCATCAGAGGCTGACTCGAAAAAATGAGTCCGAATTGTATCCGAGGGATATTGTTGTGACAACAAATGATAACCATTTTTATTTGTATTGGGTGGTCTCTCAATGAGTCTTTTATTTGGGCTCGAAAGCGAGCCGGATAAGGACCTTCATGATACCGTCCTGAGCCAGGCAGCTTGCCCCTTGCCATTGCAATCGGGGCGCCATGGCCCATGATGGCAAGGTGATGCAAGAGAGGCGGTGGGAAAAAAACTGATGTGGAGGCGACGATGAGAAGTTGGCGATGGTATTGGGTGCTCGGGTGCTGTGGACTCTGGGCCTTGCCCCTGCGGGCCGAGGTGAAAGTCATCCCGGTGTTTGAGGCAGAGGGGATGGTGCGAACCCTGAAGGAGATATACCCGGCGCTAGGGGTGAGTGCCATGGGTAACCAGCTGGTACTGAGCGGGACTCCTGCCCAGTTGCAGGAGGCTCAGGCCACCCTGGATCAGCTCAACCAGCCGCCCCAGAGCCTGCTCATCGAGTGGCGGGTAGCGGGGGCGTCCAACAGCCGGCAGGCGGGAATCGGCATCGGCAATGACAACGCCAAACGGCGCTGGCTGGTGGAGGGGGGGGCCGAGGATTACCAGCGCACCCAGCAGGACAACTGGCAGGTGCGCGGCCTCTCGGGGCGGCCCGTTCTGCTGCAGATGGGCTCCTATCAGCCGGTCACCTTCTATCGCTGGCAGGGAGGCCGGGTGGTGGGCATGATGCCGCTGATGAACGGTCTCTACGCTACAGCCACCCTGATAGGGGACAGGGTACAGATAGCGCTCAGCAGTGAGCAGGCCAGGCTGGAGCGGGGCGACATCAAGACCGGGCAGAGCGCCACCGAGGTGAGCGGCGCCCCGGGTCAGTGGCTGACGGTGGGGGAGCTCTCCACCAGCCAGGAGGGTCAGGGGGCCGCGCTATCCAATCCGTCACAGCTCGGGGTGGCGAGCGGCAGCGAACGTCAGACCCTGCAGATCCGGGTCATGCGTCAATGAGGCGGCCGACGGTGCCTGTTAATGGGGTTGATCCCGGGTGTAGTCCCGTAACTGACGGCTCTTGAGCAGATACCAGAGCGCCCAGAGGCTGGCGACCAGCACCAGGGCGGTGGGCCAGCTGAACGACCACGCTTGCAGATTGAGGCTGTGCAACTGCATCACCAGACCGCTCGCGGTAGAGCAGAGCAGCAGGCCCCGACTGTGACGCCTGAGTCTGGCGCGAATGCTTTGGGTCTGCTGATAGGTGCCGCCGCAGGCCAGCAGCGCCAGCATGGCGGGCACATCCGTCAGCAGGCCGAGATAGAGGCTCATCTTGTCCGGGTAGAAGAGGGTCAGGATGGCGCTGCCGCTCTCCCGGGTGACGCCGGCCATCAGAAACAGCCAGACCGAGCGGGTCAGCAAGAGGGCGATGGGCCAGAACCAGAGCGGCGGGCGCAGCTGGCCATGATCGTCATAGCGATGTTCGGGGTAGAGGGTCATAAGGCCCGTTCCGGGGTTGAACTATTGATGCAGGGGATATGGGGCGGGGGGCGGCCCTTTGCAAGGCGGGGGAATTAATCGGGGGGCCATGCCCCCCAATCTCTGTGCAGCTTGTCTGACGCCGGAAGAGGTTACAGCCAGCCCTTGCGCTTGAAGAAGAGGCCGGTGCCGAGCGACGACATCACCATCAGCACCAGCGACATCTGATAGCCGTATTCCCAGGCGAGCTCCGGCATGCGGCCGAAGTTCATGCCGTAGATGCTGGCGATAAGCGTCGGCGGCAGGAAGATCACCGCGGCCACCGAGAAGATCTTGATCACCTTGTTCTGCTCCAGATTGGTTACCCCCATGGAGGCCTCCAGCTGGAAGTTGATTTTGTCGAACAGGAACTGGGTGTGGGGCAAGAGGGACTCCACGTCGTGCAGCATCTCGTCGATCCACTTGTTCTGCTCCCCCGTCATGCGCTGGCGCAGGCTGCGCTTGAGGAAGCGCAGGGCACGGCGGGTATCGTGCAGGGAGAGACGGATCTGGCCGTTTGCTTCTTCCTGGGCCATCAGCTCCTTGAGCATGGAGTTGATCTGATCCGGCTCGAAGATCTGATCGGCGGTGTTCTCCAGGGTCTTGTAGCCGTCTTCGATAAGATCCGAGAGGTACTCCACCTTGAGGTTCTGCACCTCCAGCAGGATGTCGAGGGCATTCTCCACCTCCAGCCTGTCCTGGCGCATATAGTGGCGCAGCAGGCGCACCAGGCCGATATCATCCTCGCGAATGCTGATCAGCAGGTTGTTGCGCAGGGTAAAGGAGACGTGGACACCCTTGGTGTCGCGGCCGATACGCTGGGGGAACAGGGAGTGGATGTGCAGACCATCGGTGTCCCAGTAGAAACGGGCGGACGCCTCGATGTCGTCCAGCTCTTCCTTGTCCGGCACCTCCTCCAGGAACAGGCCCGTCAACCATTCTCGCTCCGCCGTGTCCGGCTTGTAGGCATCCAGCCAGACGGTGTTGTCGGGGACGATGTCGTCCGGCCCGAGCGTGACTATGTCCAGCACCTTGTTGTTGAGAATGTAGGCGGTGATCATCTGTCCCCCCTTAAGAAGTCATGGGTAATCAGGGATGGTTGCACAGGTTCATGCGGCCTTAGATCGCACAGAAAGCGATTCCATGAAATAGCATAACGAGGCCGATGGACAACCTGAATGCGGCGAACTATACAGGGGCGGGCCGCGCTTGTCAGGGGCTATTCATCGGGGGTTCAGCCTGTTCGCTCAAAAAAACGGCGAGGTCGGAGCAGCTGTTCACATCCCCATGACCCGGGTGGGATAGCCAGGGCATGGGGGCTTGTTCGGGTGAACCTCTTGAGGTCAAGCCCCAGCCTGAATCGCAGCGGTCACATATTGGGATAGTTCGGCCCCGAGCCTCCCTGTGGCGGTGCCCAGGCGATGTTCTGGGGCTGCGCATCTTTGATGTCATGCCCCAGCCCGAACCGCACCGATCACATATTGGGATAGTTCGGGCCGGATCCTCCCTGTGGCGGTGCCCAGGCGATGTTCTGGGGCTGAGTATCCTTGATGTCAGGCCCCAGCCCGAACCGCGCCGGTCACATATTGGGATAGTTGGGGCCGGACCCTCCTTGAGGCGGTGCCCAGGCGATGTTCTGGGGCTGCGCATCCTTGATGTCAGGCCCCAGCCCGAACCGCGCCGGTCACATATTGGGATAGTTGGGGCCGGACCCTCCCTGAGGCGGCGTCTAGGCGATGTTCTGGGGCTGAGCATCCTTGATGTCAGGCCCCAGCCCGAACCTCGCCGGTCACATATTGGGATAGTTGGGGCCGGACCCTCCCTGAGGCGGCGTCCAGACGATGTTCTGGCTGGGATCCTTGATGTCGCAGGTCTTGCAGTGGATGCAGTTGGCCGCGTTGATCTGCAAGCGAGGCTGACTCTCCGCCTCCGGGGTTTCGGCCTCAATGATCTCAAAGACGCCGGCCGGACAGTAGCGCTGGGCGGGCTCCGCCCAGGTGGGCAGGTTGACCGTCACCGGGATGCGCTCGTCCTGCAACTTGAGGTGGCAGGGCTGATCCTCGTCGTGGCTGGTGTTGGCCAGGTACACCGAAGAGAGCTTGTCAAAGCTGAGCCGTCCGTCCGGCTTGGGGTAGTCGATGGGCTGGCAACGGCTGGCCAGGCGCAGTTGGCGATAGTCTGGCTCCTTGTCCAGCAGGGTAAAAGGAGAGGCGCGGGGGAACAGCCGCTGTTCCAGCCAGTTGAAGGCGCCGCCGAGCCAGGGGCCGAAGCGGTGCAACGCCGCGCCGAAGTTGCGGGCGGTTTGCAGCTCCTGCGCCAGCCAGCTCTGTTGCAGCGCGTCCTGATACTCGGCCAGATCTCGGCCCCCCTCATCGCCGCCGCGCAGGCTCATGGCGACCGTGCTGGCCGCCAGCATGCCGGACTTCATGGCGGTGTGAATGCCCTTGATGCGGGAGAAATCCAGGGTGCCCGCATCGCAGCCGATAAGCAGGCCGCCGGGGAAATGCATGCGGGGCAGGGAGTGCCAGCCCCCCTTGGTGATGGCCCTGGCGCCGTAACTGATGCGCTCGCCCCCCTGCAGGGTCTGGGCGATGAGCGGATGGTGCTTGAGGCGCTGGAACTCGTCGAACGGACTGAGCCAGGGATTCTGGTAGTTGAGATCGACGATGAGGCCGACCGCCACCTGATCCTCTGCCAGATGATAGAGATAAAACCCCCCCTGACTCTTGCTGCCCCGCTGCTCACCGAGCGGCCAGCCGCTGCCGTGCAGCACCCGGCCGGGATGAGACTGGCCAGCCGGCACCTGCCACAGCTCCTTGAAGCCGATGGCATAGTGCTGAGGTTGGTGTTGCGGTTGGGCGGCGTTTTCCAGCGTGAACAGGGCGATCAACTGTTTGCCGAGGTGGCCGCGGGCCCCCTCGGCAAACAGGGTGTAGCGGCCATACAGTGCCATACCGGGCACGTGATCCGCCTTGGGATTGCCCGCTTTGTCGAGACCCAGATCGCCGGTCACCACCCCTCTTATCCTGTTCGCTTCCACGATGAGTTCGCTCGCCGCGAAGCCGGGGTAGATCTCGACCCCGAGCGCCTCGGCCTCCCGGGCGAGCCAGCGGCAGAGGTTGCCGAGGCTGATGATGTGGCAGCCGTCGTTGTGCATGCGCGGTGGCACCGCCCAGTTGGGCAGTTGCAGGGCGCGGTTGTCGCTTTGCAGCAGATGGACCTGATCATCCGTGACCGGGACGCCGAGCGGCGCCTCTTGCCAGCGATCCGGCAACAGCTCCTTGAGGGCGACGGGATCGAGCAGGGCGCCGGAGAGCAGATGGGCGCCCACTTCCGCCCCCTTTTCCAGCAGGCAGACCGAGAGATCCGGGGCCTGCTGCTTCAATGCGATGGCGGCACTGAGGCCAGCCGGGCCGCCACCGACGATGACGACATCAAATTCCATTGCTTCGCGTTCCATCTTGCCTCTGCGCTCGACTTGGCCTAGGGTAGTGCTGGTAGTTTACGTAAACGTAAACCATTTTGTCAGCATAAAAGTGTGAGAGTGCAAAATGGATTCACTCAACCGATACGAGGGATGACCGCCATGAAGCTGCTGGTCGCAGTCAAACGGGTCGTTGATTACAACGTCAGGATCCGGGTCAAGAGCGATGGCTCCGATGTGGAGCTCGCCAATGTGAAGATGGGCATGAACCCGTTTTGTGAAATCGCGGTGGAGGAGGGGGTCAGGCTGCGCGAAGCCGGGGTGGCGAGCGAGCTGGTGGTGGTGACCTTCGGCCCGGAGGCCGCGGCCGAACAGCTGCGTCACGCCCTGGCGCTGGGGGCGGATCGGGCGCTGCACTATGTTACCGATGAGACTTTGACCCCACTCACCGTGGCCCGCGCCCTGCAACAGGTGTGCGAGCAGGAGCAGCCCAGCCTGGTGCTGCTCGGCAAGCAGTCCATCGACTCTGACAACAACCAGGTGGGTCAGATGCTCTCGGCCCTGTGCGACTGGCCGCTCGCCACCTTCGCCTCCGCCGTCAGGCTGGTGGAGGGAGAGTTGCAGGTGACCCGCGAGATTGACGGCGGCCTCGAGACCCTTGGCATGCCGCTGCCGGCGGTGGTGACCGTGGATCTGCGCCTCAACGAACCGCGTTTTGCCTCGCTGCCCAACATCATGAAGGCCAAGCGCAAGCCGCTCGAGAGCGCGTCCTTTGCCGACCTCGGCGTCGAGCCGGCCGGTCAGACTCGGTTGCTCGGGGTGATGGCACCTGCCCCCCGGCGCGCCGGCGTCAGGGTGGGCTCGGTGGACGAGCTGCTGGACAGGCTCAAGCACGAAGCCAAGGTGATCCCATGAGCGTATTGAGGGGCACGGCCTATCCCGCGGGCCAACTGGTTGCCGCCAGCGAGCGCGTTGGCGAACGGACAGGAACATCAACGGACGACATCAAGGTGCTGCCATGAGCGTACTCATCATTGCCGAACATCATCAGGGCCAGCTGGCGGACAGCGCCGCCCGTCTGGTCACGGCGGCGACTCAGCTGGGCGCCGAGGTTCACCTGCTGCTGCTGGGTCAGGGTCTGGCGGAGGCGGGCGAGCAGGCGGCCTCCTTGCAGGGGGTCAACCGGGTGCTGCTGGCCGAGCACCCCATGTTGGCGGAAGGGCTCAATGACGGGCTCGATCGACTGCTGGCCCCCGTGGTGCGGGACTATCAGCACTGCCTGATGGCGGCGAGCAGTCACGGCAAGGATCTGCTGCCGCGGGTGGCGGCCAGGCTGGGGGTGGAGATGATCTCCGAGGTGACGGGCATAGAGGGGCCCGATACCTTCCTGCGCCCCCTCTATGCGGGCAACGCCATTGCCAGGGTGGCGAGCACGGCGCCCGTCAAGGTGCTCAGCATACGGGCATCGGCTTTCCCTTGCGCCGAGAGCAATGGGCCTGAGGCCAGGGTCGAACACCTTCCCGTCCCCGAGCTGGCCTGCCGGACCCGGCTCATCGAGCGGCGCGCGGTGCGATCCGCCCGGCCCGAGCTCGGCGCGGCGCGAGTGGTGGTCTCGGGCGGACGGGCGCTCGGCTCCAAGGCGCAGTTTGCCCTCATCGAGGCGCTGGCCGACAAGCTCGGCGGGGCTGTGGGTGCCTCGCGGGCCGCGGTGGACGCAGGCTTTGTGGCCAACGATCTGCAGGTGGGCCAGACCGGCAAGGTAGTGGCCCCGGAGCTCTACATCGCCATCGGCATCTCGGGGGCCATCCAACATCTGGCGGGGATGAAGGAGTCCAAGGTGATCGTCGCCATCAACAAGGACTCGGAAGCCCCCATCTTCCAGGTGGCGGATTACGGCCTGGTGGGGGATCTCTTCACCCTGCTGCCGGAGCTCACCGCCAAGCTGTAAATGTGCCATAAAGGGGCGCAGAAAGCCGTCTGTGCTGCCTCGCCCCCGTTTCCATGCATGTTCGCTGCAAGCCCTGGCCCGTTCAGGGCTTTTTCCATGGCGGCGGCGTCGGCCATGGGGGCAAAAGGTTGCGCTGGATCCCAAAAAGCCTTTGCCCCCACGGGGGCCTGTCGTGTAAAAACGTTCGAGTCATCGATCACTCTCATCCACTCACGGAAAGCGTCATGAGCAAACAGATTTACAACTTCTGCGCCGGCCCCGCCATGTTGCCGGTTGAAGTCATGGAGCGCGCCCAGCGCGAATTTTGTAATTTCCAGGGGCTGGGAGCCTCGGTCATGGAGCTGTCCCATCGCGGCAAGCCCTATATGGCGGTCGCCGAGAAGGCCGAAGCGGATCTGCGCGAGCTGCTGGCGGTACCGGACAACTACAAGGTGTTGTTCATGCACGGCGGCGGTCGCGGCCAGTTCTCTGCCGTGCCCATGAACCTGCTGGGGGGCGCCAACAAGAAGGCGGATTACCTGGTGACCGGCGTCTGGGCCCAGAGCGCCGTGGATGAGGCCCAGAAATACGGGGACATCCAGACCTTCCAGGGGGTCGCCAAGAACGAGCAGGGGATAAGCCACCTGTTGCCGACCCCGGCGTTTCGTGCCGACGCGGCCTATGTCCACTACTGCCCGAACGAGACCATAGATGGCATCGAGATGTTCGACATCCCGGCCACCGGCGATGTCCCCCTGGTGGCAGATCTCTCCTCCACCATCCTCTCCCGTCCCATCGACGTGAGCCGCTTCGGCATCCTCTACGCCGGTGCCCAGAAGAACATAGGCCCCTCTGGGCTGGCCATCGCCATCGTGCGGGACGACCTGCTGAACCAGGCGAGAGCCGACGTGCCCTCGATCTTCGACTACCAGCTCACCGCCAAGAACGACTCCATGTTCAACACCCCGCCCACCTACGCCTGGTATCTGGCTGGCCTGGTGTTCAAGTGGCTGAAAGAGCAGGGCGGGCTCGAGGCGATGGAGGCGCGCAACAAGGCGAAGGCCGACTTCCTCTACGGCTACCTCGACGACTCCAGCTTCTACGGCAACAAGGTGGACGCGGCCTGCCGCTCCCGCATGAACGTGCCGTTCCAGCTGAAAGACGAGGCCCTGGACAAGCAGTTCCTGGCCGAGTCGGAAGCCGCCGGTCTGCTGGCGCTCAAGGGGCACCGCATCGTCGGCGGCATGCGCGCCAGCCTCTACAACGCCATGCCGCTGGAAGGGGTCAAGGCGCTGGTCAGCTTCATGGATGGTTTTGCCAAGCGTCACGGCTGAGGCGTGTTCCCCCAATAGCAATGACGCCGGGGGCTCCCCGGCGTCTGTTTTTCCAGAAGATCCTGACCGCCAGCCCAGTTGCCCCGGTTTTGTGCCACAGACGGTCTTGCCGCGCGGGGCGCGGGCTGTTAACGTCCGGTCAGGTGATTTACTTGAGATCGTACGGGAAGTCTATGAATTCGTTGCGTTTGGAACCCATTTCTAGCGTGGCCGGGGTGGTCAATCTGCCTGGCTCCAAAAGTGTCTCTAACCGGGCTCTGCTGCTGGCAGCCCTGGCACGGGGCACCACCCGGCTCACCAACCTGCTCGACAGCGATGACATCCGCCACATGCTGGCGGCGCTGACCCAGCTCGGGGTCAAGTACAAGCTCTCCGCCGACAAGACGGAGTGCACCGTGCATGGCCTGGGCCGCAGCTTTGCGCTATCGGCGCCGGTCAATCTGTTCCTCGGCAATGCCGGCACCGCCATGCGCCCGCTCTGTGCGGCGCTCTGTCTGGGCTCCGGTGAATACATGCTGGGGGGCGAGCCACGCATGGAAGAGCGCCCCATCGGCCACCTGGTGGATGCCCTGCGCGAAGCGGGTGCCCATATCCAGTATCTGAAAAAGGATGGCTATCCGCCCCTGGTGGTGGATGCCAAGGGTCTGTGGGGCGGCGACGTGCACGTCGACGGCTCCGTCTCCAGCCAGTTCCTGACGGCGTTTTTGATGGCCGCCCCCATGGCGGCCGGCGACACCCGCATCCACATCAAGGGGGAGCTGGTCTCCAAGCCCTACATCGACATCACCCTGCACATCATGAAGCAGTTCGGGGTGGTCATCGAGCACGACGACTACAAGGTGTTCTACATCAAGGGCAACCAGACCTATGTCAGCCCCGGTGACTTCCTGGTGGAAGGGGACGCCTCCAGTGCCTCCTACTTCCTCGCGGCGGGCGCCATCAAGGGCAAGGTGCGGGTCACCGGTATCGGCAAGCACAGCATTCAGGGCGACATCCACTTCGCCGACGTGCTGGAGAAGATGGGCGCCCGCATCACCTGGGGTGACGACTTCATCGAGGCCGAGCAGGCCCCCCTGCACGGCGTCGACATGGACATGAACCACATCCCGGATGCGGCCATGACCATCGCCGTGGCGGCGCTGTTTGCGAAGGGGCCGACCGCCATTCGCAACATCTACAACTGGCGCGTGAAGGAGACCGATCGCCTGCACGCCATGGCGACCGAGCTGCGCAAGCTGGGCGTCGAGGTGGAGGAGGGGCGTGACTTCATCACCGTCACCCCGCCAGCGCAGCTCAAGCATGCGGCCATCGATACCTACAACGACCACCGTATCGCCATGTGCTTCTCGCTGGTGGCGCTGTCCGATACCGCCGTCACCATCAATGATCCGGGTTGTACCTCCAAGACCTTCCCGGACTACTTCGACAAGCTGGCCAGCATCAGCCAGGCCTGAGTCCGTCGGGCCCGCCTTGTGCGGGCCCGTTCGTTTTTGCCTCCCGTCTTCTTCCCGGTTTACCAACGCCCTTTAGCAGCATTATCCAAACTTGCAAGGTGTGCTGATAAAATTCCTTGCCAAAGAATGTAATTTTCTATTTACACCGTCCCGGTCGCGGGCTAGATTGAAGTTTCTTCATCGCAGTCATTTAGCAGGAAACTTGGTCATGCAGCATCAAACCGACGACGTTCGTATCAGTGAAATCAAAGAGTTATTGCCCCCGGTTGCGGTGCTAGAGAAGTTTCCGGCGACCGAGACCGCCTCTTCCACAGTGTTTGAATCCCGTCAGGCCATCCACAACATCCTGGCCGGTGACGATCAGCGCCTGCTGGTGGTGATCGGCCCCTGCTCCATCCACGATCCGGTCGCCGCCCTGGAATACGGCAAGCGCCTCAAGACTTTGCGCGACGAGCTCAAGGGTCAGCTGGAGATCGTGATGCGGGTCTACTTCGAGAAGCCGCGCACCACGGTCGGCTGGAAGGGGCTGATCAACGATCCCTACCTCGACAACAGCTGCCAGATCAACGACGGCCTGCGCATTGGTCGCAAGCTGCTGCTGGATCTCAACGACATGGGGCTGCCGACCGCTTCCGAGTTCCTCGACATGATCACCCCGCAATACGTGGCGGATCTGATGAGCTGGGGTGCCATCGGTGCCCGTACCACTGAATCCCAGGTGCACCGCGAGCTGGCCTCCGGCCTCTCCTGCCCGGTGGGCTTCAAGAACGGTACCGACGGCACCATCAAGGTGGCCATCGATGCCATCGGCGCCGCCAGCGCCCCGCACCACTTCCTGTCGGTGACCAAGTACGGCCACTCCGCCATCGTCTCGACCGCCGGCAACCCGGATTGTCACATCATATTGCGCGGCGGCCGCGAGCCGAACTACAGCGCCGCCCACGTGGATGAGGTGGTGAAGGGGCTGGACAAGGCCGGTCTGCCCCAGAAGGTGATGATCGATTTCAGCCATGCCAACAGCAGCAAGCAGTTCAAGAACCAGATGTTGGTGGCCGAGGACGTGGCCGGTCAGCTGCGTGCCGGCAGCAAGGCGGTGTTCGGTGTCATGGTGGAGAGCCACCTGGTGGAAGGTCGTCAGGATCTGGTGGAAGGGTGTGAGCTCACCTTCGGCCAGAGCATCACGGATGCCTGCATCGGCTGGGCCGATACCGAGGTGCTGCTGCGCAATCTGGCGGACGCCGTGGCCACCCGAAACGCCCTCTGAGGCAAGGGCGGGGATGCCCGCTCACGGCAATAAAAAAGCGCGACCCCAGGGTCGCGCTTTTTGTTGGCTCAGAAAGAGAGGGCCTACTTGGCCCGCTCCTGATGACCGCGCAGGCGGATGTTGATCATCTCCACCACCAGCGAGAAGGCCATGGCGAAGTAGATGTAACCCTTCGGAATGTGCAAGTCCAACCCCTCGGCCATCAGGGCGACCCCGACCAGGATCAGGAAGGAGAGGGCCAGCATCTTGATGGTGGGGTGGGTGTCGACGAAGTCACCGATGGCCTTGGCGGCAAACATCATGACGCCGACGGCGATGACGATGGCCAGTACCATGACGGGCACGTGATCCGCCATGCCGACCGCTGTGATGACGGAGTCCAAGCTGAAGATGATGTCGAGGATGGCGATCTGCACCAGTGTCGACATGAAGCCGACGGTCTTGCTCACTGTCCCTGGCTCCTCGGCGGCGCCCTCCAGGCTCTGGTGGATCTCGTGGGTGCTCTTGGCGATGAGGAACAGGCCCCCCACCAGCAGGATCAGATCCCGGCCGGAGATGGCTTCATTCAGCACGCTGAACAGCGGTTCGGTGAGACGCATCACCCAGGCCAAGGAGAGCAGCAGCAGGATGCGGGTGCCCATGGCAAGCCCCAGCCCCAGGATCCGCGCCTTCTGGCGCTGAGCCTCCGGCAGACGCCCCACCAGGATGGAGATAAAGATGATGTTGTCGATGCCCAGCACGATCTCGAGCAGGGTCAGGGTGGCGAGCGCTACCCAGGCTGAGGGGTCAGCAATCCATTCCAGCATGATTGAACCTTGGTTGAAAAATTTGAAGCAGCGCATTCTAGCAGGGGGTTATGGCTTGTCCCAGTGGCGGGAAAAGATAAAAATGGCAGCCATCCAACGGGAGGAAAACATGTTTCGATTAGGGCTCATCATCAACCCCATCGCCGGCATCGGCGGTGCCGTCGGTCTCAAGGGCAGCGACGGCATGGTGGCCGAGGCGCTGGCACGCGGTGCCACCCCCAAGGCCCGGGAGCGGGCCCGCCAGGCCCTCTTGCCCCTGTGCGAGCTGTCCACGCCGTTCGAGCTGCTGACGGTGGCCGGGGAGATGGGGGAGACACTGGCCACCGAGCTGGGGCTGCCTCATAGCATCGTCTACCAGCCAGCCGGGGCCCAGACGAGCGCCGAGGACACCCGGGCCGCCGCCCTGGCCCTGCGGGAAGCGGGGGTGGATCTGCTGCTGTTCGCCGGTGGCGACGGCACAGCCCGGGACATCTGCGCGGCGGTGGGGGAGTCCTGCCATGTGCTCGGCATCCCGGCGGGGTGCAAGATCCACTCCGGGGTCTACGGCGTGACCCCGGTGGCGAGCGGCCGGGTGGCGGCGCGGATGATAGCAGGCGAGCTCCTGAGTCTGGTGGATGCGGAGGTGATGGACATCGACGAGGAGGCGTTTCGGGCGGGCAAGGTGCGCGCCCGCCACTACGGCCAGCTGCTGGTGCCCGGGGATCTGCGCTACGTCCAGGCGGTCAAGCAGGGCGGAAAGGAGTCCGAGGAGCTGGTGCTCGCCGATCTCGCCGCCGGTGTGGTGGAGCAGATGGAGCCCGATACCCTCTACCTGATGGGGTCGGGGAGCACGGTGGCCGCCTGCATGGCCGAGCTGGGTCTCGAAAATACCTTGCTCGGTGTGGATCTGGTGGAAAATGGCCGGCTTATCGGGCAGGATCTCTCCGCCGCCGAGATCCTGACCCGGATCCGCGGCCGTCGCTGCCGCCTGATCATCACCCTGATCGGTGGCCAGGGACATCTGTTCGGGCGCGGAAATCAGCAATTGAGTCCAGAGGTGATCCGGGCCGTCGGGCGAGACCATATCCAGGTGCTCGCCACCAAGTCCAAGCTGGCGGCTCTCGAGGGCCGTCCGCTGCTGGTGGATACCGACGATCCGGCACTGAACCGGTCGTTACGTGGTTATTTGCGCATCACCACGGGATACAAGGATCAGGTCATCTACCCGGTGGCCAACCCGGAATAGGACATCAAGGATGCGGCTGGCCTGGCGCCAGAGAGCTGCGATCAACCGGATCGCGGTTCCACTCCCCCGAATTTTTTGCCGGCAATCCCGGAAATGAGGCTGCGTTAAATGACGATTCACGATTTTGAACACAAGTTGTTGGGACTGATCGACGCCATGGTCGCCACGGCCAGCGAGGACGAGCTGTTTGCGGGCGGCTACCTGCGGGGTCATATCTCCCTCGCGGTGGCGCGCGCCGAGCTGGAGGGCAAGACCCTGGTGCGGGACGTAAAGAGCTATGTGCTGCGCAGCCTGAACGAGGCCATCTTGCAGGGGGAGCTCTCCGAGCAGGACGAGGTGCTGGTGCAGGAGATGTGGAAGCGTCTGCAGCAGCAGGCGGAAGCTTGATCCCTTTCGCAATTCAAACAGAAGTTTAAGTAATCTGCTTCCCTGAGTGTTATCAAAAGGTTAATAATGAGGCTCGCCTTTTGTTTCAGGGATTAAACTATGGCCTCCTCCTCACGCATTGCCACCAAACTGCCGCTCGAGATGCTCTATCACTGGGAGCGGCAGTGTCCCGACCGGATCTATCTTCGCCAGACCATCCACCGCGAATACGTCGACTTCACCTGGGGTGAGGTCGCCGACGAGGCGCGGCGCATGGTGACGGCACTGCGTGCCTTGGGACTGGTTGCCGGTGACAAGGTGGCGCTGCTTTCCAAGAATTGCGCAGAGTGGTTCATCGCCGATCTGGCCATGCAGATGGGGCAATACGTGAGTGTGCCCATCTACCCGACCGCCAACGTCGACACCATCGAATACGTGCTGCGCCACAGCGAGGCCAAGGCGATCTTCGTCGGCAAGCTCGACGACTGGAAGAGCCAGGAGGCGGGGGTGCCCGCCGATCTGTTGCGCATCGCCCTGCCGTACGACACCATGCCGGCCGCCCACCAGTGGGACGCGTTGCTCGATGCCCATGAGCCCATCCCGGACAGCCCGGTGCAGGCGCCTGACGCCCTGCTGAGTCTGGTCTACACCTCAGGCAGTACCGGCAAGCCCAAGGGCGCCATGCTGAGCGTGGAGCGCTACGCCTGGTCCTGCGAGAAGCTGGTGGAGGCGGTCTCCCTGACGGCGGCGGACCGCGGCTTCTCCTACCTGCCGCTCGCCCACATCACGGAGCGAGTCTACATCTACGGCGGCAGCCTGTTCAGCGGCGCCACCATCGCCTTCCCCGAGTCCCTCGATACCTTCATCGAGGACGTCAAGCGCTGCCGGCCTACCGTCTTCATCTCGGTGCCGCGGCTGTGGGCCATGTTCCGTATCAAGATCCACGAGAAGCTGCCCCAGAAGAAGCTGGCGCTGCTGCTCAAGATCCCGCTCATCTCCGGCCTGGTCAAAAGCAAGTTGCAGAAGGGGTTGGGGCTGGATCAGGCTAGGGTGCTGGGCTGCGGTTCGGCCCCGGTGGCCCCGGCACTGCTCGAGTGGTATCACAGCATCGGCATCGAGATCACCGAGGCCTGGGGCATGACCGAGAACCACGCCTACTCCACCCTCAACTACCCCTTCCGGGCGGACAAGATCGGGACCGTCGGCAAGGCCGGGCCCGGGGTGACCATCAAGATCTCCGAGGAGGGAGAGATCCTCTGCCGCTGTGACGGCATGATGCTGGGCTACTACAAGGATCCCGAGCACAGCGCGGAGGCCATCGACGCCGACGGCTGGCTGCACACCGGTGACATGGGCAAGCTGGACCGGGAGGGCTACCTCACCATCACAGGGCGCATGAAGGACGTGTTCAAGACCGCCAAGGGCAAGTACGTGGCGCCGGTGCCCATCGAGGGGCTCTTGGGGCAGGAACCCATCATAGAGCAGTTGTGCGTCATCGGTTATGGCATGCCGCAGCCGGTCGCCTTGGTGCAATTGGCCGAGAGTGCCATGAAGGGGGACAAGGCCGGGGTCGACGCCCAGCTGGAGGCCGCACTGACCCGGGTCAACGGCCAACTCGAGTCCCATGCCCGCCTGCGTGGCATCCTGGTGGTCAAGAGCCCCTGGAACATAGAGAACGGGGTGCTGACCCCCACCATGAAGATCCGCCGCCATCTGCTGGAGCAGAAATACGCAGACATCGGGGAGCGCTGGTCCGGTGTCCAGCGTATCATCTGGGAGTCCTGACAAGGGCGAGCCGTGTCTTGAACACAAATGCAAAGAGGGGAGCCAGTGGCTCCCCTTCGTCATTGCAGGCAACTGTGGTTCAGACCGCCTGGTACTCCAGCTCCACCCGCCCCAGCGCCTTGAGGGTCGACTGGGCGGAATCCCGCTGGCTGATCTGGCCGGACTTGCTCTCTAGCAGCACGGCGCGGCGCACCGAGGCGAGCTCCTCGCCACCCAGCACCGCATGGGCGCAAGCCATCTGCATGGGGGGGAGGCTTGGGTTGAAGGCGGCGTTCTCGGCGTAGCGACCGCAGAAGATGCGGCCGTCCTCGAACTGCAGCGCCACAGCGGCATAGCCCTGACTGTAGGGGGCATAGCTCTGGCGGGCGGCGGCCAGCGCGGCCTGCCACAGGGGGTCGTCGCTCTCAAGCTTGAGCTCGTCGTGGGCCTGGGGGCTCATCAGGGCATCGGTGATGTCGAGATCGGCGGGGCCGAAGGAGTGAGGCAGGAAGGACTGCAGCTCGCTCAAGTCATCCGGCAGGGAGACCTTCAGGGTCTTGGCGGTGCTCAGCTCGTTCATGAACTGGCGGCAGTGACCGCAGGGGGTGTAGTTGACGGTGATTTCACTGATCCCGGTCTCGCCGCCCAGCCAGGCGTTGGAGATGGCGGACTGCTCGGCGTGGACCGAGTGGAACAGCCCCTGGCCCGCAAACTCCATGTTGGCGCCAAAATACCAGCTGCCGCTCAGGCCGCAGGCGATGGCGCCGACGAAGAACCTGGAGATGGGGGCGACCGAGCAGGCGGCCGCCAGCGGCAGCAGGGCCAGGCGCAGGGTCCGATCGTCGAGCCCGGTGGCGGCTTTCAGGGTCGCCACTTGCTCAGGGGTAAAACGGGCCTGGAAATCGTCCCCCAGCATGGGCAGCAGGGCAGCCTGGAGCGGGGCGGAAAGGGTCTCGAATGGCTTGGCAAAGCGGGGATGCATACTGTGTCCTCAAAGGCCAATTGGGGGGCCATTGTAGGGAGCAAGCGCGGCGAAATGTGTGAGCGCGCTCACGCCTTGATGGGCAAAGGGGCGGGAATGGTAAAGGAAACGTTTGTCTTTCGCAATCTGTGCGCTTGCTCGCAGCACGGGGGGCGCAGAAGTGCCGTCTGAATAGGGTTGGGCACCAGGAGAGAGTGTGAGCCATAGCCGCCTGGAGCGGCTATGGCTGGGCGCAGTGGGGATCAGGTCAGCCAGTGATAGAGGGCAAACAGCAGGGGGGCGACGGCGGCGGTCAGCACGCCGCACACCACCATGGCCAGCGACGAGAAGGCCCCCTGGGTGATCCCCTGCTCGGCGGAGGCGGCGGTGCCGATGGCGTGGGCACAGGCCCCCATGGCGAGTCCCTGGGCCTCGGGGTCGGTCACTCGCATCAGCCTGAGCAGGGGATAGCCTATCAGGGCCCCCAGTATCCCCACCACCACCACCACGGCGGCGGCGATGGCGGGAATGCCGCCGAGGGACTGGCTGACGCTCATGGCGAGCGGGGTGGTGATGGACTTGGTGGCGATGGAGGCGAGCAGCGCCGGATCCGCTCCCATCAGGTGGCCAACGCCCAGGGTGGTGCAGACCGAGATGAGCACCGAGGTGAGGGTGCAGATGACGATGGGCCTGAGCTTGTCCCGGATCTGGCGCGCCTGTTGGTAGAGGGGCAGTGCCAGCGCTACCACGGCGGGCTCCAGCAGGGCCGTGATGGGGACGGTGCCGCGCTGGTACTGATCCAGCGGCAGATCCAGCCAGAGCAGCAGACCTATGATGACGGCGGTGGGGATCAGCACTGGGTTGATGACGGGCCAGGGCAGGCGGCGGTAGAGGGCCCGGGTCATGAAATAGAGTGCCAGGGTCAGGGGCAGGGCCAACCAGAACATCATTGTCTGTTCATCCTCTGGTAGAGATGGCCGACGGCGCCCAGGATCAGCACTATGCCGAGCACGACGCAGAGCATGATGAGGCCAAACGACTGGCGCAGGGGCTCGAGCCAGGCCACGAGGCCGACGGCGACCGGCACGAACAGCACCCCCATGTGGCGTAGCAGCAGGCCGCCCCCCTGCTCGACCCAGGAGAAGCGGATGAGCTGCAGGGAGAGCAGCACGAACAGCAGCAGCATGCCGATGATGCTGCCGGGGAAGGTGAAGGGCAGCAGGGCAGCCAGGGCCTTGCCTGCCAGCAGGCAGGCGATGATGACCAGAAAATCACGAAGGTAGCGCAAGGCGCGTTGCAACAACACGGGGGCCTCATCTTGGCAACTGTGAGCGAGGTCGCAGTTTAACAGGCACGGGGGGGATGGAACAGGGTCAACTGACCCGCAGGGGATACAATGGCCCCTCGCGTTTTTCCCATCACACGCAGGAGATCCCATGTCTTCCCCCTCTTTTCTGGCCAGGTTGCGCCAGCTGCCCGCCGATCCCGCCCTGCCTCCCCAGCTGCTGCAAACCCGCCAGTGGGACGGCCCCCTGTGCCGGGTGAGACTGGACAACATTGGGTCCAGCCCCGAGGCCGTGCGTCACTGGCGGCTGTTTGAGGGGGATCTCGGTCTTGCTCCCGACGCGGCCATCTACGGAGAGGGGTTCCAGATGCTGGCCCAGACCATGGGCAGCTGGCAGGCCCCCGAGCCGGTGGGCCGCTGCCCCGACGCCAGCGTCTATCGCATCACAGCCGACGATGGCTATCACACCGTGCACAACCTGCTGCTGGTGGCCTGCGAGGGGGGCTGGCTGTTGCTGGCGTTCGCGAGCTGTCAGCGCTTTGGCGGGGAGTTTCGCCTCTATCCGGACGGGCGCCTGGAGATAGTGATGAACGCCGAAGGGCGCACCCTGGCACCCGGCCAGCACTGGCAGAGCGAGGCGCTGATCTGCCTGGAGGGGCCGGACAGGGAGGCCCTGCTGGGGTCACTGGCGGACTATATCGAGGCCGAACCCCCGTCGCTGGTGAACGAGGTGCCCGCACGCCCGAGTGGCTGGTGCTCCTGGTATCACTACTATGCGGATGTGAGCGCCGCCGACATTCGCGAGAACCTAGCGGTGCGGGCGATGCGTTTCCCGGCCCTGCGTTACGTGCAGATAGACGACGGCTATCAGGCGAAAATGGGGGACTGGCTCACCCCTTCACCCAAGTTCGAGCAGGGGGTGGCAGCCCTGGCAGGGGAGATCCGCGCCGCTGGCTGCGAGCCCGCGCTCTGGGTCGCCCCCTTTATCGCCGAGCCCGGCTCCCAGGTATTCCAGCAGCACCCGGACTGGTTCGTGAAGGGGGAGGATGGCCTGCCGCTGCCCTCGGAGCGGGTCACCTACGGCGGCTGGCGCTGCACCCCCTGGTATGTGCTGGACGGCACCCATCCCGAGGTGCAGGCCCACCTCGAGCAGGTGTTTCGCACCCTGCGCGAGCAGTGGGGCATCCACTACTTCAAGCTCGATGCGAACTTCTGGGGCGCCATCCACGGCGGCCGCTTCCACGACCCAGCCGCCACCCGGGTGGAGGCTTATCGGCGCGGCATGGCCGCCATCCTGCGCGGTGCCGGGGAGGGGGCCTTCCTGCTCGGCTGCAACGCCCCTATCTGGCCGAGCCTCGGCCTGGTGCACGGCATGCGGGTGAGCGATGACGTGGAGCGCCAGGGCCGGCGTTTTCGCCAGATAGCGCGGGAAGCCTTCAGTCGCGCCTGGCAAAACGACCGGCTCTGGGCGCTGGATCCCGACTGCGTCTGCCTGCGGGATATCCCGGGCCAGCACGCCAGCCGCGCCGAGTACGACTTCCACCTGGCCGCCCTGGTGGCGAGCGGTGGCATGGTGCTGGCGGGGGACAGGCTGCAGGATCTGGATGAGGTACAGGGGGCGTACCTTGGCAAGCTGCTGGCCCTGTGCGCCGCGCGCACCCCGGCGGCCCGGTTCGATGACATGGGGTTTGGCCGCGCTCGGGTGGCCCTGCCCGGGGGCGGCGAGCTGCTCTGCCTGTTCAACTGGGGCGAGCAAGCCACAGAGATGGCGCTGCCGGCGGGGGGGAGGGATTTCTGGAGTGAGGTTCCCCTGGGAGAGACGCTGCTGCTGGAGGGGGGCCAGGGGGCGGTGATCCGCTACTACTGAATGTTGCACTCAGCAAAAAGGCTCCCTCGGGAGCCTTTTTATCGGGTGGGGTTGACCCCTAGAAGTGCCACTCCATCCCGATGGCGTAGTTGGCGGAGCCATAACCCGGGATCTCGTTGCTGGAGGCGAGCGCCTTGAGGGTCAGGCGGGCGCTGAGGGGAATGCCGAGCCCCATGCCGATGGCGACCTCGTCGCTCTGATCCCCCATCATGTCGACCCGCAGGGTGCGATAGAGGGAGAGATCCTGGCTCATCTGGGCATAGATCTGGGACGATTTGTTGTAGAGCTGGCCGAAGATCTCCATCTGGAAGCCGTTCTGGGGCGTGATGGCGAGCGGGATGCCGGCGAAGCGGTAGAGATCCGAGTGGTTGAAATAGCTGTTGGTGATCTGGGGGGTGAAGTCGGTCTGCTGATAGAGGGTGCTGAAGTTGCGCTCGATGAGCTGATAGGTCTGCTCCGGCAGACGCAGCAGATAGTCCGGCACTTCAAAACGCACCCCGGCCAGGGTGGTCTGGGGCAGCAAGGCACAGGCGACAAGGGTGAGAGCAGACAGTGCTGAACGCATAAAACGAGAGATCCCCAACAGTCGAGGCGCGGCATCCATGCCGGCAGCGCATGTAATTATCAAACTATCAGGAGCTTGGCTCCCCTGCTCATTATGTCGCGGACGCGGGGAGCTTACCGGGTTTTAAGTGTGAAACGCCTCACATCTCATAGATCTTCCAGGTAGCGATAGAGACTCTTCAGGATCGCAAAGTTCCGTTCGTTACTCTGATTCTGCTCCGCCAGCGCCTCGAGACGGGGCACATAGTCCGGCAGACGGCGGCTGAAGTAGTCGCTGCAGTGCAGGCGCCAGCGCTTCTGCTCCGCTTCGCTCAAGGTGTGGGGCCAGTTGCGGGCGCGGTAGCGGAACAGCATTTCCGGCAGGCGCGGATCACTGAAGGCAAACTCCCGCTCCCCCAGCAGATCCGCCGGGGTGGCGCGCACCAGATCCATGGTGGACTTGTCGCCGTGACCGAAGAAACCGGCGTAGAGCTGGGTATCGGGATCGCTGTCATTGCTGCCGGCAAACTCCTGATTGAACACCTCCACCAGCTTTTCCCGCACCTCGGGATGGGCTCGCAGCAGATCCAGGCTCTTGCGACACTGCTCCCGGTCTATGCCAAGCTGGTCGGCCCGCTCCGGGGTCAGGGTGGCGGCCGGCGCCAGCACCGGGCACTTGTTGATGTGCACCAGTTTCACCGGAATGGCCGCGAGATCTCCCAGATCCTCTTTTTTGGTATAGAGGCGCTCGCGGATCTCCTCGCTCGTGAGCTCGATGAACGGGGTGGGGTCGCGGGTCAAGTCCACCATGATCACCGCATTCTGGTTGCTGGGGTGCCAGGCGAGTGGCGAGACCCAGCTTGCGCATCCCTGCCAGGGGGAGAACATGCCGGAGACGTGCACCAGGGGCTTCATGCTCACCACGTCGATCAGCGCCTTCACCTTGTTCTTGTTGCGCAGGGCAAACAGGTAGTCAAACAGCTTGGGCTGGGCTTTTTTCACCAGCTTGGCCATCTCTATGGTGGCCAAGACGTCCGAGAGCGCATCGTGGGCGTTGGCGTGGGCCACGCCGTTGGCCACCGTCAGCTTCTCAAGCCGGAAGCTCGGCTTGCCCTCGTCGTCCTGGGCCCACTCTATCCCCTCCGGACGCAGGGCATAGCAGGCCCGCAGCATGTCGAGGATGTCCCAGCGGGAGTTGCCGTTTTGCCAGCTGTAGGCATAAGGGTCATAGAAGTTGCGATAGAGGGTGTAGCGGGTCACCTCGTCATCGAAGCGGATGCTGTTGTAGCCCAGCACGCAGGTGTTCGGGGTGGCGAACTGCTCGTGGATCTGGCGAATGAAGTCCGCCTCGCACAGGCCGTCCTTCATCGCCTTCTGCGGCGTGATGCCGGTGATGAGGCAGGCTTCCGGCTCCGGCAGGTAATCCGCGGGCGGTTTGCAGTAAATCACCAGTGGCTCGCCGATGATGTTGAAGTCGGCGTCGGTGCGAATACCCGCAAACTGCGACGGCCTGTCCTTGGCGGGGCTGATGCCGAAGGTCTCGTAATCGTGGAAGTAGAATGTGGGCTGTGTTGTTTGGTTCTTGGGTGTGCTCATCTGTTCTTGTTTTATCGCCTAAGCTTCTGATTATATGGTTCTTAATGATGTGTTCAGCTTTGTCTGAGCACCCAATAAATTCTTTGCTGTTTGTGTCTGTCTGCCTATGTTCACCATCCAATTAGTACAACTCAAAGTACAAAACATGGTATTTTGTTAGTACAAAATTTTATTGGGTGAGCTATGGCAATTACAGACAGCTGGCTGCGAGGCGTCAATGGTAAACCATACTCCGGCCAGAGCGAAGTCACTGACGGTGATGGGCTTGGCATAAGGGTGTCACCTAAAGGTCTGATCACCTTCCAAGTGCGTCATATGCGTGATGGGAAACAAGTCAGAACCACGATTGGCCGTTACCCTACGGTGACTCTTCGGGATGCCAGGATCAAGGCCGCGGAAATCAAGGCAGGCCCTGAGCAAATTGTTAAAACCAGTGAAGAGCCTACACCTGCAGCTCTGTTTGAAGAGTGGTTCGAGAAGTATGTGATGCGGGAGTGTCGTGAAGGCACGCAGAAGAACTACCGCTACACCTTCTCTTCGGTTAAGAACCGGTTACCAGACAAGCCACTCAATCAGATTTCTATGGACATGTGGCTGAGCTATTTCGATGCCATAAGCGAAAGAGCACCTGGTGTTACCCGTTCGGTCATTACCGGGTTGAAAGCATGCTTCAACTGGCATATCCGCCGCGGCACGATCAACGTGCCCAACATGATGAGCTTACGGGCTCGGGATGTCGGGGCGCCTGCTAAGACCGGGCACCGGGTGTTGACGGTAGCCGAGGTTGCCAAGATCTGGCGAGCTATTGAGGCGAGCAGGGCAGGCACCGGTAACAAGGTGATCCATTTACTTTGTCTGGTCTATGGGTGCCGCCTGTCCGAGGCCAGAATGCTCAAGCGCCAAGACCTGGATTTCGAGTCTATGGTCTGGACGGTGCCGGCGGAGATCAGCAAGACCGGTAAGCCTATTCGCCGCCCCATCACATCAGTAGGTAAGCAACTGTTCGAACGGGCTGGGATGGCGTCGGTGGACTCTGTCTATCTGTTCCCTGGGCAAGGGGAGGGGAATAGTCCTCTGGAGATCCACTCGTGTAATCGGCTGGTGAGCCGCTTACGCAGCAACTTGGGGATCCCCCATTGGCGCATTCATGATGCAAGGCGCACCCTGTCGACCAGGTTGTCAGAGCTTGGCGTATCACCGCACGTTACTGAAACCATGCTGGGGCACGCATTGCTTGGGGTGATGTCTGTGTACAACAAACATGACTGGCTGGAGGACCAACGGGCTGCATATGAGCTTTGGTGGTCAGTCCTCCAGCGCGAGTTAGGAGTGGCTGTGAGTCCGGTTATGGCTATCAATCCACGCCATGACGTGTGACTTGATCCAGCGCAGCGGCTGGTGGTCGATTGGCTTGGGAAACGTGGCGTCTTTATTGCGCAGGTGATAAAGCGCGGTCCGTCCCTTGCCAAGCATCACCAGCAGTTCTTTCTGCTCAATTTTCTCGATTGGTTCAATCATAATGCCTCCATCGCTTGATAGCGTTGCTGGTACTCGGAGTTCACCTGCTTCCATTGCGGGTCATTAGCCATCTTGAGGCAATGAATACGGCGAGCCATGGCGAACCGGGCTTTGCCCAACATGCTGGCGCTTGCGGCGTGATGCTGGGCCTTCTTGTAGGAGAGGGCGGCATCGATGTAGCTAGCGCTCTGCTCCTGTTGGATGGCTTGCTTGAGGTCATCCCGGTAATTGCGTTGGTAGAGTCTGATATCCATCGTGTCCTCCCGGACAGTCGTTGTTACATCACAGCCAGAGTGGCCAGAAACAATGTGGTGCTAACCAAGATGGCCAGCAGCTCAATCAACTCCCCCTTCACGTTCCTGATATTCCAGTTCGTTGAAGTTGAGATATTGTGCTGGCGCTTGCTCTATGGCCGCCAACCTGATCTGTTGTGGGGTCATAGGGTGGTGTGCCTCGATGGTGCCGGTCAGGCGATCCGGCGCAGACCCCAGTTCGGTCGTGGCGCTCAGGATGTAGTTGTAGCGGTGCATTTGCCTGCTCCTTTGGTGGTGTCTATCTGCCAGCGGTACCCTCCATGTTTCTCCTGTTGGCCGGCAAGGCAGCGAGTGATGCCAACCCTAACAAAGCCGCCCTTGTTCTCGGCGTCGGTGACGCTATCGAACCGGACCACCTGATCCCCGCAAGTGCCAATGACTGGGGTCTTGCGCCACTGCGGCGGCTTCACTGCATCCACATAGAGGCGGCGGGTATGTCGGCCACGGCCGTTATCTCCAACTAGACAGAAGTGCTCAACCCGGGTTGTGAAGCGGGACTCTCTGTGGATCTGTCCCATCACAATACTGGCCTCGCTGACAGTAAGGGAGAACTCGATCGCCACTTCAGGGCTGATAGCGCCCCCAGATCTAGCATGTACCCATTCTGCAACCTGCTGGATTAAGCTCATGCGGCCTCCCCGTCGTTCAGTGCCAGCATGAGCTGTTCTTCATTCGGATTCAGTAGATGCTTTGCCATCCGTGTGGCGTGGCTGAGCGTGTGATCTTCATCGGAACCATCATCCAGTAGATCTCGAATGTATCCGGCGAGCAGTCGGGTGTGGGCTGGAGTGAGTAGCTCGGCCTCATCAATCTGATAGATGACTGCCTTGATTGCCGGGAATTGCTGCCAGTCCTGGAGTGGCTCAATACCTGTAATGAGTGTGGCGAGTTGCCCCGATGCTGTTGGTTCAGCAATGACTTTTGCTTCTGGCACTGGAATTACTGGGCTGGTGGACGCGATCGCCCGGCTTGCCTCTTCGTTGAGTGCTACTGCCTGTCGGTGGATCATGTCGAGGATGAGTTGACCGGTGGTAACCAGGTCGTCACGGCGCAGGCGGGCCTCTGGGCGGCGTTCCCCCTGCCAGCTGGTATCGAATATCACCACGGCGGAGGCGAAACCGCTGGAGCTTGGCTTATCTTTCTTCGGATCCCGCGGGACGTACCAGCTCGGCACCTCAAAGCCGATGCGACCGCTGATGAACTGGATAAAGTCGGCATCCTCCGGCCACCATGTTTCGCTGGTAGCGGCCTTGATAAGCAGCATGATCTTGGCACCAAGAGCCCGCTGCTCGCGGCAGTAGTTGAGGATGGACTCCATCCCAGTGATAGCATTGCCGTCGCTATCCACGCAGGGGCGCGAGTAGGGGGGGTTGGCGAAGGCAGCCCCCCCAAGGCGGCGCAGGTCTGCAGCTAAGTCCTGGATGAGTGCGTTGTCCTCGGCATCGTAGTAGTTAGGCAACAAGGAGTTGCAATCGTCGGCGAACATGTCGAGCACCACCGGTCCCAGAGTAGGGGCGAATTGGTGGAACAGGCCCCATGCCAGCGCCTTGGGGGTTTGCCACTGGTCACCAATCTGCTTGAGTTCGTGGTCTGGCTGGGCTTGCAAGAGAGCCAGAGCCTCGGCGTAATGATTCATGTGTACCTCATCAAACAGCTGTAATCCGTCCCCCGGATCATGGTTTGGTCTTCTTGGCCGATACCGCCTTCTTTGCAACCCTTGCGACTTCACGGGCTGCTTTGAGGCACTCATCAAATACCTTCCCCTTGGCAAAGCTGGGTGTCCGATCGAATTGGCGTTTTGCTTCAGTAACACCAAGCGAGATTGCATGGGGAGGGAATTGTTCTTTCTCCAGCGTTTCCTTGATGTGCTTGGCAATAAAGTCGTTTGGGTGCATTGATGCCTCCGCCATTTCTTAAATTGGTCTCATCACACAAGCGACAGGCAATGGGAGTCCGTGACCCTCTGATGGGCCGCTATCGCTTGTGGGATAAGGGCCCCGTTGCCGGGGCCAGGAGAGAGCTGTAACCACATGTATTGCACTTGTGGTGATGGCTGAGCACTTCACAGTGAGTCAGCCGTTCTGGTTATTGGCACGTCTATGCCCTCACGGGCAGATCTACCAGTCGAAAATGTCGCCTCTCGGCGAGGGCCTTGGTGACGATTCACTGCATGACCAAGGCATCCGCTTAACCCTGCGGTGGGGGATTGTGATGGCACTTCCCATCGGCTACTTGCTGCGGGTCACCACACCTCAGTTGGCCTTGGTCACCGGTTCACTCGCCAACCACGTTGTCCGCGGCCGTCCCCTGCAAAACCAACTGAACTGTGTCCTGGCCTTTTACATCGCCAGGGCGGATGGGTTTTCGTACCCCATGGGGCCTACCGCGGTCGGTTGCCTCACCGCTGCTACTGCCATGGCTGGGGAGCTTGCGTCGTAGTTACGCTCCCATTGACGGCCTGGTTATCCAGTTACGACGCCAAAGTCGATTTGCCCACATTCTGTATCATGCCAAAGATAATCACGCAGCGTGGTCATAGTGTCAACACGAAATGTGATTATTTTGGTTAAAATTAAACCCGCATAATACGGGTTTGTGTTTTTATGTTGAATGGAATGTTCGTTATTCTGGGGTATACGAACCAATGACGACACCAAACACTTTGACCGGCTGCATGTGGTCATTGATGGTATAGCGAGGGTTTAATGCCTTTAGATAAGTCTTACCAATTTCGTTCTCGGCTAGCTCCTTGAACGTACAACTCCCGTCCTCCAAGTAAGCTATGACTCTTAGGCCTGGCTTAGGCGCATGGTCTGGATCGACGAAGATGACAGTCCCTTCGGGGTAACTTCGTTGGCCATGAGGGTTTGTCATTGAGTCACCACGAACTTTCAATGCAAAGGTTCTTGGGCCAGCTTTGGGATTGGGGCAGGCATAATACTCAAGGTCTTCCGTAGGAAACTCAAAAGACTCTGAGAGGCAAAACTCTCCAGCCTGTACCCATGAAATCAAGGGCACCATTTTGATCTCGCTACTTGAGAGGGGGGCGAGCTCAATCAGTTGTTTTGAATGGAGTGATGGAGAACCAAACAAAATGACATCAGGACCAACGCCTAACGCTTGGCCGAGAATGATTGCATCATCGGCACTGATTTTGCGAGTTCCCACCTCATAGTTCCCAATACGTGATTGCGACGCCCAGCCGCATTTCTCGGCAAGAGCCGCTTGGCTAAGTCCCTGCTTTTCACGAAGAGCTTTAAGACGCTCTCCACGGATTAAGTGTTCATTTGTCATATTCATCATTTTTATCACGTATTGTGATAACCATCACTCACGTTTCGTGTTTACTATAAATCACAAAACGTGTTTAATGAGTTCATGGACGGGAGGGGACTAGTGAACCGAATAGCTGAAATCAGGAAAACTTTGGGTAAAACCCAAGCCGAGCTGGCTAAGGCTGCGGGTTGGCGAGTGTCAAGGATCGGCAACTATGAGCTTGGGTTAAGAACCCCTGGGCTTCTTGAGAGCCGTTGCATTGTCGATGCACTCAATGCCATTGGAGCCAAGTGCTCACTCGAAGAAGTTTTCCCCCCGGTAACTAACGAAATCCTGAGGTCATGATGACAAGCATCACAGATAAAACCACGTTAAACCCCGGTTCTGTTTTGCGTACCGATGTACTGGCTGCTGCCTATCTGTTGGGACAAGCCTCGAACATCAGTGATCTTGCTCGCAAGTTAGGTAAAAGCCCGGTGGTGTTGGCGAACAAGATGAATCCGGATTGCGACAGTCACCACCTCAACTTGGGGGAAGCGGTAGCCGTCACCGAGTTGGCTGATGACAACCGCATCTTAGAGGCATGGGCCGCGGGTCGTGGACTGATGCTTGTCGCGAGGCCTAATGGCGCTGTCAGTGATGATGAACTGGTGGAGCAGGTGCTGTTGGCTCAGTCGGTGTTCGGCAAGCTGATGCAGGCCATTCACGATGCCCGGGTTGACGGAGTTATCGATTGGATGGAGCAGGGCCAGATTGAACGGGTAGGAACTCTGGTTGCCGAGCAAGTAATGGGCCTGATTAGCAGCACCGGCGCTAATGTGCGCCCGCTGCCGACAATCGCCAGTAAGTAGACAAAAGGCGGCCCCGCGCTGCGTCAACAGCCGGGGCCATGGTTCAAACATCGAAAGGGATGTGAACATGAAAGATCTTATCCAACCGAGCTCAGTCAGGCAAGTAATGCCGCAACTGCAGTTTGTTAACGGGTACCGGCTGGTGGTGATGGGACTGTCGTTACCCATCAGTGTTGAACAGGCCAGGATGGTGTTTGCCCAGTTGCAGCACATGGGAGGTCGTCATGGGTGAAGTGGTCAGACTGGCGACCTCATCGGAACCAGCACCAGTTCAACGAGGTTGTAACGTGACGGACAATCGCCGTAGCGGGTTCGTGTTGCTGTACAAGAGCATCAAGGATACGCCGTTCTATCGTGATCCATCGCGCAAGGCGCTGTGGTTGCACCTGTTGATTGAGGCTGCCCATGAGCGCACCGAGGCAGCCTTTAATGGTAACCGGTTGGTGCTGAGTCGAGGACAGGTGGTGGGTTCTGCCCGTTCATTGGGTGAAGCGTGCGGTGTCTCAGAAGATAGTGCTCGCCGCTCGCTGGATGTATTCGAACAGGAGGGGATGATCACTCGCACCAGTAAACAGGGTACTCGCGGCTACACCCTCATAACTGTCCTCAATTATGACCCGTACCAGCGCGGAGTTTCAGAACACATTAGCGCGGAGTTAGGCGCGGAGTTTGAACCCGCATCGGATAAGGGGTTAGAGGGGGATCGCTTACTCCGCGGCGCGGAGTTAGCCGCGGAGTTTCACGCCGAAGATCTAAACAATATAAACAAGAAAACAAACCAAGATCTTAATGATCTTTCGTCGCAACTCGCTATCGCGACTTTCGACCAGAAGGGGGAACAGCTTCCCATCGTGGACGCTGTATCTGCCGAGCCCAAGGCTCGGGTCATACCAGGTGCCGCCATTCAAACCCCTAATGGCAAGTCATGGGGAACAGCTGAAGACCTGAAGACCGCGCAGTGGATGTTCAAGCGGGTGCAGGTTATTGCCCCCACGGCTTTGGAGCCGAATTGGACGCAGTGGGCCAACGTGATCCGGCTGATGCGCGAGCTTGACCAGCGTAGCCACCGGGATATCTGCGAGCTGTATGACTGGGTGAGCCGAGATGCCTTTTGGTGTACCAACGTGCTCTCACCGCAGAAACTGCGTCAACAGTGGACCCAGTTGACAGTGAGGCGCAATGCTCCTGCTCATCGGCCCACTGGTGGCCAGCATACCGACCTGACCAAGTCCATGACTGCCGGTGAGCTGAACCGCTTGATGCAGGAGGGGTTCTGATGAGCATGAAACCATTGATCGCCGTTCTAAATGCGATGACTGTTGGCGACTCTGTTAACCCGATTACGGCCCCCCCGCAGCGTGCTTTGACTGACCACGACTCGCAGATGGTATCGCTGCTGTTCGAGCAGTTGAAAATCGTGTTCCCTGCCTGGAGGCATGCTTTCCCGAGCGATGACTCCCAGCGGAGAGCTTTGGCTGAGTGGACGCGTGCGTTGGTTGATGCTGACTGCACCAGTCGTGAGCAACTGCAGCTTGGCATGCGGATCGCTCGTGAACAGGAGATCCCGTTCTTCCCCAGCACGGGCATGTTTGTCAAGTGGTGCCAAATCACACCCGAGGCCCTTGGTTTGCCGACGCTTGATCAGGCATTGGCCGATGTTGCTCGTCATCGTAAGAGTCATCCTGCCGTGGTGATCGCTGCCCGAGCGACCCGTTTCGAGCGCCAGACCCTGACTGCAGATGAATACCGGAAGGTGTTCGCTCAAGCCTATGACCAGGTCGTGCGGCGGGTGATGGCTGGTGAAGATATCGAGGCCGAGGTACTTAAGGGGCTACCAACCCGTGAGCAGATCCGGCACAACCCTGAGTTCTACCAGCAGGCAGGGCTGCGAGGTGTTGCGAGTCTGAAGGCACTGTTCAAGCGTGGGGGAGGTGTGTGATGGCCAGCCAATTCAACGCAAATGCCGAGCGTGATGTGCGTGAGGCGAAGTTCTGTCGGGTGGCCATCTATCCGCCGGTGCGTGGCTGGGTGGGGGAGCAGGTTCATCTGGAGGTGTCGAACTCGCAGGAAACGCTTGGCAAGACTGATGCGGCGACCGGTGCCGGGTATTACCTGGTGATAGATGGGGCTGAGGAAGCGCGGGAGGAAGCTGCGCGGATCCGGGGCAAGGCGGTAGAGCTGGTGAGGGTAGGGTCATGATGCACTACTACGCCCAGCATACAGCGACCAGAAACTGGTTTGCGCCGGTCTTGACTATCGATGAGGTGGAGAAGGCGAGAGAGGCGGGGATCCCGATGTTTATCGCGCTCTACCTGATCGGTGAATCTGGCTTTGGTTCGGTCGCTGAGCATGCGGCTCAAATCGTAGGGGATGCGCTTGAACGCGCCGCCCATCGCACCACCACCGGGAGGGGGAGGATCTGATGAGTATTGGATGGATGTTTCTGGGGTTGGCATTGGCCTGGTTGGCGTTTCTGGTGATGTTGGTGATCACATTGCTCCAGTGGTTGGCAGAGGATGTGGGGCCGGAGCTGGATTGGGACGAGTTCGAGGATGAGCCGCGCCTGGTGTCTACCTGCCGTGAGCTCAGCGAGCTGGCAGCAAAGACCAAGGAGGCCAGTCATGGTTAAGGCCTTCTTCCTGTTGATGTATGTGTTTGTGGCGCTGTTTGTTCTGGCCCATCTGCCCTATGAGGGCGGTCTGGGTTGGCAGATGCTGCAAGCGCCGGTGGTATGGGTGATCTCGGCTGGTTGGGTGCTGGTGATGTTCCCCCGTCAGATCGTCCGTCTGCTGCTGGCGCCACTGCGGACCGTTCTGCTGGTGTTGGTGTAGTGCGGCACCCTGTTCTTGGCGTTGACCAAGGCAGTCTTGGTGATGCTTAACCGTATGAATCGCGATCTGGCCGGGGAGGCCCATCATGACCGTTAAATCGAAAGAGCTGACTGAGCAGGGCCTGATCGACCTGGCTGGAGTGAAGGTGTATATCGCTGGGCCGATGAGCGGTTTGGCCATGCTAAACCGGCCAGCGTTTTTTGCTGCTGAAACCTATTTGCAGGGGCAGGGGGCGCGGGTGATGAACCCCGCTGTGTTGCCGGATGGCTGGGATCATGATGCCTATATGCGGATCACCACACCGATGATGATGGAGTGCGATGCAGTTGCCTTCTTACCCGGCTGGCAGCAGAGCAAGGGATCGCGGCAAGCTTTCACCCGGGCACATGCCTTCGGGCTGGATCTGCTGCACCTTGATATGGAGGTTGTGGCTGACGAGCAATGGGTGAGGCGGCATCTGCCCTTGGTTGTGTAGGTAATCTGCCATCTTGTTTCCATCACGTAGGGTGATTGTTGACTGTATAAATAAACAGTATTATTTGGTAGCTAAACCTTACCCATGACAATCGGGAGAGTGACATGCAGGTGTTGAGTTTTGACAGTGAGGAGTTTGGCAAGGTACGGCTGATCCAGGAGAACGGTCGAGTGCTGTTCTGCGCGGTGGATGTGTGCAAGGCCCTGGGCTACAGCAATGCGCGGGATGCGGTGCGTCGCCATGTGGATGAGGGGGATGTCGTGAAACGCGACACCCCTACAACCAGCGGTGTTCAGGAGGTTTCTTTCCTCGATGAGGGCGGCGTGTATGCCTTGATCTTCGGCAGCAAGTTACCTGCCGCTCGGGCATTCAAGCAATGGGTAACCGGCGAGGTGCTGCCTTCCCTGCGAAAGAGCGGTCAATACCAGATGGCGATCCATCCGCCAGTCAATGTGGACGCAGTGCAGGTTGAGCTGCTATTTGCCGAGACGGCGGCCCGCATGCTGAATGTCAGCAACGCCGGCAAGCTGGGGATGTTGCAGAATATCCAGCGCCAACATGGGCTGCTGAACCTGCTACCCAGCTATGCCATCGACGCACCAAGCGATGCCACGGACGGCAGTTCACGGCCGACTTTCTCTGCCACCGAAGGGCTGAGACTGCACCGGGTTGCGATGGGAGTGCGCTGCTTTAATACCTTGCTCGAATCTAATGGCCTGCTTGCCAAGATGAGCCGGCCATCCAGCAAGGCCCCGGACAAGCAGAAAGAGTTCTGGGCGATCACGCCGAAGGGACTGCTGTTTGGCAAGAACATTGTGGATCCGCGCTGTCAGCGTGAGACCCAGCCGCACTGGTTCCAGAGCCGCTTTGCCGATCTGTTGGCCAAGGTTGGGCTGGGACAAGTGGCGGCCTGAAACTGACCATTTAATTGAGGTTCTGGACGTATGAGTAATCCAAGTTTGGTCGCAGTGGTGGATATCGAGACCCTCGCACAGGGTCATGATGCGGTGATCGGCACCATCGGGGTGGTGATTGTGGATGTGGTGCAGCTGCGTGCCGTGGATGAGTTCTACTGCCGGGTGGATCTGGCGCAGGGGCGCCAGCGTGATGATGACACCATGGCATTTTGGGAGCGGCAGAAGATAGAGAGTCCGGTGGCATGGGAGGAGATGTTCGGCAATGCTGGTCGGCTGTTCCTAGTGGATGCGCTCAAGGCACTCTCTAACTTCTTGGGCCGCCATTTTGACAAGGTGGCCGCGGTGGAGCTGATGGGCAATGGCAGCGAATTCGACAACGTGCTGCTGGCTGATGCCTACCAGCAGTGGGGTGTTGACCAACCTTGGTGGTTTCGTGGCAACCAGAGCCTGCGCACCGTGGTGTGGATGGGGCGGCAATTACTGGGCATCGATCCCAAGTATCAATTGCCCTTCGAGGGAAGTCGCCACCACGCCCTGCACGATGCCCGCCATGAGGCGGCATACCTGATCCACATTCTGGCCGGCTTCAAGCAGGGGCTGGCCGGGGGCGAATTAGCAGACTATGGCATTGAATCTGGCGCGACTTCCTGAGCAGGAACGCCAGAAAGTAGAATTGGATAAGCAGGCGGCTTGGCTGGTTTGGCAGTGCCGCCGACATTTGGCAACCCGAGATGATGTTGCCAAGGCCATCACCCGTCAGCCAGAGGAATACCGGACGTATTTCCTCGAACGGCTGAACTATTACCGTGAGGTAAAGGGGTCACATGAGCAAGTTTACTAGCCGCAGTGCGGCCAGAGCACACCATTTACAGCAGCAAGCCAGCAACCCGGCTGGTGCAGCACTTAACGAGAGTGCTGCGCTGTTCCGTTCCATTGACACGTCTTGTCCGGGCCTGACTGCAGCAGAAGCGGCCCGCCGGGTCATTGCCTCTGAATCACTCGCCGTACGCCGTAGCGCAAGTTACCAGTTGCTGGCTCGCCTGGGCCCGCTGCTCGATAAGCTGGTGGTAGTGGAGAAGCTGGGATGATGCCAACCCATCCGGTGTTTGTGCCAGCCATGGGGCTGGTGCTGCTGGAGGTGGGAGAGGGGCTGGTTGCGTTGCGCTCCTCTCTTGGTAATCGTCCGGCGGTGTTGGTCCCTGCCTGCGAAAAGGGCGATCTGCTGGTGCAGTTTCCTGAGCTGGCCGGCGCTCTGCTGGATCCTTCCATCGTTAATGCTGCCGGTGGCGAACTGGCCTTGCGTGGTGTGGGTCAGTGCTTGATCGGCGAGTGCTGCATTGGTGAGTCGGTCACCGCCCAGATAGGTGGCCTGCCACTGCCCCTGTGCTGGCACCACGATAACGAGTTCCGTGACGGCCAGCTGCCGATTCACCTTGCCGAGCACACCACCACTATTGCGTGTGCGGTGTTAACCCGGGTAGCGGGCTGGTGCGGGGTGTCGCTCCCCCAGTTGCAGGCGCGGGATCTCTGTTGGTGGGCCAGCGTGTTCAAGGTGCAAGGGTTACTGCCGACCGAGGTGGTTCGCCATGCCTGTCGCTTGTCACCACGGGAGCCAGAGCGGGTGCTGCGCCCCGGGCGTGGCTATCGAGAGACCGATGCTCGCTATCGGGTGAGCCGACCCGAGCTGATGGAGCAAGACCCGCTCGCCGAGCTGCGCAGCCGGATCCGCGTCAAGCCAGCAGTGAAGGCCATCGACCCAGAGCCGCCGATGTTGCATATCCCCAGACCGAAGATGAAGCGCTGGGAGTCTGCTGCCTATCTGGCGTTCGTGCGTCAGCTGCCATGTGTGGTGACCGGTCAGACCGAGGGCATTGAGGCGCACCACATAGTGGGTCACGGGCTGAGCGTGATGGGGAGCAAGGCCCATGATCACCTGACCTTTCCACTCTGCCATGACGCACACATGGAATTGCACAACAAGGGTTGGCAGCAGTGGGAACAAGCCCATGGCAGTCAGTTGGTTCACGTCGTGATGACGTTAAACAAGGCCGCCGGCCTGGGAGTGTTTGGATGACGCCATACAGTGGAAAGCGTGATGCGGGGCGACGGGTGAAGGCGCGAGCTCGCCCACAGCCGATACCGGGCACTATGAACAAGACTGAGCAGGCCTATGCCGATCACCTTCGGCTGCTGATGCTTGCGGGTGAGGTGATCTCCTATGAGTTCGAGCCGCTCAAACTACGGCTGGCGGACAAAACCTTCTACACCCCTGACTTTATGGTGGTGCGCAAGGACGGTTTGATCGAACTGCACGAGGTGAAGGGGTTCTGGGAGGATGATGCCCGGGTCAAGATCAAGGTGGCGGCCAAGCAGCACTGGATGTTCACCTTCGTCGGTGTGATGCGCCAAGGCGCCAACTGGTCACAGGAGGCATTCTGATGCGGCTTGAATATGCACTTTCAATTGGGGAACCCCGTTCGGTGATGCTGCAGGCCATTCAGTCTCGCTCTACCGGTCCTTCCCATCTCACCCAGGCTGATGTGCTCGGGGCGCTTGGGCTGGTGCAGAAATACGAGGGCGTGGGGCTGGCGCTGATGATGACCCGCTACACAAAAGATAAGGCCTGCTATCGAAAGGCTGTGCTCGGGGTGATGGCACACTGCAGCAAGCTGGCTCCCAAGTATGTGGGCGCCATCAAGTCTCGAGGTCATGCCATGGCCCTGAAAACCATTGCGGCTCTGGCAGTGCAGCACTACTGCCGCACCGCAGACACCCCGGATGCGGCTTGTCAGTGCAGGGGGAGGGGGAATGTGCGTGATATGGATGCATCGCGGTTACACGGCAAGCCCGTCGACAAGATCTGCGCGCGCTGTGGTGGCACAGGCTTGCGCCCTATTCCAGGTACGCAGATCCGGCGAGTTATCGAGCCAAGACTGGGTACTCTGAGCCGTGGTGAGTGGGAGCGGCAGTGGTATCCGCTCTATCAAGCGGTGCTGGCCTGGTGCCATACGCAGGAAAGCGAGGTAGTGGCGCTCTATAAGCGAGTTACGGCGGCGTGATATCTTCCGTTGGCCTCATTCCATCGTCGACTATTTTAATTGTTGCACAGTGGTAATGTCCGAGCAAAAGAGGGGGGCTAAGTGAATACGTCTAGGGAGGGTGCGAATAAGCACCCTCCACAACGAAACTGAAAAATTTAGTTTATTAAATTCAAATGCTTACAAGGGCGCATTTTTATGTTTGGTGACTTATTCGCACCTTCCCTAGAGCGAATGCAAGCCGGGACTTTTGACCCTGTAGCCGATGATCTGCTATTCAAACAGTCATGGAAGATGGATGACGTAGCCAGACAGCTTGGACTGTCTCTGGGGCAGCTCCGGCAGTGGATGCTGACAGGCATAGTAAACGGAAAGGAAATCCGGCCACCCAAGCGGGACGTTAGAGGTGTAGACCGGATAACCGGTTATGAACTGATGATGGCACAAGAGCGCTTGCTACTTGAATAAAAGGAATGGTCATGGCTGAACGTATTGGATACGCAGTTTATAGCGAGATAGAAGGTGGCTATCTGTCCACCGCATCCCCAAGCAATTACCTCTGGGATCCTTCTGCAGCAATCATGTATGAGACTGCGGCTAAGGCGTGGGCGTCAGCGAACCGCCGCGGTTCCAAGTATGCGGTCGCAGTTGCCATCGTGCGTGATGAAAGCGGAAAGTTGCAACATGAAGAATTGCCTTTTCCAATGAAGGCAGCTCCTGGTAGTTGGATCGTGCGCATCGAGGATACCGGATTACCAATGGGTCCCCTCTATGTCACAAGCCTGAGTCGAGATGGAAAAACTCGTGCTTCCACAGAAATTCGTGATGCTAGAGGCTTTAGCCATGAGCAAGCTCTTGAGTTAGCAACCCAACTCCAAAGTAAGCCGAATCGCACCGCCAAAGTTGAGCAAGTATTGGCTTAAGGGGGAGTGTTGGCCCATTGCCGATTGTATCGACTATCTTGATTCTCATATGAGCCAAGTAGGTGAGGTCGCATGGATAGCAAATGGAAATGGCCGGCGTTGAAGGTCGCAAGGTGGGCTTTCAAGCATGGTGAGTTCTTTGACCTTTACGATGTGTCATATCTGCTTGGGATACCGGTCAGCGATGCGGGTAAAGTGGTGCTCTATCTGAGGTCATTGCGCTGTGTGGAAAAACTGGCTGAGACTCGGCGTTGTAAGCCGGAACCTGGGCGAATGGCTCGTCGCCGGGTCTTTATCAAGGTTCTGGCCATTTATCCGGAGCCAGTAAAAACAGAGGCTCTGGTGCAGGATGAAAGTGGTATTACTCAATACCAAGCATGATCAATGCCTATGTGCAGATGGCGGGTATTTCTGTGATGCTGGTGGCATAGCGAGGGATGAACTTATCCTTCTTCATCATCTATTCACTGACATCACCCTCTTGATCCAGTAGACCTTCCCCAGTCTTCCCTGATTGATTTTGTCGATCATCAGCATCAGTGCCTCGCTGCTCCCGATTAAGTATTACGACTAATATGGACCTGAAATTTGTCATTTCGATTGTCTATCTGTCTCGTGCATACACCTGCTTTGCTGTTTGTTGCAGCGGATGTGTAGAGGCTGCCTGTCCTTTTGCACCACTATGGTGTATGGTGGTGCAAAATGATTAACTGAGTAAGCAGCTATGCCAAGCACCGCCACAGCCCACGACGACAAGTCCGCACACCGCCTTTCCGTCAGCCTCTCGGCGGAGCAGCACCGCGAGCTTTCTGAAATCGCCCGAAAGAATAGGGTATCCGTGGCATGGGTTGTCCGTGAAGCGATTGACCGTCTCCTCAAGGAAAACATGCCACTGCTTCACATGGGGAAAGAATGACCACCGTACGCACCACCAAATCCAGTGTTCCTAAGCCCAAAGGGGCCGCAGCAACTGCCCCGCGTGGGCGTTTTGCTGATCTCGACGATGACAAGCTTCGGGGCGGTTACTACACGTCTCAGAAGGTCGCCGAGTGGCTTTGCGGATGGGCCATCCAATCCGCTGACGATACAGTGCTTGAACCGAGTTGTGGTGATGGTTCATTTCTTGCGGCTGCAGCTCGTAGGCTCCTAACCCTTGGCGCGGAGCCTGCACAGATTGCACATAATCTGACTGGTATCGAAATCGTTGCTGCAGAGGCTCACGCGGCGACAGAACGTCTTCGTCTTGACCTTGGGCAGTCAGCTGAGGACATCGTTTGCAATTCTGATTTTTTTGGCTGGTGGCAAGACTCTGAGCAGCCCTCTTTCGATGTCATTGTGGGTAACCCACCTTTTATTCGATACCAATCATTCCCTGAGCCACACCGTACACGAGCAATGACTATCATGGGCGATCAGGGATTAAAACCAAATCGTCTAACCAACATCTGGGTTCCATTTGTGGTCGCAGCGACGGCGAGCCTTAAGCCTGGTGGTCGCTTGGCTCTCGTTCTTCCTGCCGAAATACTGCAGGTCACCTATGCTGCACAGTTACGGTCTTATTTGACCGATCATTTCGAGCGTATCGATGTGATCGCTTGTAATGAGCTCTTCTTCGATAATGCCGAACAGGAAGTTGTGCTGCTGTTAGCTGATGGAGCTATAGTTTCTGCTTCGGAAGATAATACTTGCAGAGTTGCGCTAACCGCTGCTGACAAGGTGGTTGATATTACTGATATCAAACCCGCGTTGCTGCTTGCCCGTGCAGAACCTAAGACAATTCGCCATGATAGTGAAAAGTGGCTCAAGTACTTTTTAGATAATCGGCAAATTTCGTTTATGCGTGCGTTACGTGATGCCGAAATTACTACATCAATGTCGAAACATGCGAGCATTGATGTAGGAGTCGTAACGGGAAAAAATGAGTTCTTTGTGGTCTCTACAGAGCAAGTCGAAGCTTTTGGTCTACAAGGTTATACAACGCCACTAGTCTCACGTTCCGTGCAACTCAAAGGAAGCAGGTTCAGTCATGACGACTGGAGTACTCTTGCCGCAGGTAATGATCGTGTGCATTTGCTCAACATTAGCGAGGAACAAGCCCGTATGTTGAGTGAACCGCTGCGTCGATATATTGAAGATGGGGAGCAGAAGGAGTTTCACAAGGGATATAAATGTTCGATCAGGGAACCGTGGTATAAAGTGCCCTCAGTATGGATTCCTGATGGATTCTCTTTCCGTCAGATTTATGATTTTCCACGAATGGTGCTTAATGAATCAGGTGCTACGTCAACGGATACTATTCACCGAATGCGTAGTCATGGGGCTGATCCCGAGCGTATCATTGCCAATACTTATACTTGGCTCACAGCGGCTTCAGCTGAGATTGAGGGAAGAAGCTACGGCGGCGGAGTACTAGAGCTTGAGCCAACGGAAGCAGAGAAGCTTCTGATGCCCGTTCAACTTAATGGGGCGATACCCCTTAAGGAGATCGATAAATTAGTCCGCCTCGGTCGTTTAGATACTGTACTTGAGGAAAATGCCAGAATTATTCTGCGTGAGCATATGGGGCTTACCTCTGACGAATGTGAACTTCTGAAAAGTATTTGGATCAAAATGCGAGACCGTCGTAATTCTCGACGTCGTGGTGCACGGAAACATACTTCATGAATGGTGTAGTCCCCAGAGACATTGCCCTAGCTAGGGTTGTAGAGCTTGTCCAGAGATTTCGGCGTAATGAAGCTGATTATTTACGGGCAGCTTATAATGAAACCCAAGCTCGAACAGACTTCATTACGCCATTGCTGGTCGCATTTGGTTGGGATGTACACAATACTTCAGGTCAACCGCTTGGTCTAAGGGAAGTTATTGAAGAGGCAACTGTTGAGGTTGGAGAGGAACGGCTTTCCAAGAGGCCGGATTACGAGTTGCGTCTTGCTCGTCAGCGTAAGCTATTTATCGAGGCTAAGAAGCCGAGTGTGCATATTGAGCGCAATCGGGATGCAGCGTTCCAAGCTCGGCGTTACGGATTTTCTGCAAGCCTTCCTATCGCCATTCTGACCAATTTTCATCAGCTGGCTGTCTATGATTGCCACACGTCTCCAAACCAGACGGATGAAGCACATGTTGCGCGCATCCTTCTTGTCGGATACGAAGATTTTGAAGCGCGTTTCGATGAGCTATGGCCACTTCTGTCGCGCGAAGCTGTCTATTCTGGTCACTTTGATCAGCGTTTTGCTGTGGATGTTACCCGTCATGGCGCCGAGCAGTTTGACGACTATTTCCTCCGACAGGTGCGATCGTGGCGGTCGCGGCTTGCTAGGGATATTTATCAACAAGTGCCGGGTCTTTCTCCTGTTGAACTGACCTATGCGGTGCAGCTATTCCTGTCACGAATTGTGTTCCTACGTATCTGCGAAGATCGCGATATCGAACGATATGAGACATTGCGTGGCTTGACAGTCGGTAATAGTTTCGAAGCCTTTATGGTTGAGCTGCGGCGTGCCGATGCCTTCTACGATTCCGGATTATTCAGGCTGTTGGATGACGCGCGACTTGGTATTCGTATCAGTGATGATGTGCTAAGTGGCATTATCAATGAACTGTACTATCCGCAGAGTCCGTATACTTTCGCAGTTGTGGAAACCGAAGTTCTAGGGGAAATCTACGAACAGTTTCTGGGTGAGATCATCACGATAGATGAACATGGAAACGTCGAGATCGTTAGTAAACCCGAAGTTCGGCATAGTGGTGGTGTCGTGCCGACGCCTCGCTACATTGTTGATGCAATCGTTCAGCGTACGCTTGGACCTAAGCTGGTGGGGAATTCTCCAGCCGACCTTGCGTTGTTCACGGTTGCCGATATTTGTTGTGGATCGGGTATTTTCCTCCTGTCTGTTTTCGAGTTCTTAACTGACTACTACCTGTCTTGGTACCAGGCTAACAATCGTGAAGATCATATTGGCCGAACGATCTATGAGGCTGGGGCAGGGTTGTGGCGTCTGACTTTTGAAGAAAAGCGACGCATACTGCTGACGCATGTTCGCGGTGTCGATATTGATGCAAACGCGGTTGAAGTTGCACGGTTCAGTCTTCTATTGAAGTTGATCGAAGATGAGAGCGAAGTAGGCCTACGTGAGTATGTGGAACGGACGGGAAATCCTGCGCTGCCTGATCTGAGTGGATCCCTTAGGGCGGGCAATAGCCTTGTGAGTCAGGCGGAGTGGATCGCAGCGCTAAGAACCTTACCTGCACGGATTCTGGAGCAGATTAATCCGTTCTCTTGGGCTGACGAGTTTCCGGCGGAGCATGCGCGCGGTGGTTTCGACGTGATTGTTGGAAATCCCCCTTATATTCGCATTCAGCATATGCAGATGTACTCTCCCGAGGAAGTGGCTTTCTATAAATCGGCAAGATCTCCGTATACGACAGCGCGACAGGACAATTTCGACAAATATGCGCTCTTTATCGAACGTTCACTGTCGTTGGTACAGGATAACGGTCGTTTGGGATTCATCGTTCCGCATAAGTTTATGACTATCCAAGCGGGTAGAACTGTCCGTCAGCTGGTGACGGTGGGCCAACCTCTCGAAGAAGTCGTACACTTTGGGGTGCAGCAAGTCTTTGGTCGTATGGCTACCAACTACACTTGTTTGCTTATCCTTGACCGACAGGGTAGCCCTGAAGTGACTGTGGAACGGGTCGATGCCTTGGATTCGTGGAGGTATGGCACACCAGGTCCTAGAAGGATAATGCCGGCGGCCGAGCTAACCGATGAACCGTGGCTTTTTGCGGATGCCGAAACGCGAGCACTGTTTGACCGTGTCCGCGCAGCCTGTGGTCGAGAGCTGGGTAACGCTGCGGAGATTTTCGTCGGTGTCCAGACAAGCGCCGATGATGTCTACATCTTCCAGGCTGTAAATGAGACTCCGCAGACGGTGACACTACGTTGGGACGACCGTGACTGGCCGATCGAACGCGGTGTTCTGCGCCCTTGCCTACACGATGTAAAGTTGCATCCATACTGGCGTGTGGAAGCTAACCGTTGGATGATATTTCCCTATGATATTATCGCCAATGGTGCGCGCACAAGGGCACAGCTGATTCAGCCTGCTGAGATGGAACAACGTTTTCCTCTTTGTCTAGCCTACCTGAGGGCGCGTCAAGTTACTCTGCAACAACGTAGTATTACCGGAGGCACAAATGGTACGCGTCAGTTCTATCAGTTTGGCCGTTCACAAAGTCTGACCAAATTCGACAGTCCTAAAATCATCCTGCCGATCCTTTCGCGCGAGGCCCGCTACGCCTATGACGACTCCAATATCATGATGACAGGGGGAGGAAATGGCCCCTATTACCTGATAAGACCGTGCGATAACGTGCCAGAAACGAATTTCTTCCTGCTGGCCGTCCTGCATCACCCTTTGAGTGAAGCGATTGTAAGGACGCATACCAGTGTGTTCCGAGGTGGATATTACTCTCATGGCAAACAGTTTATTGAGCATTTGCCAATTCCGTCCGCCACACCGGCAGAGCGGGCCGATATTGAAGAGCTCGTTGAGCAGTTGATTGCAGCAAATGACGCGGTACAAGCTGCTCGGGTGCCACATCTCCAGGATTTGCATGAACGCAATGCGACAGTGCTACGTGACCAGGTGGAAGAGCTCGTGAGCCGGTTGTTTGGGCTTTCGGCGATGGATATGGCGTTGGTTAGAGCTGTTTCGATGCCGTCATGAGCATGAATCAGAAAAGGAGGGAGAGTAGAAAATATCAAATCTAGATGATGGCAGAGTACTTCCATATACCAGCAAATAAGTGGAACTACGAAATCATAAGGGATTAACGCTATTGATATCGACCTGCAATTTTTGATAACGTAGAACTCAATGATAGAGGACTGCACCCTAACGGGTTCAGTCCTTTTTTCATTGCACGAAAAACAAAGCCCGCACAGCAATGTGGCGGGCTTTTTTGTTGCCTGAGAGATAGTGGCGACCTGATGGTGCGGTAACACCACCAGGCCACCTAGCCACATGCACGAGGTCACGGGCTAAGCCAAGGCCACCATTGCTCTGCAGAGCGGGGTGAGCTTATCACGCTTAAGGACCCCTGATCATATGTACGAATTACGATGCGGCCATTGTGGCAAGAAATTGGCAAATTTTGTGGGGCAGATCGACATTAAGTGTCCCCGTTGTAAGGTCATCAACAATGCGAGTGCCTCTGAGCCCCTGCTTGGAGGTAGTAATGGAAAAACAATTACAGGACGGGTGGGTGCGGTTGGTGAACGCGGACTCGCTGGAGTTTATCAAGACGCTGCCGGCGGCAAGCGTTGATCTGATTGCGACGGACCCGCCCTATTTCGGGGTGAAGCAGGAAGCGTGGGACAACCAGTGGGAGAGTGAGGTCGAGTTTTTGGCCTGGCTCGATGCCTTCCTGGTGGAGTTCCGGCGGGTGCTTAAGCCCAATGGCTCTGTGTACCTGTTCTGCTCACCGCGGATGAATGCTGACGTGGAGATGCTGATCCGGGATCGCTTCCGGGTGTTGAACCATATCGTGTGGGCTAAGCCATCAGGGGTATGGAACCGGATGCGCAAGGCCGATATGCGAGCGTACTGGCCGGCGAGTGAGCGGATCATCTTTGCTGAGCAGGTGGGGGCGGAGGGGGGGGCCAAGGCGGGATCGGGTTATGCGAAGGCATGCCATGATCTGCGCCGTCAGGTGTTTGCCCCGCTGATTGAGTATTTCCGCCATGCCCGGGAGGTGGCTAGTGTCAGTGCTGCCGATATCAACCGGGTAACCGGCACCAAGATGGCTGGCCATTGGTTTGGTGCCAGTCAGTGGCAGTTGCCGAGCCGAGAGCAGTATGCCCAGTTGCAGGCGCTGTTTGCGGAGCGGGGCAGGGCACTTGGGAAGGATTATGCCGGGTTGAGTGAGACCTATCAGGGGTTGCACCAGACCTACAGCCATCTGGTGGCATCCTATGACGAGTTACGGGCGGAGTATGAGCAGTTGCGCCGGCCGTTCTCTGTCACCCAGGATGTGCCGTTTACCGATGTGTGGATGTATCCATCGGTGCAGGCCTACCCGGGTAAGCACCCATGCGAGAAGCCATTGGCCATGATGGAGCACATCATCCGGACCAGCAGTCGTCCTGGTGATGTGGTGGCGGACTTCTTTATGGGGTCAGGCACTACCGGCAAAGCGGCGATCAGGTTGGGGAGGCGGTTTATCGGGGTGGAGCTTGAGAGGCCGCGGTACCTGCAGACCTGTGCGGAGGTGGAGGCGTTGATAGGCGCGGGTAAATAGCGCTAAGAGGCTGCCTGCCGACGGGGACGTGTCGGCAGGCAGCGCAATTATTGAATTTCATGTACCGCTAACCACTTGATGAGCTTGTTGTTGAAGGCATCTGAATCAAGAGCATGGTGCGCTCTACGATGGCAATTTGGGCACAATGCGATCACATTTGCTGGATGGTCAGGTCCACCATCTGAAAGCCGAAATACATGATGAACCTCCAGAAACGGGCCCTTCTTACTGAGAAATGGTGCTGGTTGTGTGCAACCTTCGCAATTGCCGTTAGATCTTGCAAGGGCATAGCGCTTAATGGCTTCAGAACGTAACGCTACATTGGTTACCTTTTGTTGTTGAGTGGCATTACTCGGTGCATCCGTCAGCGCAAGAGCTCTGAGCTGTGCCAAAGAGAGTTTGGATGGTAGCTTCTGGAGTGCTGTGTAGCTGGCCTGTGGCGTTTGAATTTGGTTCCCATTTTGTATGGGAGCGAGAAACCCAAGGTGGAAGATGATTGCCACTCTTGGAACCCCATTACGGTCTGGTCGTAGTTCAGTATGATGTCCTAAACATTCGACTTCACCGAGAAAACGGACATTGTTGTCTGGCTGATATTCGAACAGAAGAATGATCTTGCCATGTGCTGCATGACTGGCAATGGCTTCGTTCCCACGAACCATTTGCATATCGCCCGTTTGCCCTTCACCCGTGTACCAGAACGTTCCGTCTGGTCCTGGCTTGTCGTGATATCCATATGCAGCTCCAGAATCGCTGGTAAAGGCAAAAATATAGGGCACTGAGGCCGGTGTGGATATCCCGCCTTGTTGCTGTCCCTTGAAGGGCCCATGGATATTAAGTCGTCTGTTGTAAATGCCACCGATGATGAATGGATGAGTTGGGACTATCACGTGGATTGCTCTCAGGCTGCTTAGTGAAGGATCTGATTTATCAGATATTTTTACTGAGGTTACGTGAGTCTGAATGTCGATCGCAAGCCGGAAAGTAGTCAATTGTGACTTGCCGCTGGTATAGCGGCGATCACGTTGCGGCAGCTGTTTATTGGGGTAGAACTGAAGAAACCGCGATGCCTGCAGACGTGTACGGAGGTTGAAGTTCCGATAGTAAATTGCGCTAAGGCTGCTTGCTGACAAGGGCGTATCGGCAGGCAGCGTAATTATTGAATTCAGGCGGGAAAAGCCGCAGTTATTCTCGAAGCCACTGGAATGATTGTTACTAAACAGGGCTGTAAACCCAAGAACGTAACCTGATATTTTGGTCGTGATTATCTCTCTGGCAAGGTACAATAGCCGCCAACCAAAGAGGAAAAAATCATGGCCAGTGCTGACCAACTGAAAGCGCTGCTCCAGTCACATCTGGAGGGCGACGATACTCGTTTTTACTCTGTCGCTATGCAGGTGGCTGCTCATGAAGCCAAGCGTGGCCATGGCAAACTGGCTGAGGATCTGCGTACACTAGTCGATCAAGCTAAGACCCGACGGGCCGTAAGGCCTGATAGCAGCGCCGTACCGATCAGTAAGCCAAGAGGAGAGCTCGCCAACCTTCTATCCGTCAGTTACCCCAAATCCCGCATGGGCGACATGGTACTGAATAGCGAGCTTACCCTGCAACTGGAGCGGGTCATTCGCGAGCAACGCCACTCTGCAGAGATCCTGTCCCACGGTCTATCTCCTCGGCGTAAACTCCTGTTAGTCGGCCCTCCCGGTACCGGTAAGACCATGACTGCGTCGGTACTGGCCGGTGAACTAGGGCTCCCATTGTTCCAGGTTCGCCTTGATGGATTGATCACTAAGTTTATGGGCGAGACGGCCGCCAAGCTCAGGCAGATTTTTGAATCTACCCACCAGGTCAGAGGGGTGTATTTCTTTGACGAATTTGATGCCATTGGCTCTCAGCGTGGGCTAGCCAACGACGTTGGCGAAGTTCGGCGCATTCTCAACAGCTTCTTGCAAATGATCGAGCAAGACGACTCTCATAGCCTGATCATCGGTGCGACTAATCATCCGGACATTCTGGATAATGCGCTGTTTCGCCGCTTTGATGACCTGCTACATTACGAGCTGCCGGATGAGGCAAACATTGCCAGTGTCCTTAAGTCTCGCTTGTCTCGTATAGCTGTGAAAAACACCTCCTGGAAACGTTTGGCGGCTAAAGCGTTTGGCCTGAGCTATGCGGAGTTGACTCGCGCATCTGACGAAGTGCTGAAAACAGCTCTTATTGAGCGCACCGAAAGTGTTTCCGAAAAGGATATTTCTCACGCACTGGAAGAACGCCGAAAGCTATCGAATAGGTTGAATAAGATAAGTTAACGATAAGGACATCGCATGCCGGTTAGGGCGCCGAATAACCACCCGCATTTTATTTTTCAAAATAATGCTCGAACAGAAAGCTTCACGTCCCCTTCCACTGGAGGCAGTGGAAAAAGGATACCTGACAGGGACAGGAATGCGCACGGTGGCGCACTGCTTGCGAAGCTCCAGCAACTAACACCAATCTTAGCAGAAGCAGTCGAGCAGCAACGACAAGCCGGTATTGATGAAGGTGTCGGCCTACAAATTGAATTTGAAAGCTTTCCTGATGTTGAGTTAGCTTTTGAATCTCTTGCTCGAGAACGTTCAGGCATAGAACTTCGCAACGTTCGGCAAGACGGCGACCGAACCTTTGCTACAGTCTTTGTGCCAGATGGAAAACTCGAATTTTTTGAAAATCTGATAACTGCCTATCTGGATCAATCGAAAGACTCCGCCAACGGTCCTAAAAACAGAGCTTTGCTCAACGCCATTTCAGAAATTAGAGCTGCAACCTTACAAGCTCTATGGACCGACTCAATTGATTCAATGCCTACGGGAGACGATGAACACCTTTGGTGGGAGGTTTGGCTTCCGACACGAGGCGATCGCCAAAGGGTCGTGCATCAATTCAGGGACATGGCGACCGGGCTGAACTTCCGCATAGCTCCCGGTGAGTTATGTTTCCCTGAGCGTTCTGTATTGCTGGTCTATGGTTCCGTTGACCAGATGAAGCGTTCGATAACGACCTTAAACAGTATTGCTGAGCTTCGCCGCGCTAAGGAAACTGCAGAATTTTTTGATTCCCTGCCACCTAACGAACAAGCAGAGTGGATTGATGAACTGAACGGTCGCTTAACAATTCCCGCAGAAGGTGTCGATGCACCTTATGTCTGTTTGTTGGATACGGGCGTCAATAATGGACACCCCTTGCTGCAACGCGCAATGTCGAATGCAGATAGACACAGCGTTCAACCTGCCTGGGGTGTTGATGATGCTGAAGGACATGGTACGGAAATGGCGGGCCTGGCTCTGCTGGGGAATATGACGGATGCACTTTCTACGGGGGCCCCTATATCAATTTCGCATCGTCTGGAATCCGTTAAGTTACTTCCTGAAGATGGTGCTAACGGTGCTAATGCCATCCTGCACGGCTATTTGACATCCGAGGCGGTAAATCGTCCTATGGTCACTTCGCCACATCGTAAACGGATTTTCGGTATGGCGATAACTGCCAGAGATAATCGTGACCGTGGGCGCCCCTCTGCTTGGTCTGCAACAATTGACCGGCTTGCCTATGATGCTGACGAGCAAGGTGAAACACCAAAATTGTTTGTCATCTCTGCCGGAAACATTAAAGACCCTAACGCCTGGATGGAATACCCTGACAGCAATGCTACCGATGGCATTCATGATCCGGCACAGGCATGGAATGCCTTGACTGTAGGAGCCATGACCAACTTGGTGAGAATCACGGAGGCGGATACACAAAACTATGCTCCAATTGCGGAAGTCGGTGGTTTAAGTCCTTTCAGTACCACATCACAAACGTGGCAACCGCAATGGCCACTAAAGCCAGATGTGGTGTTCGAAGGTGGCAATGTGGCTAAAGACAACATTGGTGCCGCCTGGATGACCAGCTTAAGCTTGCTCACCACTCACGCAAATCCAACGGAACGTTTGCTCACCACAAGCAATGCGACCAGTGCTGCATCAGCGCTTTGCGCTAGAATGGCAGCTCAGTTAATGGCTAGATACCCCAACCTCTGGCCAGAAAGTATACGTGGTTTGATTGTGCATTCTGCGCAATGGACTGACGCCATGAAGCGTATGGTTCTGCCTGCAAGAGGGGAGCCAACCAAGGCACAAATAACTGCATTGGTAAGACATTGCGGGTTTGGTGAGCCAAGCCTCGAAAAAGCCATGTGGAGTGCGGATAACTCATTGACCATGATTTGTGAGGAGTTTTTACATCCGTTTAAACGTGACAGGGCTAAAGAACCTCAGCTACGGGATATGAATCTACACCGTCTGCCATGGCCACTGGACGAGCTTGAAGCGCTTGGCGAAACCCTAGTAGAAATGCGGGTCACCCTATCTTATTTCATTGAGCCCAACCCATCTGCTCGTGGGGTTACCTCGCGTTATCGATATGAATCTCATGGTCTTCGCTTTGATGTAAAACGCCCTCTAGAAAGTGAGGCTGATTTCCGGGCAAGAATCAATGCCGCAGCTAGAGACGATGAAGAGCGTGTTAACAGGAACGACAATGACCCAAACTGGGTGATAGGCAAAAAGAGTCGCCATAAAGGTTCGCTACATTCAGACATCTGGAAGGGTAGTGCAGCAGAATTGGCTAGTCGTGGTGCCATTGCTGTATACCCTTCGCTGGGTTGGTGGAAAACAAGGCCAAAACTCGAACGTTACAATCAGCGCATCAGGTATTCGCTGGTGGTTTCTATCAACGTGCCTGACGTCGATGTGGATTTGTATACCCCAATCGCCAACCAAATTGGTGTTCCGGTTGTGATCGAATAATTGAGTCGAGTGCTTTGATATCACAATTAGGGAGGGTACGAACAAGTGGGGCGCGCCTTCCCTCAATCATCAGCCATCGAGTCATATTCATTTACCAAAAGCACTGGTTTACCATTTGAGAAATTATTACACCGAGAGTGTTAAAAATTCGCATTTCTTAAACTGCAGTTCAGCTGTTTTCATGAAAACATTGCAGACATCTCAATATCGGTCAAAAAAATCCCCTGTAGGGCTCATTTTTAATAATCTCGCATCAATGATGCGTGCTTAAAAATTAAGCAACCTGACTATTCACATCGTCTGCAGTTTTTGCTAATGTAATTGCTAATGATCGAGGACTGCACCTAAACGGGTGCGGTCCTTTTTGCATTCTACGTCTAGGGAAGGTGCGAATAAGTCACCAAACATAAAAATGCGCCCTTGTAAGCATTTGAATTTAATAAACTAAATTTTTCAGTTTCGTTGTGGAGGGTGCTTATTCGCACCCTCCCTAGACCTCTGCTTTGCAGGGGTTTTTTCGTTTCTGGGGGTTCGGATGAGCAAAGAGGAAAGCATGGCTACTGCAGCAGCCCTTGGTGGCACCGCAGTGAAGTCTGGACCTCCGGTTTTAGTATCTAGCATGACGCTTGCCGGCTACTCGCTCAATGACTGGGTGCTGGTGGCTACGCTCTTGTGGATTGTGGTCCAGATGGGCTGGTTCTTGTGGCAAAACATCATTAGTCCCCGTTCTGGGCAGGGTGGTGAGTGATGAGCAAGGTTCGCATTGCCATTGCTGCATTGACGCTCAGTGCAGCCGGGTTTGTGGGGATCTTGAATCGAGAGGGCTATGAGCCGGTGGCATATCCTGACTCGGTTCACGGGACTGCGCTACCGACGCTGGGGTTTGGTAGCACCGAGGGGGTGAAGATGGGCGATACCATCACTCCGCTGCAAGCTATCAACCGCAGCCTGCGGGAGGTGCGGTCGTTCGAGCTTGCCTTGAAGGATTGCATCTCGGTACCGCTCTATCAGTTCGAATATGACGCCTATGTCGAGCTTGCCCACAACATCGGCCCCGGGGCCTTTTGCCGATCCACCATCGTGAGACGCCTGAACGTTGGCGATTACCCTGGAGCCTGTGAAGCCATTTTACTGTTTAAGCGTGCCGGCAAGCAGGACTGCTCGGTGCCAGGGAATCGAGTGTGCCCTGGGCTTTGGAAAGACCGGTTGCGCCTCAACGCCAAGTGTAAGGGGATGTGATGACACTGTTCCCGCAGAGTAACGCTCTCCCTTTCCTGGTCGGCGCACTGGTGATTGCTGCATTGGCCGGTGGTGGCGTAGCCCTTTACCAGTCAGGTCATTCAGCTGGTGAAGAGGGTGAGCGCAAGACCTGGCAAGCAAAATGGGATAAGCAATCTGCCGAGCTGGCAGAGGCCAGAGCTCAGAACGTTCAACTGGCGCGTGAGGAAGAGCAGCGTCGCCAGCGTGCTATCGACAAGGTGAGGCAAGATGCGGAACAACAAATCGCTCGGGTTGAGACTGATGCCGCTGCTGCCAGTGCTGTTGCTGCTGGGGTGCTCGAGCAAGCCCGCCGCTTGGCAACCAGAACCAGCCGGTGCGCCAGCCATTCCAGCGTTACCCAGTCAGGCGATGCAGCCAGACAGCCCGCCGTGGTGCTCGCCGACTTGCTCGGCCGGGCTGATGCGCGAGCGGGAGAGCTGGCAAGAGCGTATGACCGAGCTAGAACAGCAGGTCTTGCCTGCGAAAGAGCCTACCACTCCCTGATTTCCCAACAGTAACCGAATCGCCGCACCGGGCCACTTTCCCATCTGGCGGGTCGTCCCGCGTTAATCTGTGCCGGTGCGGCACCTTTCAGGATCAGCTATGCCTCCACGTGTGCCCAAGGTCTGTCGTGAGCGGACCTGCCATCAATTGACGACCGAGCGTCATGGCTACTGTTCTGTCCATGTTCATCTACTCGATGGATGGAAGAAGGTAGCCAGGGTCAGTGCTGATGATCGCGGCTATAACTGGGCATGGCGCAAACTGCGCAAGCGGATCTTGGTGAGGGATAACTACCTCTGCCAGGTGTGCCTTGCCCTTGGCATTGTGACACCAGCAACCCAAGTGGATCACATCGTCAATAAGGCTGCTGGCGGTACCGATGCTGAGTCCAATCTGCAGGGCATATGCAACCATTGCCACGATGCCAAGACACGGGCAGAGGCACTGGCAGCCCGCCAGGCTGGGCGCCAGAGGGGGTAGGGGGGATCAAATCCTTCCAGCTTTTTGCTTCCCCCACTGCTCCGCCTCGTCAAATTTTTATACCCGCGAAATTAAAAATTTAAATGGAGGGCGCGATGGCCGGTGCAGCTGCCGTGCCCGGGCGCGGTAGAAAGCCCAAGCCGACAGCTCTGAAGCGCCTGGGTGGTAATGCCGGCAAGCGGGCACTGAATAAAGATGAACCCACCTTCACCCCATTGATCGGAGTTGCCTGCCCTGAGTGGTTGGCAGAAGACCAATGGGCCCCAACGCTGTGGGATATGGTGATCCGTGAGCTCTGCGGTGCCGAGGTGCTCTGCGTAACCGACCTGCACAACCTTGAGGCCTTCTGCGCCGCCTACTCGCGCTGGCGCAGAGCCGAGATCGAGATCACCAAACACGGCCTGGTTGTCGAAGGGGCAACCGGCGGGCCGGTCAAAAACCCCGCCTGTACCGTGGCCAACGAATCACTTAAGCAGATGACTAGCTACGGCTCGCTGCTTGGGCTGGACCCGTCCAGCCGCTCACGCCTGATCGGAGGCAACAAGAAACAGGGAGGGGGGAACCCGTTCGCAGCTTTGTAGGGATGACCGATGGCAACACGCAAAAGTTATCCCTATGTCAACGTAGCGAACGGCTACGCCCGCGACGTTGTACGCGGCAAGATCCCCGCCTGCCGCTATGTCATCCAGGCCTGTCAGCGCCACCTCGATGATCTGGCCAAAGAAAAATCAACTAAGTTCCGATACCGCTTCGATAAGGACAAAGCCGAGCGGGTAGCCAAGTTTATTCAGCTCATGCCCCACACCAAGGGGGAGTGGGCATTCAAGCGCCAGACCCTGAATCTTGAGCCGTGGCAGTTGTTCATCGTCTGCTGTGTATTCGGCTGGGTGCGCAAGGGCAGTGGCCTGCGCCGTTTCCGTGAGGTCTACAACGAGATCCCCCGCAAAAATGGCAAGTCAGCATTGTCGGCCCCAGTGGGGCTTTACTGTTTTGCTGCAGACAACGAATTCGGTGCCGAGGTTTACTCCGGCGCCACCACAGAAAAGCAGGCGTGGGAGGTGTTCCGCCCAGCTCGCCTCATGGCTAAGCGTACTCAGGACTTCCTCGACAATTACGGGGTAGAGGTCAACGCCAGCAACCTGAACATCCCTGCTGATGGTGCTCGCTTCGAGCCGCTGATTGGCAACCCGGGTGATGGTCAGTCGCCATCCTGCGCCATCGTGGATGAATACCACGAGCACGATAGCGACGACCTCTACACCACCATGATCACTGGCATGGGGGCTCGTCGTCAGCCACTGTTGTGGGGCATCACCACGGCCGGCTACAACGTCGATGGCCCCTGCTATGACAAACGGCGGGAGGTGATAGAGATGCTGGCCGGCACGGTGCCGGATGATGAGTTGTTCGGGATCATCTACACCATTGACGAGGGTGACGACTGGACGGATCCGGCAGTGCTGGCGAAGGCCAATCCCAACATGGGTGTCTCTGTCTATGCCGAATACCTGCTGGCGCAGCAGGCCAAGGCGATCAAGTCGGCCCGCTTTGCCAACATTTTCAAGACCAAGCACCTCAACGTCTGGGTCTCGGCCAAGACGGCATTCTACAACATGCAGAGCTGGGCAGCCTGTGAGGACAAGAGCCTCACCCTGGAGCAGTTCGCCGGTGACGAGTGCATCCTCGGTTTCGACTTGGCTCGCAAACTCGATATGAACTCCATGGCGCGACTGTTCTGGCGAGATATTGACGGTAAGCGCCACTACTACTCGGTGGCGCCCCGCTTCTGGGTGCCGGAGGATACCGTTTTTGATAACGACAACCGGCGACTGGCAGAGCGCTACCAGAAGTGGGTCAACCTTGGGGAGCTCAGCACCACAGACGGGGCCGAAATTGACTATCGCGAGATCTTCGAAGAGGCGAAAGAGGCCAACCTGAGCAACAAGGTCTTGGAAACCCCGCTCGATCCTGCTGGTGCCATCGCCCTGTCTCACTCATTGGCGGACGAGGGTATGTTCCCCATCACCATCACCCAGAACTATCAGAACATGTCCGGTGCCATGAAGGAGCTAGAGGCAGCCATCACGGCTGGTCGTTTTCACCATGACGGCAACAGCCTGATGACATGGTGCATCGGCAACGTGATTGGCAAGTTCCTCCCTGGTAACGATGACATGGTGCGCCCCGTAAAGGAGAGCGCGGATCAAAAGATCGACGGCGCGGTCGCGCTGATGATGGCTATCGGTCGAGCCATGGTGCCTGACCGGGAAGAAGAGAGCTCCATCTACGAAACCTCGGACGTCTTATGTTGACACAACTTTCAATTTTCATTGTGGGCCTGATCGGCGCTGCGGCGCTGGCCTATGGTGCCAGCCTCTACTCACCGCCTTTGGGGTGGGTTGTCGGCGGCATGCTCTGCTTGGCTTGGTCATTTTTGATGAGCAAAGCCGTTGCCGCAGCGGACTATGCCAAGCGTAACAAGGGGGATAGCTGATGTTCCTGCCAATCATGTTCGGCAGCGGGCGCAAGGGTGGGAACTTCAGTCAGTGGATCAGCAGCATGGGCGGCAGGACAGCAAAGTCCGGCGTACTGGTTACGCCCGAGACGGCTCTGACCCAAGGCGTTGTGAGAGCCTGTGTCACGTTGCTGGCTGAGTCAGTCGCTCAGCTACCCTGCGAACTGTATCGCCGTGAAGATGACTCACGTAAACGCGCAACCGAGCACCCGCTCTACGATATTGTCCACGCCAGTCCAAACCAGAAAGATACCTCGTTCGAGTTCAACGAACTGCGTATGGGGCATCTGGGCCTGCGCGGTAACAGCTATAGCCTGATTGACAGGAACGGCAGTGGTTACATTACCGAGCTGATCCCGGTCAATCCGGACAAGATTGCTGTGCTCAAGGGGCCGGATGCGCTGCCCTATTATCAGCTGCTTGATGGCAGCAACCAGATCCTTCCGATGCGAATGGTGCACCACGTCAAGGCATTCAGTCTTGATGGTTATCTGGGGCTGTCACCGATCCAAACCAACCCTGACAGCATCGGGCTGGCCATGGCAGTGGATGAGCATGCCGGGCGGGTGTTTGCCAATGGCACCACCTTGTCAGGTGTTATCGAACGGCCTGCAGGAGCAAAGGCGATAGGCGATCAGAAAGTCATCAACGCCATTTTGGACAGCTTTACGTCCCGTCACTCCGGGCTGCGTAACTCCTTTTCTGTCGCAATGCTTCAGGAAGGAATGCAGTACAAACAGTTGGCGATGAATAACGAGCAGGCCCAGCTGCTTGAGTCACGGAAATATGGCGCCATCGAAATCTGCCGCCTCTACAAAGTGCCGCCGCACATGATCGGCGAGCTGGATCGGGCAACCAACAACAACATCGAGCATCAGGGGCTGCAGTTCGTCATCTACACCCTGCTGCCGTGGGTCAAGCGCATCGAGGCCGCCATGATGCGCGATCTGCTGCTGCCGAGTGAGCGCAAAGACCTCTATATCGAGTTCAACCTCTCCGGCCTGCTGCGGGCAGACCAGAAGTCCCGTTACGAGTCATACGCCCTCGGTCGCCAGTGGGGCTGGCTCAGCGTCAACGATATCCGCCGGTTGGAAAACCTGCCCCCGATCCAGGGTGGTGATATCTACCTGACCCCGCTCAACATGGTCTCTACCGGCAAGCTGCCGCAAGGCATCAGCCAGGCGACCCAGGAACAAATCACGGAAATTGAGGCCATCCTATGCCGAAGCTGATGATCAACTACCCGCACCTGGCCAGCCAGGTGTTCGGGTGTCCGCTCTACGTCACCCAGGAGGTGCTGGCAGGGGTCAAGAGCCTGCTGATGCCCCGCATGCTGGGCAACCAGATCGAGGTGATGGCCGCCGATGACCTGCCGGATGGGCTGGAACCAAAACCGCTCGAGGCCCGCAGCGAATCGCAATACCGCGTGGAAGGGCTGGCGGTGATCCCGCTGCACGGCATTCTGGTGGCGCGGCGCGGTCAAATCGATAACGCCTGCACCGAGCTGACCAGCTACGAGTGGGCGCGGGCGCAGATCGCCACGGCGCTCGCCGACGAGCGGGTCAAAGAGATAGTGCTCGACATCAACTCCGGCGGCGGCCATGCGGTCGGCTGCAAGGAGCTGGCCGACTACATCTATGCCAAGCGCAGTGTCAAGACGATCACCGCGCTGGTCAACTTCTCTGCCTACTCGGCGGCCTACTTCATCGCCTCCGCCTGCAGCAAGGTGGTGGTCAGTGAAACCGGCGGCTGCGGCTCTGTTGGTGTCATCATGGAGCACATGGAAGTGAGCAAGTGGGAGGAGGAGGTGGGGCTCAAGTTCACCACCTTCTATCGCGGTGACCGCAAAAAGGACGGCACCCCCCATGAGCCCCTCAGCGATGGCGCCATGGCAGCCATCAACCACCGCATGGATCAGGCCTACGACCTGTTTATCAGCTCGGTGGCCCGCTATCGCGGCCTGTCAGTCGAGCAGGTGAAAGCCACCGAGGCCACCCTCTACAGCGGGGATGAGGCGGTCAAGAACGGGCTGGCCGATGAGCTGGCCAATCCGCAGGACTATCTCAACGGTCTGGCTGCTAGCGTGGCCAAGTCAGCAAAACCGGTACAAAGCATCAGCCTGCGGGCCCGCGCCATAGAATTACAAAGCCATGGGTGAAGCTTGTTTCTACACATTGGAGGCAGTGCCTCAACGACCGAATAAACACTACAGTATCACTGCATCATAACTACAACAAGACTAACTCGCCTCTAGTTGATTGCTCAGGTTTATTGTGTATGATGAGTACATGTGCACATAGGTAATCGGCTTGAACCATTAGGTATCAAAAGGGAGTTAATCAGGATGAACACCACAGACTTTGGGAAGATAGAGTGCGTAGCTGTTTACACTTGTCGCGGGAAAGATAGGATTCTGAGTGAGGGCGGTAGCCAAGCCTGGCGAATTGACATGTCAAAGGCTTCAAAGCACAAGTTTCTAGTTTGTATACAAAACAGAAATCAAACGTGGGGACAGCCAACGGCCGAACATAAAACAGCGTTCCTGATCGGAAAGATCAGCTCAATAGAGAAATCTACAGAGGAGGATGCTGAGGGGCGGGCCATCATTAAGATCTCAGAATTCGCGGAACTGAATGTTCCTGATTCATGGGATGGGAATAGAAACCCTGTTGCTTATACAACGCTCTCTGAATACGGAATTCATTCAGAAGATGACTTTATCAATTTGAATTGGAGCCGATTAGGAACGAATTTCCATTTGAACTTTGATGGCTTAGAGCTCCCAAAGACCAAAATGCCGGGTGATGACTACGAAGCAGTAATGGAAGATGAACAGTGGTCATCTGTAAACATGCCTCTATCAATTGAAGAAGCAAAACAAGGTTTGGCATTGAAGTTTGGTGTTCGGGTCGATCAAATCGACATCACCATCAGAGGTTAAAAGGAATCCGACACAACCTAAGGCACTCAGGTACTGAGTCATGAGGTTACAGTCTGAGGTTAAAATCAGCTCTAGCCCTGCGGCGGAGCATATCCCAATAAGCCCCATTAGGGGCTTTTTTTATGTCCAAAGGAAACCAATAGATGAAGACTATCGAAGCCCTCCGCCGCGAGCGTGGCGAAATCGCCGCCCAGGTCAAAGCCTTGGCAGAACTCGAAGCCAGCGGTACTGCCCTCACCGACGAGCAACTGCAGCAGTTTGCTGACCTGGAGAGCGAAGCAAACAAGATCAGCGCAGCCATCGCCCGCCAGGAGAGCGCCGAGCGCCTGATGGCGCAGCAGGCCGTGCCGGTCAATGCTCACGGCTCCCAGGCGCCTCCGGCCGTCCATGTGAAGCAGGAAGCCAAACAGTACCCTGGCGCCGGTTTTGCCCGTATGGCGATGGCTGTCGCTGCCGGCAAGGGCGACCTGAAGATGGCTGAGCAGTTCGCCGCTAAGGAGATCGGCGATAAGCAGGTGGCCATGGCCATCAGCACCGCTGCCGGGTCAGGCGGCGCCCTGATCCCCGAGAACTTGCACTCCGAAGTGATCGAGCTGCTGCGCCCGCAAACGGTAGTTCGCAAGCTGGGCGCCCGAGTATTGCCGCTGCCAAACGGCAATCTTTCAATGGCACGTATGACTGGCGGCGCCCAGTCTAGCTACGTTGGTGAAGGTAAGGATGCTCGTGCTACTGGCAGCCAGTTCGGTGATGTGAAACTGTCCGCCAAAACCATGATCACAATGGTACCAATCAGCAACCAGCTGATCGGGTGTGCTGGATTCAACGTTGAGCAGCTGGTGTTGGACGATTGCATCTCTGCTATGTCCGTACGCGAGGATAAGGCCTTCTTGCGCGATGATGGCACCAACGATACTCCAACTGGCTTCAAGCCTTTTGCAACTGCTGCAGGCCGGGTTAAGGAGTGGTCAGGAGCTGTCGGTTTGACCACTATCGATGAATACCTTGATGGCCTGATCCTGATGTTGATGGCTTCTGACAGCAAAATGGTCATGCCGGGTTGGGCGCTTAGTCCGCGCACCTGGATGAAGCTATTCGGCCTGCGGGATGGCAATGGCAACAAGGTCTATCCGGAGATGTCGCAAGGCCTGCTCAAGGGTTATCCCATTGCGCATACCAACACCATTCCGTCCAACCTCGGGGCTGGCACCAACGAGTCAGAGATTTATTTCGCCGATTGGCGCGATGTGGTGATCGGTGAGCAGGACAACATGACCATGGATTTCTCCACTGAAGCGACTTACGTGGATACAAACGGAGATCTGGTCAGCGCCTTTGCACGCAACCAGTCGCTGATCCGCCTGGTCGGCAACCACGACGTGGGCTTCCGTCATCCGGAAGGTCTGGCGCTGGGTACCAAGGTTACTTGGTAAGGCCGCAGCAGGGCGCCGCACTGGCGCCCTCTCTCATCACCTTGTAACAAGGAGCCGACATGGCCAAGCCATCAAAAGGCGATCGCGCAGCGCAAACACCTGTTACTGACGCCGATCACGATCAGCAGAGCGGCGAACTGCCGCAGGAGCCGACCAGCAATGCAACTGACACCCCCCAACCCGATGCCGACGCAGGCTCTGGGCCAGCAGACGGCTCAGGTACAGGTGAAGGCAGTGATTCAGACCCTGCCCAACCCGCAGCAGCTCAAGCGCAAGGCGATGCAACCGGCGATGCAGCCGGAGTTGGCACCGCGACGCTGACCGGTGATCAGTCCGCTGGCGCCCCTGAAGTCGATCACGAGCAGCAGAGCGGAGATGAGCCAGCGCCTGACCATGATGAGCGGGTGCTGGTGCGCTTCACCGGCCCGTGGAAGAACTACAGCCGCGGCGATATCACCCGCCTGTCACCTGCAGAAGCAGAACTGGTGTTCAAGAAAGCGCTGGCGGAAGCTGTGGCAGAACCAGACCTGGAGTAAACATGTTGCTGATAACCGTGGCGGAGGCCAAGGCACAATGTCGTATTGAGCCAGATGAAGTTGACGAAGATGCGTTGTTGACTGGCCTGATTGAAGCGGCGATCAGCCACATCCAGTCTGATATCAACAAGCCGCTGGTGGCTGAGGGGGAAGAGGGACAGACCCTCACCCCGGCGCTGAAGTTGGCGGCATTGCTGCTGATTGGGCACTGGTATACCAATCGCGAGGCGGTGGTGACAGGGACCATCGCCACCACCCTGCCGTTGGCGTACGAGTCATTGATCCATCCCTATCGTGAAATCGTGGTTGGCTAGGGGGAAGCATGGTTAAAAGTGGCGAACTGAACACCCGGCTAATGCGCTTTGGTGCAGCGACCGGATCGCCCCCCGTATGGCCACCACTGGGGAAAATATGGGCAAAGGTTATCGACCCCAAGGCCGCAGGTCGTGAGGCGCAAGCCAGCATTTACGCGACTGGATCGACCATGATCACGGTACGTTACCGCCATGACCTGCTGCCAGGTCAGCTGCTTAAGGGGAGAGCCTGTTGGTATCTGATTGAAGATATCGCCCGCGAACCCGGGGCACAGCAGATCTCGGCTCGCAAACTCTCAGGAGAACCGGCCACCTATACCCCGAAACATGGGGAGGCCTATCCGGTAACCGTCTGTATGGCGGCAGAAAACCTGATGGTGGGGGCGCGTAGCGAACCGCGCCGCCAGATAGACCTGATATTGCCTGAGCTGGTCTGGCCGTTTGCACGCCAAGGTGACCAGATCACCCTGCGCGGACGCAGCTACCGCATCGATGGGGTGGTCGAGGGCAGCGACAACGGCACCACGCTGCGAGTGATGGTGGTCTGATGCCCGGTGGACTGAGCCGTAAGCGCAGGGCCAAGGCGATCAACGTCACTGGCCTGAGCGAGAGTAAAGAGGCCTTTGAGGCGCTCCCTGCCAAGATCCGCAAGCAGTTGGTGGCGGTGGTCAATGAAGTCGCCCGCGATACTCGCAATGACATGGTGAGCCGGATCGCGGCCGACGGTTTCAATACTGCCTCGGTCAGGGCCCGGATCAAGTTCGACAAGGCCACGGTGACCCATGACGTGGCCACCCTCAGCCTGGACTTAAAAAAGGTGCCGTTCAGTCGCGTCAAATTCTCCTCAATTCGAACAGATGGAACCGGAACCCGAGCCAGCGTCTGGGTGCTGCGTGGCGGCAAGCGGGTGCAGGTCTACGGTTTCATAAACCCCTACGGCAAGAAGCGCCGACCAATGATCCGATTCAGCAAAGCTGGCAAACAACGGTTGGTCATGGCTGGTGGGGTAGGGCTGCGCGGCTGGTGGAATGACATTATCACCGAGCAGTATCTGGCTGAAGTGCAAGCCAAGCTCACCAACACCTTTAACAGGAAGATGACATGACCGAAGCCACCGTCATCATCGATCAGCTACTGGCCAAACTGGGGGCTGTGAGCTCCTTGGCTGGTGATGGGCAAGTGTGTGACAGCGATCCGCAAATTGACCAGTACACCATATTACCACTGGCGCACTTTCGGGAGTTGAGCGAAGGCAAACCTGAACGGAGGGGGCGTGAATGGAAACGTACCCGTAATATTCAGGTGGACCTCTACCAACCCGTAAACGCAGGCCGTGCCGGGCGTGACCAACTGTTATCGGAGGTACTGGCGGTATTGGTGCCATCGACCGCAGGGGTTCCGCTTGTTGGCACGTCACTGATCTCCATATCGGTTGGCAACATCATTCTCGAGCCAGAGGAGATTGGCAGCGACACCCTATTGACCTCGATCCAACTCACTTTCACCTATACCGCCAGCCTCTAGGTTGGCAACAATCCTGGATACCATAGGAGCATCCAAGCATGTCATTTACCGACAAAGGCCTGCTGTTGGCTGGTGATGTCTACATCGCCGAAATCAACAACGGCGTGAAAGGGCCCCTGATTGGCCCCATCAACGTCAACGAGATCACCGTCACCCCGCCGACCACCGAGGAAAAGTCGCGCATCTCCAAGAAGCGCAGCACCTTCGGCCAGGCGCTGGACTCGGTTCAACTTCCGAAGGACCCGGCTAAGCTCTCCCTGAAATGGGATTCCATGACCAAACAACTGCTGGCCGATGCCATCGCAGGCAAACAGGTGGCCTTCACCCAGTCAGAGGCTCCTGTGTCGGATGAGCTGGTCACGCTCAGCAAAGAGGGGTGGGTTGAGCTGGCGAACGCCTACATCAAACCTGGCTCGATCACCGTCAAGTTGAGTGCTGGGGGCACGGCGCTGGTACTGGATACCGATTACAAGGTCAACGGCAACATGGTGATGGCTATCAGCGACCAGGCTGCCGCAGCCTGCAAGGTCGGTTACACCAAAGCAGCGGTGACCGGCACCACCTACACCGGCACCACAGAAACACTGAAGCCTCGTTACTTCATCATCGACGGTGAGAACTTGGCCAACCCTGGGCAGCGCGTGCGCGTCACCATCGACCAGGCCATGCTGGCTGCCCAAGGCGCTCTGGCGCTGATGAGTGGCGAGTTTATGGAAGGGGAACTGGAAGGATCTCTCGTGACGCAGCCCGGTAAAACCGAGCCTTATCGCATGGAAATCCTCAACTGATCGAATGGCATCGATGGATGCCATTCTGTTGTTCAACCCGAGATGTGGTTACTTCGTTTTGCCACACTTTGGCTGTTGAGCTTTTTGTAGGATTTTTGAGGTATGCCATTGCCCCATTTTGGCGAGAGACTTGACCTTCTTCTTGTATTTAGTCGCGGTCAGAGGGTCTTTGTCTTTGTGCCTTGCCTGGTTGCAATATTTACAAGCCGCCACAATGTTGCTCGCGGAATTAGGTCCACCATCACATTTGGCTAACAGGTGTTCCCCAGTGCATTGGAAGTGGTCCACCTGCTGTTTGTTGATCTGATATTGGTCAGAAAACTGTGCAGGGTTTGCCTCCCACATAGGCATGCCACAGTAGTAGCAACGATGTGCTTGGTTGACCGCTGCGCGGTGACGCTGTTTATGAATTGAACTTGCCATATAGGGCTCCAAAAAGTTTTTTGAAGCCCGGGCGGTGTTACAGACAGATCTGTGTCGGGCTTCAATGTTGAAGTTGAAGTCCCGTCACACCTTATCGGGTAGATCGGGCACTGGCAGGAGATTTCCTGACAGCACTACACCAGCGGCACAACCGACTGGCACCCCACTCGCTGGAATGTGGTAGGCCAAATATCGTACAAAAATATTTGTGATGCAATTGAATACAGAGTGCTGTCGTCACAAAAAGTAACTGTTAACCCGCTTCGGCGGGTTTTTTCATTTCTGAGGGGGCCCCATGGCCAGCAATGATACCGATATCCAGTTGCGGATCCGCGCCGCTGTTGAAGGGCTGGCCGAGATCAGCAAACTCATTGCAGAGGTCGATACCCTTGGCGGTGAGACCGAATCCAGCAGCGAGCAGGTAAGTGGCCTTGGCGATGAGCTGCAGCGACTTGGTGAACAGGGGGCCACCCTTACCCAGTTTGCCAACCTCAAGCGCAGTACCGCTGATTTGGGTGATGGGCTGGAACAAGCCCGTACCCGCGCCACTGGCATGGGTAAGGCGTTGGCTGATGCCAAGCAAGAGCTGACCTCATCCAATACGGCTTATAGCGCCAGCCGGCAGGAGACCGAGCGGCTGGCCACAGCCCATGCAGAGGCCAAGGCAAAAGTTGATCTGCTGCGCCAAGCCAACAGCGAAGCCACCACCGTCACCAAGGAGCAGCGCCAGTCGCTCAAGGATGCGCGGGAGCAGGTGCGTCTGCTTGGCGAGCAGTACAAAGAGAGTTCAGGCCAAACCAATGAGCTCAAGCGTGGGCTGGAATCCAGCGAGAAAGCCCTTCGCCAGCAGACTCGGGAGTTCAATTCGGCCCGCCGGGAAGTTCAATCCCTGGATATTCAGTATCAGCGCCAGAACGTCACTCTCAACGGGCTGCGCCGTTCGCTGACCGATGCGGGCGTCGATACTCGCAAGCTGGCCAGTGAGCAGAAACGGGTGGAGACCGCCAGCCAGCAGGCAGCCAATCAGATCACCTATCTGAAAAACCAGCTGACCGGACAGGCCGGCGCCCTGCGAACCAATGCCAGCGGCTTGACCGAATACAGCCAGAAGGCCAAGCAGGCAGAGCAGAATACCGAAAGTCTGCATAGCGCTGTCGAAGATGGTGAGCAGGGGTGGGCGGCATTGGCCACCAAGATCGGTGGTGTTGCCGCTGCATATTTGACCTTTGACCAGTTGGTGGCAAGAACCACAGGCATGGTCAGAACAGCGGACGAGATTGAACGCCTTGGTGTATCACTCAAGAGTGTAGAGGGCAGTGCCGCAGGCGGTGAGAAAGCGCTGGCCTGGCTGCGTGAGTTCAACGAAAAGACGCCCTTTCAACTCAACGAGATCACTACCGCCTTTATCAAGGCGAAAAACTATGGCCTAGACCCTTACAACGGGGTACTGCAGGCCGCCGCCGACTATACCGCCAAAACGGCGGGAACCTACCAGGATCTTGAAGGTGTCATCGTCGCGCTTGGGCAAGCCTATGTGAAGGGGAAGCTGCAAGCCGAAGAGATGAATCAGCTCAACGAGCGATCTGTTGCAGCGGCCCAGTTGTTGGCAAATGCGATGGGCAAGACAACGGACGAGATCATCGCGATGGCCTCGGCTGGGAAGCTTGGCAGGAATGAAATCTACCTGCTGATCAAAGCAATGGGAGACGATGCTGCCGGGGCATCAGAGGAAATGGCACAGACCTTCAGCGGGATCTGGTCAAATTTTCAGGAGCAGCTGAATAAAATCGAGCTCGCAATTGCTGATGCGGGCATCTTCGCTTTCATCAAGTCAGAACTTGCTGATGTCACCGCACAGATCCGAGCTGCTGCTGATGATGGAAGTTTGGCTGACTGGGCCAGAAGTGTTTCTGACGGGATGAAAACGGGAGCAGTGGCCATTCGCGGCCTCACTGAAACCATCATTGACCTCAGTGCCGGGGTGGGGATCCTCGTTAAAGCTTGGGGCACCATGAAGGTGATCCAGTGGAGTGCTCAGCTACTCGGTATGGGGCAGGCCATGAAGACCGGCGTGGTCATGCCGACAGTAGAAGCTGGCAAAGAGATGGATGTTACCAGCAAGAAAGCAGTCAAGCTCAATGGTGTACTCAGCGCCTTGACCATGGGCAACGGAGCCTTGATGGCGGGGCTGTCAGTGCTGGTTTATGAAGGTGGTCGGGGTCTAGTCAAGCTGGCAGAGGATGCCGGTGTTTGGGCTGCAAAGATGGGGGAGGCGGGAGAGATTGAGCAGCGGGTTGCTGAACAGTCCAGAGCCTTCTTTAACCAACTGCAGCGCCAAGGGATGACCACCATGGCGCAGTTTGACGAGTTCAAAAACGTTCAGGTCCTCACTGCCCAGGAGGTTGCCAACCTCTCGGCAACAGAACGAGCCGCCTATGAGCAACGGCTGCAGGGACACCGTGAATACCTGACTGGTCAACTGCAGGTGCAGAAGGCTCTCGAGGCATCAGGCCTCAAGGCCGAGGCGATGCAGTATCAGGCCGATGCCGCACTGGCGAGCATGCGCCAAGGGTTTATTGACCTTGCTGCCGGGGCTGATATGGCTGGGCAAGCTATTGATGCCAGAACCCGCCCTGCAGTGGTGAAACTGGTTGCTGATTTCGACATGCTCAAGGCAAAAGGCAAGGAGACTGCATCCGGCATCAACGAGATGTTCAAAGGTCTGCAAATGGGGGACACAACCTCTTTGCAGAATATCACCTTGGCTCTCGACTCTTTGCGTGAGCAGGGCAAGGTCACACAGACCGAGATCGACGCAGGACTTCGCAAGAGCCTGCAGGATATGAGTCTGCAGGATCTCGAGGTGCTGAAAGTTCAGTCTATGGCTGCTTTCGAAACCATGAAAGGTAGTGTGATCAGCACAGCTCAGGTAACCGAGTCAGTCCTTGCTGAAAAGCTGCGTCGTCTCGGGCTGGACTATCAAGAGCTGCAAACCGGGATTGATGCGGTAGGACGGGCCACTATTGACACCTTCCGCGCTATCGCCACCGATGCATCCGCCACCTCGGTAGAAATCGCCGCGTCGATGAAAGCCGCGGTCAACAAGGCAGATACCGCGCAAGAGTTGGAAGAGTTGCGGAAAATCTGGGCGCAGTTGGGTCAAGCCGGGAAGCTGTCATCTCAGGAGCAAGCTCGCGGACTTGGTTTCCTCGATGAGAAGATCAGGGATACCCGCCGTAAAGCGGCCGAGATTGGGGACGGTTTTAATACCGCCGCCGACAAGTCCAAAGCGGCCGCTGACACCATGAAGGAAAGTCTGAAGGGTGTGCAGCAGGAGGCACAAAAGACCAAGAGTGACGTTGAAGATACCATGGCGAGTGTCAACGCCATGAACTCTTCATCTGGCCGTGGGGAGGTAACCCGCACCGTCAATGCCGGCTCCTTCTTCTACAAGACAGTAGATATCAACCAGCTACGCGGCAATGCAGATGCTCTGGCAAATACCTTGGCCGGTGTCGAAGAAGAGCTCGCCCGCTACAGCCAGAAGGTCAAAGACATTCCGGCCTATAGCGAGTGGTCAAAATACTACGGCGAGAAGTTCCAGAAGGAGATGGAGGCCATGCGGGCACAGCTCCAGAATGAGCTGAACAAGGCGCAGCAGAAGGAATTGGATAAAGACAAGTCGTCACAGCAGACCAATGATGCCCTCCCTCAAGTCCAGAAACAAAATGAGCAACGCCGCCCCGCGAGCGACAAGATAGTCACCATCCATCTTAAAACCCCCAGCGACAATGTAGAGCTCCAGTCTGATGAAGAGAATCTGGATGCGCTGCTGCGCGTGCTGAAACAACAAGGATTAAGAAGCTGATGATCAAATTGGCTGGCATTGAGTTGCCTGATGACTTGGATTGGGGAGACGAGTTCGAGTGGGAGCCTATCGGGCAAGTGATAACGCCAACATTGTCTGGCGCGATCATTGTAGAAGAGGCCGTTCAATCGGAAGGGCGGCCGATCACATTGCGATCTGATGGCGAGGCTTGGGTGATGCGCTCGACTGTTGTTGCACTTCACGCTTTAGCATCAGCGCCATCGGCAAAGATGCCACTCGAGTTAAATGGGCGCTACTTCACTGTGCTGTGGCGGCGTGAGAGTGGTGGTGGGTTCGAGGCCAAGCAGTTGTATCGGATTGCCGATCCTGATGAGTACACCCCCTATGAGATAACCCTTCGCCTTATCGAGGTAACCCCATGACCATTCTATCTGGCGATATCTTGCTGTTGGCCAGCCAGCGCCTGGTTGATACCGATGACGGCGGTGGTCGCATCACTGGCCGCGAGATCATCAGCGGCAACCATAACAGTCTGTTCCCTGACGTAAGCGATATGGATCGGGCCTATGGCACCGTGAATATGCGCAAGGCGTTTCTGGCGGTGCAGACGGACGACACCGACACCTACTATGGCGCCAATGCCATGGTGCTGCTGCCGCCCAGTGACCCCAGCGTTAACCTGACGCTGATGACCACCAAAGACCACAACGACACCCGCGACAACGCCCGCAACACTCTGGAGCGCTATCAGGCCAGAGGCCCGAAATGGCAGGGGGTGCTCTACGATACCCAGCTGGAAGGGCAGCGGGCGATCCGCATCCTGCAACGGATTGAGGTGCGGTTGCCGGAGGTCGGGGAGGTGCTGGTGCTGGTCGGCAACGAAGGGAAGGGGAACGAGGTTGAGCAGTATGTACGGGTTGACCGGGTAACCGCCGAGCTGCGCAAGTTCGGGGTGTCTGGCTACCAGGGCGAGTTCACCCGCAACGTGGTCACTTGCGTGATCACTGACCCGCTGCGCTACACCTTTGAAGGGGAGCAGCCCAGCCCCTATGACCAGGCAACCACCAAGACCACCCTGCGGGAAACCGTGGTGGCCGATGCCGCCAACTACTTTTCGACCACCAAGATGGTGGCTGATGCGGCGCTGGGTGCAATGCGGGTGCAGGCCAAGACCATTTTCACCCAGCTGGTACCCAGTGCCCGCAGTGAAACCCCTGTGGTGGATCTGACCGCTGCCGGTGAGCTGGGCGCCCTGCTGGAATCCGGGGTGGGCAGTCCCCACACCTTCACCACCACCTCACCGGTCAGCCCGAGTCAGGGGCTGTTCCTGGGGATTGGTGCCATGCCGGGCAGCGTATCGGTCACCATCGGCGCGGCAGTGATCACCGACAAGGGCGGCGAGCTGTTCCTGGTCGGTACCGTGGTGGGGGCTATCGACTACGGGCGCGGCCTGCTGACCTTCAACAGCCAGTGCCCGAACTATGGCGCGGCCAGCAAAACCGTGAGCTTTCGCCCGGCAGTGATGCCATCGCGCATCGCTGACACGGCCCAGATCCAGATCGCCGCCAACAACCGGGGCTATGCCTACACCGCGACCCTGCTGCCAACACCTTGCCCCGGTTCGCTGACCGTCAGCTATCTGGCCCAGGGCAAATGGTACGATCTGAAAGACAACGGGCGCGGGGAGCTGTTTGGCCAGGACAAATCCTATGGCTCTGGCCTGCTCAACTTCACCACCGGCTCTGTGGTGCTGACCCTGGGGGCGCTGCCGGATGTGAACAGCGCGATCATGTTCAGCTGGGGTACCAAGGTCTCTTACCTCAACCGCGCCAGCATGGTGCTGGATCCGGTGCAGCTGGCCCATAAGTTGGCCCATGAGGGGATTACCCCCAACAGCCTGACCCTGACCTGGCAAGCCGGTGGCGCGACCAAAACCGCCATCGACAACGGGGCTGGCCAGCTGACCGGCGATGCCACCGGCACCATCAATTATGTGACCGGCGATCTGGCCCTGCGGGTGGCGACCCTGCCGGATGGCGGTCAGGAGTACCAGGTTGTTTACCAGTACGGCGACCCGGACACCCAACGCTTTGACTACCCGGCCCGCAACCCGGACGGGACGATCACCCTGCAGCTGGCCAAGCAGAACCTGACCCCGCGAATGGTCTCATTGCGCTGGAATGCCCTTTATGAGGAGGTGAAGGACGACACCGAACTGGTGATCGCCCAGCGTGACCCGATCATCAGTGTCCGTGACAACGGCGCGGGCAAGCTGCTGGATGCAGCAGGGGTGGAACGGGGCAGCGTCAACTACACCACCGGTAAGATCACCATCAAACCGGATGGCCAGGGCGGCATTCCGAAAACCCGCTATGAGTGGCGCACCATCGGCACCTATGGCGATGGCCACGGCAACACCATTGCCCGCCAGCGCTGGACACTGGTTGAAATCTACTATGTGCAGGCCGCCTACCTGTTCCCGGTGGACGACAGTGGTTGGGTCGAGGTGGAGTACCGCAGCAACAACGCCAGCAGCGCGGGCCAAGACACCGTGAAGGCCACCCCGCTGGTGCTGGATATCACCCCGCGCAACGGCGAGGCGATCCTGGCCAACTCAGTGCGCTTTGCCCTGGGCGGGTCGGTCTATGTGGACAGGCAGGGGATCCTCTATCGCAACATCGACCCATCCACTGGGGCCGGTGAGCAGGCCGGTACACTGGATTACGCCACCGGCAAGGCGACCGTGACGGTCTGGAACCCTGGCGCGGTGCCAGTGGCTGCCCTGAGTTCGCTGGTCACCAGCCTGGTGGCCCAGACGGTGGACGAGGTGACATTCAGGACACCAGGGGCGCCCATTGCGCCATCCAGCCTCTACCTGAGTGGCAACACCGCAGACGGGCGCCGGTTTGAGGTGACCGCCAACGGCGATGGCACCATCACCAGCCAGGATGTAAGCGGCAAGGTGGACTATCAGACCGGGGTGGTATCGGTGCGCTTTGGCCGCCTGGTGACGGCAGCGGGCAACGAGAGTAAACCCTGGTTTGATCCCGATATGGTGGTCGATGGCAAGATCTGGCGCCCCTTGTCGGTGGTGGCTGACACCATCCGGTTTAATGCGGTGGTCTATAGCTATCTGCCGCTCGATGCGGATCTGATCAAGCTGGATCCGGTGCGCCTGCCATCCGATGGCCGGGTGCCCTTCATTCGCAAGGGTTACATCGTGGTGGTGCATTCCACCAAGCGCAGTGCCTTCCCTATGGGAGTACAGGCCGGGCAACAGCTCAACACCGGGCGCGAACGGCTGGCCTATTGCCGGGTGGAGGATAAGAACGGCAAGGAGCTGGCGCCGCAGCTCTACAGCGTCAACATGAATAGCGGGGTAGTGACCTTGGCCAGCCCGCTGAGCCTGACCGGCTATGTGGAGCCGCTGGCCGTGGTTCATCGGATTGAGGATATGAGCCTGGCCACCGATGTGGAGATCTCTGGCCGCATCACCCTGGCTCGGCCCCTCAGCCACAACTATGAGGCGGCGGATACCCTGGTATCCAGCGCCCTGATCATCGGTGACCTATGGGCCCGCTATGGGGCGCTGTTCGACCAGCGCACCTGGACAAATAACTGGTCTGATTTTCTGATTGGCGACCCCTGCACGGCGGAATACAACGACACGGATTTCCCGATCGTGGTGACCAACCGGGCGACCCTGCAAGAGCGCTGGGCCATCATCTTCCAGACCACCACCACGTTTATTTTGGTCGGCGAGCATGTGGGCCAAATTGCGGTGGGGGACGTGAATACCGATTTTGCCCCCATCAACCCCAACAACGGCCAGCCCTATTTCAGGCTTGACCGGCGTGGCTGGGGGGCCGGTTGGGCTGCGGGCAACGTGCTGCGCTTCAACACCTACGCCGCCAATTACCCGATCTGGTTTATCCGCACCATCTTGCAGTCGGTGGCAGTGGTGGATACCGATCGTTTCGAGGCCCAGCTCAGGGGCAACGTCAACCGTTAACCGGTGAGGCGTTGCGCCTTGCCCGTGGAGAGAAAAGCGATGGCTGAATACAAGGTCAAATGGTTTGCAAGCGAGATGCAGGGCGCCCCGAGCTTGGGCGATACCGCAGAGGGCGCTCTGGCGGCGCTGCTCAAGGCGGTGCTGGTCACCGGCTTTGGCACCCTGACCATCAACGCGCTGGCTTTCGATACTGCCAAGGGGTGGGCAGTGGCGACCTTTACCGGTGGTCATGCCTATCTGCAAGACTCAGTTGTTCAGATAGAGGGGGTATCGCCTGCCGCCTACAACGGCGAGCATCGGGTGATGCAGGTCACGGCCACTCAGGTCTGGTTTGAGATTGACGGCGGCAACCCTGGGGCACCAGGTACAGGCGCAGCCATGACCATGAAGGTGGCGCCGCTGGGCTGGACGATTACCCATGAAAGTGGGGACGGGAAGATCTTTATCGTGCGTCCCAGCAATGTCAGTGAGTCGGGGAATGTATCGTGGCGAATTGATAACAGCGCATTCACTGGCTGGACGGGCTCTAACCAGTATGGGTTTGCCTCCTATCTGGCCAAGATCACCATGGTTGAGGATGTGGTGGATATCAACACCTTTACCACTATCTATGACCATCGTTGGCCAGCGACCCAGCGCTATACGGCAAAGACCTGGGATCTGATAGGCGATAGCCAGTTCTTTTACTGGCTACCGAGCATCGGCAACTACAGCTATCAAACCGTCTATTGCACCGGCTATATCCGTTCAGTCAGACCCGGTGACCGTTACCATGCCGTCCTGTGCCATTACTTCACTACGGCGGCGAATGCCAACGAGTCAAACTGGGGTAACCGGGATGCGAGTGGCGCCGCTTATTGGGGCACAACACTCACCACGTTCAACACCACCGATCAACGAGCGATTGCTCGCCCATATCATCAGTTGTTTGGCACAACATCATGGTGGCTCAAGGGCATGTTTGCCCGTTTTGGTGTGGGATTGGCCGTACCCAACGGCCCAGATAACGGATTTTATCTCTCAACCGACCCCTGCATGGTGCTGGAGAATGGCAACCATCTGCGTGGGTATATGCCGGGGTTTGTCGTGCCATACGGTGATATCGGCGGTTGGCATCGTAAAAACTTTGGCGATTTGCCTGCATTGCCGGGTAAGAAGGTGCGCTTCATTCGTGGGCTCTATCAGGTAAACACATACCAGGCTGATCCTCGCTCACTGATTGGGTTCGATATCACCGGCCCCTGGAGGTAAGTCATGGCGACTTTCCTGCCGTCAAAAGGGTGGCTGATGTTATCGGCTGCCCAGACCATTACCTACGATGCCGCGCTTGATGTAACCGCGACCAGCGGGGCGGAATGGGTAGACTGGTTTGGCGATACCGCCGATATCGGGTTGTTCCGTTATGCGTATAACAAGAGCGGTGCCGCTGATACCGGTGTATGGGGTGGGTCTATCCCGTTCAAACCACTGGGATATAGGTTGAAGATTGGGGCATCCAACGCCTGCTGGACTAACGACCTGTGCGATATGGATCTGGAGTTTGTGGATGCGGCGGGCAATGTGATCGCCGCCCTTCGCACCCGTACAGATGGCACCTATCGCAGCGGGCTATGGTACGGCCAAAGCCTTGCCAGCCTGACCAAAGCCACCCAGCGAGACGCATACCCGCGAACCTATGGCGAGCTGACCTTTACCCCAAACAGCCTGATTTATACCGATGATGGCGGTCAGCATCGCAACCAGTCATTTACCCTGACCTGCAATATGGCGGTGGTGACGACCCTGCGCTTTAGCAATATGCGCTCCTACGAGACCTATGCCAGCGCAAACGGGTGCCGCGCCGAAACCTATTTGCGCATTGCAAGCGGGCCAGCCGGTTTTGATGGAAACTTTGCAGCATTGACGGCAGAGCAGTTCGCTACCTTGCAACCGGATTTGATCGTGCCAGCCAGTGCCACGATTACCCATCAACTAGGTGTTGGGTTAGTGGCCTCTGGTTCTGCGCCATCCTACGTCTTGGCCCGGAGCATCTTGCCAGGCCAGACGGGTATGCTGATGGATGCAGCTGGCGCTGTGGTTGCCCAGCTGGCTTACCTCAATGGCGTGGCCAGGTTGACGGTGGGCGGCGTCACGACAGAGGGGGCCACTGATGCCCCTTATCTGGGCCTAGCTGCCATCAATGGCCAGGTGTTTGGCTATTACCAGACCAAGGTATTGGTGCGTTCATCGCAGTTTATTGCCCCACCAAAGAGCCGGATCTGGATAGAGCAACAGCCTGGGCAGACGTTGGCCACCATCGGAACCGAGTTCACCCCGTTGCTGGTTGAATACACCTATCTGGTTTATCGCCATACCATCACCGCTGTTGCCGCCAACCAGGAACCGCGCAGCCAATTCCAGCCGCAAGATGTGGCCTGGCGCGGCTACCCGGCGATGTATGCGGGCCCGGTCAACCTCCAGCAGCAGACCCAGTACCCGCTCTGCAAGGGGCGGGATTACTTTTGGATCCGCGATGGGGTGCGCAACGTGGAGCAGGGGTTTATTGAAAGTACGGTGACTATCAGCGGGATGGGAGTGCGGCGCCGGGTACTTTGCTTTACCCAAGATGGCGAATTGGTTGGCGAGACCTACAGCCGCGCAGCGGATGGGGTCTATCGGTTCGATCTGCTGTGGCTGAATCGCCGTTATATGGTGGTCGCCCAGGATGACCCGGCATATGGCCCCGCCGACTACAACGCTGTGGCTGCCGACTATCAGGCGCCAAAACCCTATCCGCCTGGTGGTGGGGTGGCACCTGCATCATTCCCCCAGCTTGCCCCGCTCAAGAGGAAATAACCATGATCTCCTATGCCGAAGGGCTGCGCACCAGTCGCGCCCAGCTATTGGCCACGGCCATTGATACAGGCCGCGGGGCAAGTGCCAAGCTGACCATCTACACCGGCACCAAACCGCCTCCGGGGGCGGCCACGACTGACCAGCTTGCTCTGGTGGCGCTGACGTTCAGCCACCCTTGCGCCAAAACGATCAGCGGCGGGGTGCTGACCCTGAAACCTCTTGCCGAACAGATGGCCACTGGCAGCGGCGCCCCCACCTGGGGGCGCATTGTTGACCGGGACGGGGCCTTTGTGGCGGATCTCGATGTCGGGGTGCCGGGCAGTGGCGCCGATCTGGAGTTGCCCGCAGCGGAGTTTTTTGCCGGTGCGCTGATCCGCATTAATACCGCCACCATCACTGAACCGTAACCGGGGGGTCATATGGCCAGAAAGGATGCCAGCCTAGCGCTGCGTAAGGCTCGCAGCATCAATGGCCAGCTGGAGCTGAACCAGTCCGACGTGGTGCGCCTGGTCGGCATCCTGAATAGTACCAACTTGCCGCCACGCCTGAGTGCGTCACCGGGTCTGGTGCTGTCATCGGTATTGGATGGCGCCCCGCATCGCTCCAGCGCGATGCTGGACGGCTCTGTGGTACTTGATGCGGTGCTTGCCAGCCAAACCCATAGCCATGGGGAGCTGGTCGGCGCGTTCGTCATTGAATGCACCATGGCCAGCACATCCCGCACCCCGCAGCCGGTGCTCGCCGGGCAGTATGACCAGAACGTATTCCGGGGCCCTGCCAGTGCAATGGGGGATGCCTGGGTGTGGGCAGATAGCCATTTCCAGGCCCTTAGTAGCGAATGGCAGAAGGCCGGTACCGAGCGGGCAACTAGCCGATCCCTGTGGCAACAGGCCGCCGCGCATCAGCAGCAGGTGGCCGAGCTGGGCGAGCAGATGCCCCAGACGTTCATGGCCAATCGACAGCGCTTTGCCGAGGGGCTGCCGGTCAGCCAGCAGAGCCGTCAGGGCTATGACAGCCTGGCCGCTGGCCATGTGGCGAATCAGTCTCTGTGGGTTGAGGCGGCGCCGGTCAGCAGCTGGCGCCTGGTTGGGTTCACCAACCCGCCGCGCTTTGACCAGGTTTGGCAGGCTGACCAGTGGCAAGAGGGCATCCCCATCGGTAAAGGGGTGGCCGCTCAAGCCTGGCACCACGGCCAGCCGCTGATAGAGGGCTGGCGTGATGGCTGGGACGAGGCCATGTGGCCCACCTGGGGCAAGACGCCGCCGCCAGAACCACCAAAACCACCGATTCGCCCAGACAAGCGCACCCTGCGCCTGGAGTTCGGGCGCAAGCGTGACACGGCAGAGCTGGAGTTCGTCTGGCAGGGCAGTGATGCGGCAATCGTCATTCCAACCCGGAGGGTTTATCTGGTGAGCAATACAGCAAAGATCGTGCGGATACGCGATGGGCTCGATATCCCGGCCACTGCGGTGAGCATCGAGCTCGATACCGACTCCTGGGCGTGGCAGTTCAGCGCTCAAATTCCCCGTATCGCGGCGGCTGCGCTGACCGATGAGGAAGAGGTCAGCATTCATATCAACGGTCAGCAATGGGACTGCATGTGCGATGGCTGGCAATCGAGCCAGAGTTTTGGCCGCGAGTCGGCAACGCTGACCGGCCGCTCGCGTACCGCTTACCTGTCACCGACCCATGTATTGGCGCAGGCGGTGAGTGAGCCTGCTGCCGCGACCATGGCCCAGCTGGCAGCGGCTGTACTGCCTGTTGGCTGGACACTGGATTGGCAAGCGGCTAACTGGTTGGTACCTGCCGGGTTCTTTAGCCTGGATAACCAGACCCCGATCGAGGTGGTCAGGTACCTGGCCGAGGCGGCCGGTGGCTTTGTGCTGCCACACCAGCGCAACCGTCATCTGGTCATCAAGCCGCGTTATCCCACCGTCCCATGGCAGCTCGATACTGCTGTGGCCGATGTGGCGATCCCCCGCGCCATCATTACCACCCTGGGCAGTGACTTCCAGCCGGGTCATGCCGCCAACGGGATCTGGGTAAGTGGTGGCCATCAGGGCATCAGTGCGCGGGTGGTGCGCCAGGGGACGGCTGGCGAGCAACAAGCGCCGACCATCACCCACCCGTTGGTGTGTGATGTGACGGCAGCCCGTGCCCAGGGTGTGGTGGGGCTGGCCAAAACCATGCCCAAACGTACCCAAACCATTGAACTGCCGTTGTCAGCTGATACCGGCTTGATCCTGCCAGGTGCGCTGCTCGCCGTGGACGGTTGGAAGGGTTACAACCGGGGCGTCAGGGTCTCTGCTGCGTTGCAGAACAGGGCCATGACGGTGCGCCAGCAACTGAGTGTGGAGCGATTTGTATGAACCTGTTTAAGCGATTCCTTGAGCTGGTACCAGGCGCAGATCCCTTGTTGGTTGGTACCGTGACCGCAGTAGGTACCACGACCACCACTCTCACCGCGTTGGCGGGTGGAACGGTCACAGTACGGGGCACCGGGGTAGCCATCGGCAAGATGGCGTTTTACAGGGGAGGGGAGCTGGCAGGAGAGGCACCGGATTTACCGACCTATGAAATAGAGGTCTGATTGAGGGCGCACAGTAGTCAGTAGAAATCAGTTGCAGAGATGGGCCGAATAACTGGTCGTTAGACTACACAATCAAAATTAGTACAAAACCTAGTACAGAGTTTTAAGACGATGATCTTTTTCATTTTAAAACAAACCGTTAATTACATGGCTCGTAATCGTGGAAGTAGAAGGTGGGCTCGCTGCCGGGCTGTGCTGTTTTGCTCATGTTGCTCGAGGTGAGGTGTCCGATGGCGGCGCCATGGCGCCTGGGTGGGCGGTGCCATGCACCGCAGTTGCCAGCATGGTAAACCATAGCGCAGGCAGAGCGAAGCCCGGGCGCCCTGGCTGCCGGTTTATTGAACGCTCAAGGGTGTCGTATCAGGGGGCTGTGCAGGATTGCGGCTGGATGGGGCTTATCGGGCCGTACCCGGGGGCAGGGGCATCAGGGTGTGCAGATCCAGCAGGGTGAAGAAGCCGCCTTCGTCGGGGTACCAGCCGCCGGTGTCTATGTAGTAGACGTTGCCAAGCCGGGCCGGAAGGCCCACCGGGGTGTGGCCCACCACCAGGGCGACGAGATCCTCGACACCGCTCTCATCCAGCCGCTCGATGCGGCGCCTTGACCAGAGGCAGACGTTCTTGATGGCGCGAAGCCTACCGCCGCTTACCCCCGCATCCAGTTGGTCCAGCAGCCCCTGCCAGGAAGAAAAGGGGCAATCGGCGTGGAGCAGCCCGACCGGGCCGGCCGGAGTGGCCACCTCGATGGCGATAGGCAGAGTGCGGTAGTGGGCGGCGAACGCCCCCTGCTCGTCCGGGGTCAGCTGCTGAAACCAGCCGCCGCCATTCTGGATCCAGTTCTCCCTATCGCAGCTCTCGTAGCGGCAGACGTAGTCATCGTGATTGCCACAGACTGGGTGAAACCAGGGCTTGGCCAGCCACTCGAGCGCGGCTGTGCAGTCGGGGCCGCGATCCGTCAGATCCCCCACGGAGAAGAGGCGATCCCGAGCGGGGTCGAATCCCGCCTGGTCCAGCGCCCCTTGCAGCAGCGAAAAGTAGCCGTGGATATCGCCGACGGCGAGATCCCGTCCCAGAGGATTGCGGGAGAAGCGTCTGATCAGCGGGGACGGGTTCATGTCGGTCTCCTTGCCCGTGCCGACGGGCGGCTTGTTCGCTTTTGTCTGGCCGTACATAAGGTTACAGAAGAAAGATGGCGGCCTCGCAGGGGCTGGTAAATCATATGACAGCATGCATGAAAAGGGGGCTCAGTGGCGAGCTCTTCCCGCCTTGCCCTTTCATGTGCAGGTGCCACGGGGGCCTTGTTCGCCGTCCCATGGCAGCGTCGTCATCTCGCTTTTTGACAGGAATCTTGAATGCGGCGTCAGCTGTTGATCTGGATAGGCCCCCTGTGCAGCCTGCTGCTGCTGGGGGCGGCCTTGACCGTCCTCTATCATTTGACCCACCTGTGGCACTGGCACGACATCCGCCTGGCCATCTGGTCTCAACCCTTGCCGCAGCTGGGGGCCGCCCTGCTGCTCACCCTGCTCAGCTATGGCTGCCTCTGTTGTTACGATCTGCTGGCCCTGAAGGTGCTGGACAAGCGACTGCCCTTGCCGCAGGTGGGGATGACCTCCTTCATCGCCTACACCTTCTCCAACACCCTGGGCTTTGCGCTGCTCACCGGCTCGTCGGTACGTTACCGGCTCTACTCTTCCCTGGGGCTTGGCACCGGAGAGGTGGCCAGGGTGATCCTCTTCTGCTCCATCACCTTCTTCCTCGGTCTGCTGGGTTGGGGGGGCTGCGCCCTGTTGCTGGGGCAGGGGGCTGCCCTGCTGGCACACTGGCCGCGCTGGGCGACCGGTCTGCTGCAACTGGCGGGTGCCCTGGCCCTGCTGACGGTGCTGGTTTATCTATTTTGGCCGGGGGCGGCCCTGGTCTGGCGCGGGCACCTGCTGCTCCTGCCGCGCATCAGATACCGCCTGCTGCAACTGCTCATCGCCCTGCTCGACTGGATGGCCGCCGCCGCCGTGCTCTATGTGCTGCTGCCATCGGGCAGCGTGCCCTATCCGGTGCTGCTCAGTACCTTCGTGCTCTCCAGCCTGCTCGGGGTGCTGGCCCATGTGCCGGGGGGCATCGGGGTTTTCGAGGCGAGCATGAGCCTGCTGCTCACCCACTATCTGCCGGTGGACAAGCTGCTCGCCTCCCTGCTGATCTACCGCTGCGCCTACTACTTCCTGCCCTTCCTCTGTGCCCTTCTGCTGTTCGTAGGGCAGGAACTGCTGCAACAGCGGGCCCGCCTGCACCGGCTGCAGGGGATGATGATGGCGACCCGGGAGTTCGTGCCCGCCCTGGTGAGCATGGGCACCTTCGCGGCGGGTACTCTGCTGCTCTGCTCCGGGATGATCCCCACCATGAGGGGGCGGATCGAAGCCTTCCTGCAGGTGCTGCCCCTGCACCTGCTTGAGCTCTCCCATGTGCTCGGCAGCGTCAGCGGCGTGCTGCTGCTGTTGCTGGCTCACAGCCTCTATCGCCGTCATGACGGGGCTTTCAGGATCACCCAGTGGCTGCTGGGGCTCGGCATGCTGTTCTCCCTGTTCAAGGGGTTTGACTGGGAGTCTGCCCTGCTGCTCGGGGGCTTCTTGCTCGTCATCACCCCCTGCCGCCCGCTCTTTTATCGCAAGGGCTCCCTGCTCCACGCCCGGTTCACCCCCTCCTGGCTGATGTCTGTGGGGGCCGTACTGCTGGGAGCCTTGTGGTTGCTGCTCTTCTCCTATCGGCAGGTGGAGTATGACCCCTCCCTCTGGCTGCACGTCTCGGCCCACGGGCCCGGGGCGGCTTCCCGCGCCCTGCGTGCCATGGGGAGCGTCATCGGTGTGCTGGCGGTGGTCGGGGTAGCCCATCTGCTGGCCCCCTTGCGCCTCGCCACCGACAAGCCGGATGCAGAGGCGCTCTCCCGTGCCCATGGGCTGGTGATGCGGGCAGGGGGAGGCCACGGTTACCTGGCCCAGCTCGGGGATAAATCCCTGCTGTTCCACCCAAGCGGCGAGGCCTTCTTGATGTACGGAACCGAGGGCAGCAGCTGGATAGTGATGGGGGATCCCGTCGGCCAGCCCTCCTTCGTGGAGGAGCTGCTCTGGCAGTTTCGCGAGCGCTGTGACGAGCACGACGTCAGCCCGGTCTTCTACCAGGTGTCTGCCCGCTATCTGCCTGTCTACCTGGATCTCGGGCTCATCCCCTTCAAGCTGGGGGAGGAGGCCATCGTGGATCTGCACGGCTTCGATCTCGCCGGCAGCCGCCTGCGCAACCTGCGCCAGAGCCACGCCAAGGGCAAGCGGGAAGGGCTGCGCTTCGAGGTGGTGGCCGCAAGTGAGATTGCCGCCCTGCTGCCCGAGTTGAAGGGGATCTCCGACAGCTGGCTGCACAGCAAGCAGGGCAAGGAGAAGGGCTTCTCCGTGGGCAGTTTCGAGCCAGCCTACCTCACCCTCAACCCGATGGCGCTGGTGCGGCGGGAGGGGCAGATCGTCGGGTTTGCCAACCTCTGGATCAGCGACAACAAGGAGAGTCTCTCCATCGATCTGATGCGCTACAGCCTGGACACGGGGGCGGCCCCCGTCATGGACTTCCTGTTCGTCGAGCTCCTGCTGTGGGGCAAGCAGGAGGGCTATGCCAGCTTCAACCTGGGGATGGCTCCCATGTCGGGGTTCAACGACAACCCCCTCGGCGGATACTGGGCCCGCCTTGGCAACACCCTGTTCACCCGGGGCAGCCGCTTTTACAACTTCCAGGGATTGCGGCGTTACAAGGAGAAGTTCGGCCCAAGGTGGGAGCCCCGCTACCTGCTCTGTACCGGTAATCTGGTGCTGCCCCGTACCCTGACTCACCTCGTCTCCCTTATCAGTCGCGGCCCCTTCGGGCTCATGAAGAAATAGGAGTTGGCCCATGAGAGCCATGTTGTTGCTGTTGATTTGCTGTCTCGTCTCCTCGTTCACCCTACCGGTTGTTGCCGCCCAGCCAAGCCGGGTCGGCGCGGATCTGGGGCTGGTGGAGTTGCCGGTGGCGCAAGCCTCGCCCGCCCCCATGGTGGTCTTCATGAGCGGGGATGGCGGTTGGGCGGCGCTGGACAAGGGGCTCAGCGCCGAGTTGCAGCGTCACGGTATGCCGGTGGTGGGCTGGAGCTCGCTCAGTTATTACTGGAAGAAGAAGACCCCGGAGCAGGCGACCGCGGATCTGGTGCGGATCCTCTCGGACTACCAGTCCCGCTGGGGGCGCCAGCGCTGGCTGCTGGTGGGCTTCTCCTTTGGCGCCGAGATAGTGCCCTTCGTCATCAATCGCCTGCCACAGGCCTATCGCGACAGCCTGGTGGGCGCCGTGATGCTCTCTCCCTCGACCGCGTCGGATTTTGAGATCCACGTCAGCGACATGGTGGTGCACGACAAGGCGGGCAGCTATCCCACCCTGCCGGAGGTCAAGGCCATCAAGAGCCTGCCGCTGCTCTGCGTGCAGGGGGCGGATGACGACTCCCCGGTGAAGCTCTGCCCGCACCTGCAGCAGCCGAATGTCACCACAGTGACCCTGCCGGGATCCCACCACTTCGACGACGACTACGGAGTGCTGTACCGGAGCATCGAAGATCGGCTGCCCTGGGCGGGGGAGGAGCAGGATCACTGAGCTGCCTTGCCCGCCAGGGGAGGCCGACTGAGAGAATCATTCAGCTGTCAATAGAATAAAAAAACGCCAGTCAATTGACTGGCATTTTTTTATTCTGTGATACGGCTTTTGATGGCGAGTCAACCGGCCTTAGAGCAGGTCTTCCAGCTGATACTTCTTGAGCAGGGTGTCGAAGGTACCGTCGGCCTTGACGCTCTCGATGGCAGCATCGAACTGGCTCTTGAGCTTGTCATCCTTCTTGCGTAGGGCCACCGCCACCCCTTCTCCCAGGATCTTGTCCTGAGTGCCGTTGAACTGGGGGCCGACGAAGGCGAACTGCTTGCCCATCTCCTTGTCGAGGAAGCCCACCTTCAACTGCACCATGTTGCCGAAGGTGTAGTCGGCACGGCTGGACTGCAGATCCAGCATGGGGGACTGGGCGTTGACGTAGCGCTTGATCTTGGCCACGTCACCGTAGCGGGCGGTGATGAAGTTGTCCTGGGGGGTGCCCTCCTGCACCGCGATCACCTTGCCCTTGAAGTGCTCTGGGGTGTCGGCAAAGTCGGCCGCCTTGTCGCTGCGCCCCACGAAGCGGTTCTGCATCATGTAGTAGACTTGGCTGAAGGCGACCTTCTGGCGCCGCTCGTCCGTGATGTTCATGGAGGACATGATGGCGTCGTACTTGCGCACCTGCAGGCCCGGCAGCAGGGCGTCCCAGGGCTGGTTGATCACCTCGCACTCGGTCTTCATGGCCGCGCACAGGGCATAGGCCAGATCGACCTCGAAGCCGCCGAGCTTGCCGCTGCTGTCGACCATTTCGAAGGGAGGATAGGTGGCGTCGGTGGCGATCACCAGAGGTTTGGCGGCGGCCTGGCCCGCGGTGGCCAGGGCCATCAGCATCATTGCGGTGTTGAGTTTCATGGTCAGTCCCTTGAAGTGTGATGTCATGCCTAGGGTGCTAAATGGTGCCGGCCTCAAGGGCCGACGGCTATCTTGCGATGGGTGAGGGCCGGCAGCTGGCTGCGCACCCTGCGCTGAGCCGCCAGATCCAGAGTGGCGATGGCCATGCCCTGACCCTCTTCTACCTGGGCCAGTATCCGGCCCCAGGGATCGATGATCATGCTGTGGCCGAAGGTGCGGCGCCCGCCGGGGTGGTGTCCCCCTTGGGCGCTGGCGAACACGAAGGCCAGGTTCTCCACCGCCCGGGCCCGCAGCAGCAGCTCCCAGTGCGCGAGCCCAGTGGTGTGGGTGAAGGCCGCGGGCAGGGCGATGAAATCGGGGGCAGGGTCCAGGCGAAACAGCTCGGGGAATCGCAGGTCGTAGCAGATCCCGAGGCGCAGCAGCCCCCAGGGCAGGGGATGGCTCACCACCTCCCGGCCCGGGCTCATGGTCGCGGCCTCGTCATACTGCTCCTGCCCGGTGCAAAAGCCAAACAGGTGCAGCTTGTCGTAGCGGCTCGCGAGCTCCCCTTGCGGGTCGATGAGCAGGCTGCTGTTGTGCATCTTGCCTGGCTCGTCGCTTTCAAGGGGCAGGGTGCCCGCCAGCAGCCAGACTCCGAGCTCCCGGGCCAGCTCCCGGGCCCAGGCCAGCAGGGGGTGATCCTCCACCGGGGCGGCCAGGGCCACCCGCGCCCGCTCGTCAACCGGCATCAGGTAGAAGTATTCGGGCAGCAGGACCAGCTCGGCCCCCTCGGCCGCCGCCCGACGCAGCAGTGCCTCGGCCTGGGTCAGGTTGTGATCGAGATCATCCCCGGAGACCATCTGCAGGACGGCAACGCGCACTGAATCCATGGTGCCTCCTAGACGCTGCACAGGCGCTCGGCGCCCGCCAGCAGGGTGTCGTCATCCTTGGAGAAGGAGAGGCGGATGACCCGCTGATCCGTGCCGTCGTGATAGAAGGCGGAGACAGGAATGGTGGCGACCCCGTGATCGCGGATCAGCCGCTGCACGAAGAGGCTGTCGGGCTCGTCGCTTACCCGCTCGTAGCTCGCCAGCATGAAGAAGCTGCCCGCGGAGGGGAGCAGGGTCAGGCGCGAATCCGCCAGGGCCGAGGTCAGCAGGTCGCGCTTGCGCTGGTAGAAGGCCGCCAGCCCCTGATAGTGGGCCGGTTGCTGCAACAGGTGGGCGAAGCCGTACTGCATGGGGGTGTCGGCGGCGAACATGGCGAACTGGTGCACCTTGCGGATCTCCTCCATCAGGGGGCGGGGAGCCACGCAGTAACCCACCCGCCAGCCGGTGACGTGGAAGGTCTTGCCGAAGGAGAAGACGGCGACGGAACGTTCCACCAGCTCCGGATAGCGAATGACGCTCTGGTGCAGCGCGCCGTCGAACACCACGTGCTCGTACACCTCGTCCGAGAGGATGAGGATGTCGGTGCCGCGCACCAGGCGGGCGAGGTGCTCCTGATCCCCCGCCTGCCAGACGGTGCCGGTGGGGTTGTGGGGGGTGTTGAGCACTATCATGCGGGTGCGCGAGGTGATGCGGGCGGCCACCTCCTCCCAGGGGATGGCAAAGTCCGGCGCCTTGAGAGCGATCACCACAGGGGTGGCATCCTGCAGCTGGATCATGGGGCGGTAGCTGTCAAACGCCGGCTCGAACATGATCACCTCGTCCCCCGGGTGCACCAGAGCGGTGATGGCGCAGAACAGGGCCTCGCTGGCGCTGGCGGTGATGGTGATCTCCTCACCGGCGTCATAGTGGTGGCCGTAGCTGGTCGCTATCTTGGTCGCCAGCTGTTCGCGCAGGGCGGGCAGCCCCGTCATGGGGGCATACTGGTTCTCCCCGGCCAGCATGGCTTCGTGGGTCACCCGGATGAGCTCGGGATCGCAGGGGAAGCTCGGTGCCCCCTGGGAGAGGTTGATGCTGGGATGGCGGGCGGCCAGATCCCCGATCACGCTGAAGATGGTGGTGCCCACCTGGGGCAGTTTGCTGACAATGCGGGGGGAAGACATGGCGCCGTCACCTGAGTGTGTTAAAGAGGTCCCTTTTTAGCCCCCGCAAGGGTTGCCGGACAACGGATTATTCGGCATGTTATGCATGAGTTTTTCTCAAGCATGGAGGCTTGTATGTTGTCCACCCAACCCCGCAGCCAGTTGCCCCTGTATGGCTTGCAGGTTTTCGAGTGTTCTGCCCGCCACCTGAGTTTCACCTTGGCCGCCGACGAGCTGTGCGTGAGCCAGGGGGCCGTGAGCAAGCAGATCGCCCAGCTGGAGGCGCGCCTCGGCCATCTGCTGTTCGTGCGCGGCACCCGCTGCCTGGCCCTGACCCCGGCCGCCGAGCGCCTGCTGCCCTTCGTCCGTGATGGGCTGGCCCGCATGGGGGAGGGGCTCAGTGCCCTGCAGACCCTGCCCCACGAGCAGGCCATCAGCATCAAGGTGCCCTCCTGCGCCAGCCGCTGGCTGCTGCGACGGTTGCAGGCGTTCGAAGGGGAGGCGGTGGAGGTGCGCGGCAGCCACAGCCACGGCATCGACTTTTCCCGGGAACCCTTCGATCTCGCCATCGTCTATCAGCCCTGCCTGGGGCGCTATCCCCACAGCCAGCCCCTGTTTCAAGAGCGGCTGACCCCGGTCTGCGCCCCGGCGTTTGCCGCCAAGCATCGTCTGTTCGAGCGCGACCTGAACGAGTTGCCCCTGCTGCCACTCATCCATGCCAGCGCGGATCGGCGGGACTGGCGCAACTGGTTTGCCGCCTTCCTCGACATCCCCTGGCAGCCCCAGGGCGGCCAGCTGTTCGATACCCTGGACTTGGCGATGAATGCCGCCCTGCAGGGGTTCGGTCTCTCTCTCGGGGATCCCACCATAGTGGCCGAGGAGCTGGAGAGCGGCGCCCTGGTCGCTCCCTTCGCCCCCGTGCTGGAGACGGATCACGAATACGCCCTGATCGCCCGCCCCGATAGCCAGCGTCAGGGCGTGGCCCGCACCTATCACTGGTTGCTGGAGAGCCGCGACCAACCCTGATTGTTGTCAGTGTCTCCCTGACTGAGTGATATCAGTCTGCCCCTAAAAGAAACAGCCCCGCGAGCGGGGCTGTTGTCATGGTGATGGCTGCTGGCCGATTAAGGGGTCAGTGGCAGATCTTGTAGTAGACCTCGTTCCAGCGCAGTTGCTCCTTGAGGGCGGGGATGCGGGTATCCTGGTCGATCACCACGAACTCTATGCCCATGATGTCGGCGAAGGTGCGCAGCTGTTCGATATCCACCGATTGGGTGAACACCGAGTGGTGGGCGGCCCCGGCCAGGATCCAGGCCTCGGCGCTGGTCTGCAGATCCGGCATGGGGTTCCACAGGGCGCTTGCGACGGGCAGCTTGGGCATGGCCTCTGGCAGGTCTACCACCTCGAGCTGATTGACCACCAGCCGGAAGCGGTTGCCCATGTCGATGAGGCTGGCGTTGACCGCCTTGCCGGCGGGGGCCGCAAACAGCAGGCGGGCCGGATCGGCCTTCTTGCCTATCCCCAGATGCTGGGCATCCAGCACGGGTTTATCGGCGGCGATAGAGGGACAGACCTCCAGCATGTGAGCCCCCAGCACCAGGTTGTTGCCCGCCTCCAGGTGGTAGGTGTAGTCCTCCATGAAGGAGGTGCCCCCCGCAAGACCGGCACCCATCACCTTGAGGGTGCGCAGCAGGGCCGCCGTCTTCCAGTCCCCTTCCGCCCCGAAACCAAAGCCTTGCTGCATCAGGCGCTGACAGGCGAGCCCCGGCAGTTGGTGCAGGCCGTGAAGGTCTTCAAAGGTGGTAGTAAAGGCGCCGAAGCCGCCGTCGGTGAGGAACTTCTTCATCCCCAGCTCCTGGCGCGCCGCCTCATAAAGGGAGGAGCGCAGCACCCCGCCCGCCTGCACCGCCTCGGTCAGGGTGTAGCTTTCTTCGTATTCGGCCAGCAGCGCCTCGATGTCGCTTGCGGGCACGGCGTCGATGACTTTGACCAGATCGCCGACCGGGTAGTAGTTCACCTGATAGCCGAACTGGATCTGGGCCTCAATCTTGTCACCCTCGGTGACCGCCACGTTGCGCATGTTGTCGCCGAAGCGGGCGATCTTGAGGTGGTGGCTGTCGTGAATGGCGGCGGCGACCCGCATCCAGTTACCCAGCTTGCGGTGGGCCTCTTCATCCTGCCAGTGGCCGACCACCACGGTGCGCGGCAGCCGCAGACGGGCCCCCATGAAACCGAACTCACGGCCGCCGTGGGCGGTCTGGTTCAGGTTCATGAAGTCCATGTCGATCTCGCTCCACGGCAGATCCCGGTTGAACTGGGTGTGGAACTGCAGCAGGGGCTTTTGCAACTGGCTGAGTGCCGGGATCCACATCTTGGCGGGGGAGAAGGTGTGCATCCACACCATGAGCCCGATGCAGCGCTGGTCGTGATTGGCATCGCGGGCTACCGCGCTTATCTCGTCGAGGGTGGTGCCGGTGGGCTTGAGCACTATCTTGACCGGCAGGCCGGCGTGCTCGTTGAGCTGGCTGGTGATGGTGTGGGCGTGATCGGCCACCTGCTTCAGGGTGGCGGCGCCATACAGGTGCTGGCTGCCGACCAGGAACCACACTTCCAGCTGTTTCATCAATTCCATCTTGGTGTCCTCATTATGCTTTTGTCTGGCCGTAATAGGCGTGTTTGCCATGTTTGCGCTGGTAGTGCTTCTCCAGCAGGTAATCGGGCAGTGGGTGGGCCGCGGGGTTGATCTGGCCGGTGAGCCAGGCCATGCGGGCCACCTCTTCCAGCACCACGGCGTTGTGTACCGCGTCTTCGGCACTCTTGCCCCAGCTGAAGGGACCGTGGTTGGCCACCAGCACCCCCGGCATGGTGAGGATGGGGGTCTGCTTAAGGGTCTCGACGATGAGGTGGCCGGTCAGCCCCTCGTAATCCTCCTCGACCTCGCCCGGAGTGAGCAGGCGCGAGCAGGGGATCTCGCCGTGAAAGTAGTCGGCCTGGGTGGTACCGAAGATCGGGATGGCGCGCCCCGCCTGGGCCCAGGCGGTGGCATGGGTGGAGTGGGTGTGCACCACGCCGCCAAGCTCCGGATAGGTGCGATAGAGCACCAGGTGGGTGGCAGTGTCGGAGGAGGGGCGCAAGGCGCCCTCCACCTGCTTGCCCGCCAGATCCAGCACCACCATGTCCTCGACCCGCATCCGCTCGTAGCTGACGCCGCTTGGTTTGATGACCACCAGACCTTGTTCCCGGTCTATGCCGCTCACGTTGCCCCAGGTAAAGGTCACCAGGCCGTGGCGCGGCAGATCCAGGTTGGCGACGAGCACCTGCTCCTTGAGCATCTGGAGGTTCATGCCGGTATCCCCCGGTTGTAGAGCGGCTCGGCGGCGGCGCCCCAGGCAAGGTAGCGCTGGTAGAGGCGCTCGTATTCGGCGACCCGCTCGGGGTGTGGCTGGTGGGTGCGCTCCACGGCGCTCGCCATGTGGCGCTGGGCCTTGGCCACATCGGCGTGGATACCGGCCGCCACGGCGGCAAAGATGGCCGCCCCCAGGGCGCAGCACTGATCCGAGGCCACCACCTGGATGGGCCTATTCATCACGTCGGCGCAGGTCTGCATCACGGTGGCCGACTTGCGGGCGATGCCGCCAAGGGCGATCACCTGCTCCACCGGCACCTGCTGACTGGTCATGCACTCCATGATGCTGCGGGCCCCGAAGGCGGTGGAGGCCACCAGGGCGCCGAACAGATCGGGCGCATCGGTGCCGAGGTTGATGCCCGTGAGGGTGCCCTGCAGGCGCTGGTTGGCGTATGGGGTGCGGCGGCCATTGAACCAGTCGAGTACCACCGGCAGGTGGGCCAGATCGCGCTGCTGCTCCCAGGCGGCGGCGAGGCTTGGCAACAGTTCCCGCTTGTGGGCCTCGATGGCGGTGCGAAGCTCCGGATACTGGGCGGCGAGGCTCTCCAGCGGCCAGCCGAGTTGGCGCTGATACCAGGCATAGATGTCGCCGAACGCCGATTGTCCCGCCTCCAGCCCCACCATGCCCGGCACCACGCTGCCGTCCACCTGGCCGCAGATCCCGGCAATGGCGCGATCGCCGATGGTGGCCTCGTCGGCGATCAGGATGTCGCAGGTGGAGGTGCCTATCACCTTCACCAGGGCATTGTTGCCAGCCCCGGCCCCCACCGCCCCCATGTGGCAGTCAAAGGCGCCGCCGGCGATCACCACCTCGCAGGAGAGGTGCAGCCGCTCCGCCCACTCCGGGGTCAGGGTGCCGACCGGCAGATCGGCGGTCCAGCTGTCGGTAAAGAGCGGGTAGTCGAGATCCTCGGTCAACAGCGGATCCAGCGCGTTGAGAAACTCGGCGGGGGGCAGGCCGCCCCAGCTCGGGTGCCAGAGGGACTTGTGGCCGGCGGAGCAGCGCCCGCGCCGGATGTCGGCCGGGGCCTGGGTGCCGCTCAGGATGGCGGGCACCCAGTCGCACAGCTCGACCCAGTTGCAGGCGGCGGCGCGCACCGCCGCATCGGCTCGGGAGACGTGCAGTATCTTGGCCCAGAACCACTCGGAGGAGTAGACCCCGCCGATGTAGCGGCTGTAGTCGGGGAACTGGCCGCCGTGGCACAGGGCCGTGATGGCCTCGGCCTCCTCGATGGCGGTGTGATCCTTCCACAGCACGAACATGGCGTTGGGGTTGTCGGCAAACTCTGGGCGCAGGGCCAGCACACGCCCCTCTGCATCGATGGGGGCTGGCGTGGAGCCGGTGCTGTCCACGCCGATGCCGCGCACGGCGGCGCGCTGACTCGGGGTGAGCTGACTCACCACCGCCACCACCGCCTGCTCCATGGACTCCAGATAGTCGAGGGGGTGGTGGCGGAACTGGTTGGTGACCGGCTGGCAGTAATGACCGGCCTGCCAGCGCGGGTAATAGACGACCTGGGTTGCCAGCTCGGCGCCGTCGTGGCAGCGCACGGCGAGTGCCCTGACCGAATCGCTGCCGAAATCGAGTCCGATGGCGATGTGCTCGGACCTGGGGTGCTCAGACATAAGTGCTCCTGACCATCAATGAGGGGTGACTGGTGAGGAACCATAGGAGATGGACCGGAGGGGCGGTTAGCCATTGGCTGCTGGAAATATGGATTTTAACGCTGTTGCTGCAAGAGGGTGACGGCCATCCAGAATTGGGTATGTGACAATTTTGCTAATTATATAGACGAAACGGCTGCAATTTCATGGCGTGATCCTGCTCTCCATTTTTCCATGTGAAAACGATTACAACTTGGTTTGCTCATCTAGCAACAACAATAACGTCATGTTTGGACATGTTTTTATGTGGCAGCTTGAGGAATGGACCCGATGGCCGCGCTTCATGGATACATGGATTGATAGAACACCTGAGACACTCGCATGAACAAAATCGTTAAAAGCATGATCGCAATGGGGTTTGCCCTTGGTATGGCAAATTCTGCTTTCTCGGCCGAGGCGCTGAAGCTGGGTTATCTGGTCAAGCAGCCGGAGGAGCCCTGGTTCCAGACCGAATGGAACTTCGCCGACAAGGCGGGCAAGGATCTCGGCTTCGAGGTGATCAAGATAGCCGTCCCCGATGGCGAGAAGACCCTCAATGCCATCGACAGCCTGGCGGCCAACGGCGCCAAGGGCTTCGTCATCTGTACCCCTGATCCCAAGCTCGGGGCCGCCATCATGGCCAAGGCCAACAGCATGGATCTGAAGGTCATCACGGTGGACGACCAGTTCGTCAATGCCAAGGGCCAGCCCATGGAGCAGGTACCGCTGGTGATGATGGCCGCCACCAAGATTGGTGAACGCCAGGGCCAGGAGCTCTACAAGGAGATGCAGAAACGCCAGTGGGACGTGAAGGCGACCGGGGTGCTCGCCATCACCGCCGACGAGCTCGACACCGCCCGCCGTCGGGTCGAAGGCTCCTTGAGCGCGCTCAAGGGCGCCGGTTTCCCCGAGGGGCAGATCTACCGCTCGCCGACCAAGGCCAACGACATTCCGGGGGCGCTGGATGCCGCCAACTCCATGCTGGTACAGCATCCCGAGGTGAAGAACTGGCTCATCGTCGGCATGAATGACAACACAGTGCTCGGCGGCGTGCGCGCCACCGAAGGACAGGGCTTCAAGGCGGAGAACGTCATCGGCATCGGCATCAACGGGGTGGATGCGGTGAACGAGCTGTCCAAGTCCAGCGCCACCGGCTTCCTCGGCTCCCTGCTGCCAAGCCCGGACGTGCACGGTTACAAGAGCATCCAGATGCTCCATGACTGGGTGGTCAACGGCGCAGAGCCTGCCAAGTTCACCGAGGTGACCGACGTGGTGCTCATCACCCGCGACAACTTCAAGGTCGAGCTGCAGAAGAAAGGTCTGTGATTGACGCCATCTAAACCCTGACACCGAGACCGGCATGGCGGTGTGCGCCATGCCGATCGGCTGGAGTGAAACATGAATCAGTCAGTTCCTTATCTGGAGTTTTGCGGCATCAGCAAGGAGTTTCCCGGCGTCAAGGCGCTGAAGAACGTCTCCTTCTGCTGCCAGCAGGGCACGGTACACGCGCTGATGGGGGAAAACGGCGCGGGCAAGTCCACCCTGCTCAAGATCCTGAGCGGCTTCCAGTCGCCCACCACCGGGGTGGTGAAGCTGGCCGGCCAGGAGCGGGTCTTTCAGAGCACGGTCGATGCGCTGGAGAGCGGGATCGCCATCATCTATCAGGAGTTGCACCTGGTGCCCGAGATGACGGTGGCAGAGAACATCTACCTCGGTCAGCTGCCGACCCGGCGCGGGGTCATCGATCGGGAGAAGCTCTATCAGGATGCGGCCAGGCAGCTGGCGCGCCTCGGCATGGACGTCTCCCCCGAGACGCCGCTCAAGTACCTGTCGCTGGGGCAGTGGCAGATGGTGGAGATTGCCAAAGCGCTGACCCGGGATGCCAGCGTCATCGCCTTCGACGAGCCGACCAGCAGCCTGTCGTCGCGCGAGATTGAGCAGCTGTTTCGGGTTATCCGCCAGCTGCGGGACGAGGGCAAAGTCATTCTCTACGTCTCCCACCGGATGGACGAAATCTTCGCCCTGTGCGACGCCATCACGGTCTTCAAGGATGGCCAGTTCGTGCGCACCTTCGCCTCCATGGCCGAGGTGGACCGGGATCTGCTGGTCAAGACCATGGTGGGGCGCGAGCTGACCGACATCTATGGCTACAGCCCAAGACCGCTCGGCGAGGCGGGCCTCAAGGTGGCGAACCTGATGGGGCCTGGGCTCAAGGCGCCGGTGTCGTTCGAGGTCAAACGCGGGGAGATCCTCGGCATCTTCGGGTTGGTGGGGGCCGGGCGCAGCGAGCTGATGAAGCTCATCTTCGGCGCCGACAAGATGCGCACTGGCGAGATCGCGGTGTTCGGCAAGCCGGTGGTCATCGGCAGCCCCATCGACGCCATTCGCAGCGGCATCATGCTCTGTACCGAAGACCGCAAGGCGCTCGGCATCATCCCCATCCATTCGGTGCAGGAGAACATCAACATCAGCGCCCGCCGTCACAAGGCGTGGGGGGGCTTCTGGATCAACCAGCAGTGGGAGGACGAGAACGCGAGGCTGCGGATCCGCGACATGCGGGTCAAGACCCCGTCTCCCCATCAGGCCATCATGAACCTCTCGGGCGGCAACCAGCAGAAGGCCATTCTGGGGCGCTGGCTCTCCGAGGACATGAAAGTCATCTTGCTCGACGAGCCGACCCGCGGCATCGACGTCGGTGCCAAAAACGAGATTTACAACGTGATTTACGATCTGGCCAAGGTGGGCATCGCCGTGGTGGTGGTCTCGAGCGAGCTGCCGGAAGTGCTGGGCATCGCGGACCGGATCATGGTCATGCGGGAGGGGGAGATCGCCGGCGAGCTTTCCCACGATGAGGCCAACGAGGTCAAGGCGCTCAATCTGGCCATGCCGGCCCGTTGATCTGCTGACCGCAACGAGATAGCACCCGGAATTTTCAGGAGAAATACCATGACAACTACTACCTCAGTCGGCCAGGCCGCCAGCACCGCGGCGACCAGCGGCTCCCGCCTGCAACTGGCCCGCGTCTGGGATCAATACGGCATGCTGGTGATCTTCGCCATCCTGTTCCTGCTGGCCTGCGTGCTGGTACCCAACTTCGCCAGCCTGATCAATATGCGCGGGCTCGGGCTCGCCGTCTCCATGTCGGGCATGGTGGCCTGCGGCATGCTGTTCTGCCTCGCCTCCGGCGAGTTCGACATGTCGGTCGGCTCAGTGGTGGCCTGCTCCGGCGTCGCCTGCGCGGTCGGCATCAACGCCACCGAGAGCATCACGGTGGGCATCCTGGCCGGCATGTCGGTGGGGGTGCTGTTTGGCCTCATCAACGGCATAGTCGTGGCCAAATTCAAGATCAACGCCCTCATCACCACCCTGGCCACCATGCAGATGGCGCGCGGGGTGGGTTACATCATCTCCGACGGCAAGGCGGTCGGCATAGTTGAAGAGGGCTTCTTCGAACTCGGCAACTCGGCCCTGCTCGGCATCCCGACCCCGGTCTGGCTGACCGCCGTCTGCTTCGTGCTGTTCGGCCTGCTGCTCAACAAGACCACTTTTGGCCGCAACACCCTGGCCATGGGGGGCAACGAGGAGGCAGCGCGTCTGGCCGGAGTCAACGTGGTGCGCACCAAGATCATCATCTTCACCATGACCGGGCTGATTGCCTCCATCGCCGGCATCATACTCGCCTCGCGCATGACCTCGGGCCAGCCCATGACCTCCATCGGCTTCGAGCTGGTGGTGATCTCCGCCTGCGTGCTGGGTGGGGTCTCCATGAAGGGGGGGATCGGCAAGATCTCCTACATCATCGCCGGTGTGCTGATTTTGGGGTTGATGGAGAACGCCATGAACCTGCTCAACATCTCCCCCTTCGCCCAGTACGTGGTGCGCGGCCTCATCCTGCTCGCCGCCGTGCTGTTCGACCGCTACAAACAGGTGCGCAAGGCGCGCGTCTGATCCCTGTCCAACCATGCAGGCCCGCGTTCAGCGGGTCTGCCCAGGGTGGCACCATGGCTCACGGCACATCCCGTTGTGAGCCAGTTCACCAATTTCACACGGCGCCGAGCGCCAGATAGCGCGTTCCCAAGGTGAGTCTTTACAATGACCCAAGCCGATTTTTTTACCCAAGCGCTGTTTTCCGCCATGTCCTCGATGCAAAAAGAGAAGCCGAAACAACTCAATCCCCTGCTGCCGGGCTACGCCTTCGATGTGTTCCTGGTCTCGGGCATGACCCCCATCGAGCAGGGGAGTGCGCTCGACTTCATCATCGACCGGCCCCAGGGAATGAAGGGCTTCATCGTCAACCTGACCATCAAGGGCAAGGGGCAGATCTTCCAGGGGGATCAGGCATTCACCGTGGAGCCAGGTGACCTGCTGCTGTTTCCGCCGGCGGCGGTGCACCATTACGGCCGGGCGCCGGATGCGCGGGAGTGGTATCACCGCTGGGTCTATTTCCGGCCGCGGGCCTACTGGGCCGACTGGCTCAAGTGGCCGCAGGTCACTGAGCGGGTGGGGCGCCTGCAACTGGCGGACGCCGCCTTGCTCGCCGAGTTCGACGCCCTCTTCCTCGACATCGAAGAGACTCACCAGCAGCTGCGGCCCATGTCGGAACAGCTGGCCATGAACCTGCTGGAGCGGCTGCTCATTCGCTGCTATGAAGCCTCCTCCCTCAATGCCTACCCCACCATCGACCACCGGGTTCACCAGGCGTGCCAGATCTTAAGCGAGTCGCTCTGCGCCGAGATCTCGGTGGAGGCGCTGGCGGAGCAGGTCTTCTTGTCCCCTTCGCGCCTCGCGCACCTGTTTCGCGAGCAGGTGGGGGTGAGCATAGTGCGCTGGCGCGAGGATCAGCGGATCATGCGGGCAAAGCTGCTGCTGCAGACCACCCCCATGTCGGTGGCTACTATCGGCCAACAGGTGGGCTATGACGATCAGCTCTACTTCTCGCGGGTGTTCAGGAAGCGGGTAGGGGTCAGCCCCACCGAATACCGCAAATGCGCCACCCCGCTGTGATGTCGGGTTCGGCAAGGTCAGAGAGACGACAAAGCCCTCGTGATGAGGGCTTTTGTTATTCATGGACGGCAAGGGGCGGGGATCAACCCTGGCGAGCCTTGAATCTGGGATTGCTCTTGCAGATTACGAACAGCTTGCCGCGTCGACGAACGACCTGGCAATCCAGATGACGTGACTTGGCTGATTTCAGGGAGGCGAGTACCTTCATGACTTCTCTTTTCCTTTGTTGAAGAATTGGCCAAATCGCTGACCGAAGCGGGTGACTTGTCCTTCCTTGCCGACCTGCTTCTGCTTGCCGGTATAGAAGGGGTGGGAGGCACTGGAGACATCCAGCGTCACATAGGGATAGGTGTTGCCATCTTCCCATTGCTTGGTGCGATCGGTCTGCAAGGTGGATCCGATCAGGAAGTAGATGTTACTGGCCAGATCGTGAAACAGGACCTTGCGGTATTGAGGGTGAATGTCGGGGCGCATGATTGTCTTGTTTGTTATGTTATAACACACAATGATGATGCGACGGATGAGAACCAATATCAACCATTTTTTCTCCCGAGGTGGCCAGGCAGGATGGAACTCGCTCAGAAAAGGGAAGGAGGAGGGAATGCGGATGAGGTCATGACAGGGGAGAGCGATGGATTGTTGAGCGATGGAAGGGGAACGAGACGTTGAGCCTTTACTTTTGTTTTTTACTGTATAAAAATACAGTTAATCATAATGGAGACGTATCCTATGCGCCTGGAAATCATCATCGACAGAAAACATCAGATCCCCACTGCGACCATGGAGGCGCTGCGTCAGGAGTTGCTCAAGCAACTGGGCGAGCGATTCCCTGATCTACATGTGCGGGTCGCCCCGGGCAGCGCCATGGCCCTGACGGTCAGCCGCGCCAGCAAGGAGGACAGGGAACTGGCCGAGACCATGGTGCAGGAAGTATGGGAGAACGCCGAGAGCTGGATGCCGGAGGCGGAAGGCGCCGAGGCCTGATCAGGAACAGGTTGTCATTTTGCCTGTCATGGTAACAGGCTGGCTCTTACCCCGGTTTGAACGAAACGCAGCTCAAGGCTGCGTTTTGTGTTTGTGAGAAGGTGGCAGGGTGCTGGGCCAGCTAAGAGGGCTCAGAGCCCGGCCCAGCGTTTGAGGCTGCCACTTTGTACTCGCTGATTTGCCTCTGCGATGTCGCCATTGGCGCGAAGCGCCTTGAGGGCGATGGGCAGGGCTGTGCGCACCTCGTCGGCGGTCATGCCGGCATGGAGGGCGGGATGATAGGCGAGCTTGAGCAGCACATAGTCGAGCCCGGTGGGGAAGCTGTCGATGCTGTTGTCGTTGAAGATGGAGGGAAACACCTTGTCCGAGTCATTGGGCAGCCCCATCACCTGGGTGAGCTCCTCCACTACGCAATCCAGAAAACGGCCCTTGGCCCGGCTGTAGTCCACCGGGATGATGATGGTGGCACGGGTGATCTCATAGCGGCCGTTGGCCGCGAAATTGGCCAGGCAGATCCCCTCCTTGAGGGCAATGCCGACAGAGTCATCCTGGCGCATGGTGCGGCGGGCCCAGCCGGCCATCTGCTGGTGCCTGGTCATGATGAGGGTAAGATTGGGGTTGTCGCTGACGAGCAGTATGGGGTGGCCGGTGATCCTGGCCAGATGCTGGCTCTGCACCTTGACCACCTCGGCCTGCAGCGCCTTGTCGCCAAACTCGTTGATGAGCTTGAGGCGGATGGGGCCTTGCCAGCGGGAGAAGCGTACCTGGGCCTCATGACCATATTCCCACTTCATGGCGACTTCCATGAAGCTCTGGATCAGATAGTCGTCGCTCTGCCAGCGCTCGGTTGCCAGCAGGGAGCAGGGCAGCAGCATTGCGAGCCAGAGGGCCATCACCCGGCCTCGCGCGGCATGACGACAGCTATGCCCTGAACGAGTGTGCCCTGGGATCATCTTGCCTCCTTGCAACCGATGGCCTCAGCCCGAGGTGCGTTCGATGTCACGCCAGGTGAGCCATAGCCTGAGATCGAACTCCAGTTGATGATAGTCCGGTTCCATGTGCAGGCAGAGCTGGTAGAAGGCCTTGTTATGATCCTTCTCCCGCAAGTGGGCCAGCTCGTGCACCACTATCATCTTCAGGAAGGCGGGATGGGCCTCCTTGAACAGGGCGGCGATGCGGATCTCGTTCTTGGCCTTGAGCTTGTTGCCCTGTACCCGGCTGACATAGGTGTGCAGGCCGAGGGCATCCTTGATCACGTTGATCTTGCCATCGAAGATCACCTTGGAGAGCGGCGCCGAGCTTTTCAGGTAGCGGTTTTTCAGCTCCATGGTATAGGCCAGCAGCGCCTTGTCACTCTGGACGAGGTGGGTCTCAGGGTAGCGTTTGGCCAGCATCTCGCCGAGTTTCCCCGCCGCGATCAACTGCTGTACCTGGCTCTTGAGGGGGTCAGGATAGCCCCCCAGATAGGTCAGTTCCGCCATGATGTCTCCCCCTTCACACTAAAAAAGAGCGCCATTGTAATCATGATGGGTCCCCTTGAACACAGGTCTGCACGCCAATGAAAGGGGCCGTCGCTGTTGCCAGCGACGGCCCCGACTTTCGCAATCGGTCTCAGCGACGGCGATAGAGACCCGGATCCACCTCTTCATAACGGTCCGTCAGATATTGATAGAAGGCGAGGCTGGAGGGAGAGCTCGGCGTTTTCAGCTGCTCTGCCACCCGCTCCGGCTTGGCGATGATGAACTTGGGATCCTGCCGCCGGATGTCGGCCAGCACCCGCTCGCGCACGTCATAGGGCGGGTTGACGTTGGCGAAGAACAGATAGGCGGAGGCGGGCTGGCGATCGGTCCACAGATAGTATTGCGGCTGTATGCCGTCGACCCAGATCTTGTCGGTCGGCCCTGTCTCAGCCTTGATCCTGTCGACCCTGACCTGGGCCGGCGGATTGAACGGCTTGCCCTTGAGGTTGCCCTCCCAGGCGTTGTTGACCAGCAGCGCCAGCATGGCGAGCGACGCCAGCCAGGGGGTGGCGCTGCGCACATCCCAGGCGCGCCAGAGCGGCACCAGGATGAGCACCGGCAGGGCCCACAGCAGGCTGTTGCCGAGCACTTCGCGCACCCGCGGCAGCGACCACTCCTTGGTGCTCCAGCCGTAACCGAGTTGCTGGGCCAGCAGCCAGCTGGCGGTCAGCACCACCAGGGAGATGCAGAGCAGGCCCAGGGCATCGGACTGTTGCTCGCTGCGATCCAGCAGGCAGGCCAGAGGCAGCAGGCCAAGCTGCAGGTAGAGCACGTCGTAGTGATCGAACACGTGGCCTGAGACGGAGTTGGCGATCAGGGTAAAGAGCACGCCAAACAGGGTGGCGCAGAGGGCAGGCAGATACCACTCCTGGCGGCGACCCAGCATCAACACCATGAAGGCCGGCAGCAGCATGACGAGGCCGGTGCGCAGCAGGCCGACGGCCCCCACCTCCGGCGAGAAGCCGTTGCCGTAGCTCCCCTCGAAGAAGATGCCGAAGGCGTAGTATTGGAATTCGTCCAGCAAACCGTGGTGCTGGAAGTAGGCAAACAGCGGGCCGCCGACCAGGGCCAGTCCCAGCAGGCTGGAGCAGAGCAGGCCGAAGGCGCAGCGCCACTGTTCACGCAGACACCAGTGGCAGAACAGCACCAGATACCAGGCCCCCCAGAAGGCGCCGTTGTTGGTGCGCATCCAGGCCACGATGGCGAAGGTGAGGGCCGCCACCAGGGCCGGGCCCCAGCGAAACTGCTTGTCCAGCAGCAGGGTGATGAAGGCCCACTGGGCGATGAGGGCCAGGTGGAAGGTCCAGTCCTCGGTCATGTTGCCGTAGTAGTAGCGGGTGCTGTAGAGCGCAAGGATCGCCAGCATGCTGCCGAGGCGGGCCCGCAGGGAGAGCCCCAGCTGGGAGAAGGCCTGCCAGCTGGCGAGCAGACCAAGCCAGCAGAGTACCCACTCCAGCAGCCAGATCCCGAAGAAGCCGCCCAGGGAGTAGCCGAGGGCATCGAGGGCGAAGATCATGGGGCCCTTGATGTCGATCATGTCCCGGTAGAGCACGCCCCCCTCGCTCCACATCTTGCCCATCACAGCGAACAGGGAGGCATCAAAGCCGGGCGCCATGCCGTGGAACAGCGGGTTGCGCAAGCAAAACAGCAGCGCCATCAGGGCGGTGAGCAGGACAACCAGCGGCTTTAGCCCGGGGTTGTAGCGCTGAGGGGTAAAACGGATGGCGTGATTCATGGATGACCTGTTCCTGCGGGAAAGACGTAAAAGCGGGCCTATCTTGCCGAGGCCGGCAGTCCGATGCAATGGGCTGGGGTGATGTGTTTGAAATAATGTATAAAAGTAGCGTTTTCAGTGCCCGCAGTGGGCTAAATGATTAGCGGGAGCCGCTGTTGCCTGGTGTTGCCGAGGCCGGCAGTCCGCTGCAATGGGACTGGGGAGTGTGCTTGAAAAATGTAACAAGCGCCGCTCTCACGAAGAAAAGCGGCGCCTTGACAGGGGAGGGCCCGGCGAGGGGCCTCAGGCCATGGGACTGGCGCCCTGGTATTCCACCAGTTCCGGCAGGGGAGCCAGCTCGGGCAGATGGCGGGCCCAGCGGATAAAGGCATCGGCCAGGGTGATGCCGAGCTCCTGATTGTGCTGGGTCAAGGTGCGGGCCAGGGCCGTGTAGCCCTCCTTGCCGGAGGCGGTGTAGGCGCTGGAGACCCCCCGATAGATGGCATCCATCTCGACGTTCTGCCACTGACCTGGGCTCGCCTCCCATTCGAGGCGGGTGATCCGGCTCCCCCTGGGCTTGTCTGCCTGATAACGGAAGCGCATCCCGGCGGTATAGGGGAAGCTGCCGCTGCCATTGCCGACCACGCCGTTGTTGGTGGCGTTGTCGATGGCTCCCTCCAGCGCCTCCGCCAGCTCATGGCCGTGCACCCGGTAGAGGGTGAGTGGAATGGCAAAGGGCAGCAGCCGCCCGGCGATGTCCGCCTCGCTCAAGGGGCCGGGTTCGAGGGAGCAGCGCACGCCACCTGCGTTGTGCAGGGCGAAATCCACCTGGCCTACCTGCTCGCGGGCACCGGCCAGCATGGCGCTCGCCACCAGGGGGGCGACCTGACTGCCGGCGGGCAGGGCGGCATCGGGCAGGCGCTGATGGTGTAGTGGCCCGGCGAGGTGGGTCACGATGCGCCGGGTCATGGTCTCGAGTTCGGGCCGGTAGCGCCTGGCCAGATGCTGCTCGATCTCGGGGGCCGGCTCGCAGAAATGGAGCCCTGCCGGCGGGGGCGAGGCAAAGGGCCAGGGCTGCCAGGGCAGCCACTCCAGCTGGCCGCGGCTTTGGCAAACGCGCCCGCGCTCATCAAATTCCAGCTCGCACACCCCGAGGCACAGCGCGCTGTGGGCCGCATGCAGTATGGCGACCCCCTCGATCATCAAGGGGTAGTCCCCCTCGCTCATCAGCCCGAGCGGGGCCAGATCCCCCAGCTGGCTGTGGGTGTGGCCACCGACAATCAGGCTGAGTTCGGGGAAGCGGGTCGCCAGCTTCTTGTCCTGCTCCAGCCCAAGGTGGCTGAGCAATATGATGTGCTCTATCCCTTCGGCCTTGATCTCGCCAAGGGCGGCGCTGAGGGTCTCTTCGATGCCGTGGAAGCGGGTGTGGGGATCCGGGCTTGCGATGGCGGCCATCTGCGGCAAGGTGATGCCGAGCAGGGCGAAGGGGACGCCGTCGATGACGCGTCTGTGCCAGGGACGGCTGGCATCAAACAGCTGTGGCAAGCCGTGCAACCGCAGCGGGGCATCGGCTGGCTCCTGGCTGCTGTCGAGGTTGGCGGCCAGCACCGGATAGTCGAGCTGGCGCAGAAACTCCACCAGCGGGCCGTTGCCGAGATCGAATTCATGGTTGCCGATCACCATGGCATCCGGTCGCAGCAGGCCGAGCAGGTCGGCGTTGGCCCGCCCCTTGAAGCGGTTGAAATAGAGCGACCCCTGGAAGGTGTCACCCCCGTGCAGCAGCAGGCAGGTCTGGCCCGCAGCGGCAGCCTGCTGGCGCAGGGCGGTCAGCCGGGTCAGGATGCGGCCGTAGCCGCCACACTGGGTGCGCCACTCGGACTCACCCTCAGGGGAGAAGCGCATGGGGGCGCCATCGAAATGGGAATGGCAGTCACTGAAGTGGGCAAGTTGAACCGTAATACTCAAGGCTCGGTCCTCCTTAGGGAAAAAGAGCACCGAGTCTACTGCAAGGGGTGGGGGGGATGCCAGCCCGGCAGGCGCCGGGCTGGAAAAGAGTCAGACGGTACTCAGGCAGGGACCAGGATCTGGGTGGCGAGGATCACTACCAGCAGGCCGACCGCGACCGGCATAGAGGTGCGCTTGACCACCTCGAACGGGGATAGATTGCCCATGCCCGCACAGGCGACCACCACCCCGGAGACCGGCGAGATGGTGCGACCCAGGTTGGAGGCTTGCAGCATGGGGATGACCAGGTAGGCAGGATTGACGCCCAGACTGGTGGCCAGGTGCGGGATCAGCTCCACGAAGGCATAGAAGGGGGCATTGCCCGAGCCGGTGGTAAAGGCGGCCAAGGTGGTGATGACAACCAGCACCAGCATGATGACGATGCCGCCGGTGCCAAAGCTCTGGGCCAGATCCAGGAGGTTGGCGATGAAACCGAGCCCCATCAGCCCCTGGGCGAAGACCCCGGCGCCCACCAAGAGCATGACCACGCCGGCGAAGGCGTCAGCCATGCTGCGCCAGCACACCTGCAGACCGTCCAGCAGCTCGCGGCCGTTGCGCTTGCGCATCAGCTCCAGCAGGGCGGCCAGCACCAGGCAGATGACGATGATGGTGACGATGTCGAGCTTGGGGCCCAGTTTGCCGTCAAACAGCAGCACGCCGATGATGGGGGTGAACGGCAGTATGGCGTAGAAGCCGGGGGCATCGGTGATGAGATCACTCGGTGCGACCGCCTCATTGTGTTCCCCGGACTTCCTGTCCAGATAGCGCTGCCAGAAGAAGTGGGTCACCGCCATGGCGGCGATGGCCGTCAGGGAGATGGGCAGGGTCAGCTTGAAGGCAAACTCGATGAGCTCCATGTTGGCGGCCTGGGCGGCCATCACCACGTCCCCCGAGGTGGGGGAGAGAATGATGGCAGCCGGGGAGGCACACACCGCGGCCGCGGCGCCACGGGAGATCCCCATGTTGACCATCAACGGGAACAGGGTCGCCATCAGCAGCACGCCGAGGCCGGTGGCGGAGCTCACCGCCAGCGACATGGCGCAGGCCACCAGGTAGGCGGCTACCAGCAGTATGTAGGGGGACTTGATGATGCCAAGGGGCTTGCTGGCCAGCTTCACCAAGATGGTGTTGGCGCCTATGTGGCTCATGTAGCCGGCAAAGCCGCACAGCACCATGATCAGCATGCCGAGGCCGCCCCCCCTGTCTACCAGCAGGAAGCGCACGTACTCGAACACGTCTGTGGCCACGTGGCCGGTGGAGGCGACGCTGGCGGGTAGTACCGCCTTGCCCATCAGGGCGGTGATCGCCAGCAGCAAGAGGCCGCCGCTGAGCAGCACCCCGGTCGCCGAATAGCCCTTGAAGATGTAGCGACCCACGGCCAGGGTGACCAGGGTGCCAATAAGGAGTTCCATCATAAATAGGTTCCTGAGTATGAAGTGACGTCGGGCAGATAACGGGATAACCAGAGGGTTGAACTGGTCAACTCACTATGTGCCAACAAAAACGCCAGAATTATTACCTCATAAGGAGTAATTCACCATGGGGATGGTGGCTGGCTGTGATCTCCCTTGCAAATCCCCATCCGCCCAGGGGGAGATCCTACCCTGTGCCACCCCCGGCACCGAGAGCAGGTGACAGCGCCCCTGATCGCGGTTAATCTCCACACTGACTATTAATTCATTGATTATTAATTGAAATTACGCCGGGACTCACAAGGAGCAAGGCAGCACGACGATGGGACTCTTCAGCAAGACAGGGGCGGTGGCGGCCCTCATATATGCCGCCTCAATCGGAGCAGCACCCTCCCATTATGCAAGTATTCGGGTGGCGCCTGATATCAAGGTCGATTTCCAGTTCTATCGGGTATCAGGGGCCGATGTGGCTGCCGTGATGCGCCAGATCACCGCCTTGTCGCCTACTCAGGCGGACGGCCATATCGGCAGGGCCAGCTATCAGCTCTCCTGGCAGTTGCAGACCAGGGCGACCCCGGCGCGCTGCGAACTGGATCAGGCTCAGGTGACGGCCCGCATCCAGGTCAGGGTGCCGAACTGGATGGACAAGGCCAAAGCCTCCGCGGCGGAGCGGCAGAAGTGGGACAAGCTGGTGGCGGCCATGTTTGACTACGAGAGCCGCCACAAGGACATATTGCTCGAAAGCGTCAGCCAGCTCGGCATCCGGCTCGCCCAGTTGCCTGTCGCCCAGGATTGCGCCGTCTTGCAGCATCAGGGCTGGCAGCAGGGGCAGGCGGTGCTGGAGGCGACCCGGGATCGATTCGCCACCCTGGCGCAGCAGACCGATCGGGGGCGCAAGCTCGGGGTCAGCTGGCCAGAGGGCAGCTGACCGTCATCGCCAATAAAAAAACGGGCTTCCCTTGTGGAAGCCCGTTTTGTTTGAGGTCCAACCTGGGTTGGGATCAGGACGCCGGATCGCGCAGCGGCTTGCCCTTGCGCAGCCTGCGCACCCAGTAGCGAGCCGGATGCAGCGCCTCCAGCAGATCGGCAGCCAGCGGCAGCGGATCACCGCAGATCTCGCTCGCGACCAGCTCACCGCAGAGGGGCGCCGAGCACAGACCCCGGGAGCCGAGGGCGCCCAGCACATAGAGACCGGCGTGCAGGGGCAGCGTGCTCTGCTGATCAGCTGGGGCTTTAGGGTCTTGATCCGCCAGGCTTGCCAATCTGGCGACGGGGCCTGCCACCGGCAGGTGATCCCGGCTGGCGCAGCGAACGCCCACCCGCGCCTCGTTGCCGCTCACGCCCACCTCGGCAGGCCAGCTTTGATCCGGCAGGCAGGCTTGCAGCCGTGCCTGGTTCTGAGCCTGCTCCTCGGCACTGAATGCGAGGGTACTCTGGTTGCGGCCATAGCTGGCCCCGATGCAGTGCGCTCCGTCGTGGGCCGGGGTGAGGTAGCCGTCGTAGCAGAGCACAGTCCTGAGCTGGCTTAACCACGCCGTGGTCGGCACATGGCTCACCTGACCGCGCACCGGGTAGAGCGGCAGCTCCGCGAAGGGGAGCAGGGCGGGCAGCCGGTGACCGGCTGCCACCACCAGGTTGGGGGCCTGCCACAGGTGGCCATCCTGGCTCTCCACCTGCCAGCCGTCCGCCAGCTCGCTGATACTGCTCACCGGTGTGTGGTACTCAAGTCGCAGCAGACCGCTGGCTTGCGCTTCTTTCAGGGCGGCGCGGGTGAGATCCGCCGGGCAGAGCCAGCCCCCCAGGGGGTAGCTGACGCCACCGTGGCCGCAGGGCAGGCCGACCACCTGCTCAACTTCCGAGGCAGAGAGTGGGTGCATCAGCTCGGGGGGGAAGGGGCCCTGACCCATCTTGGCGAGCTTGGCGGCGGACTTGTCGTCGTAGCCAAGCTGGGTGACGCCGCACAGGGAGAAGGCCACGGGATGGCGCGCGGCTAGGGCCAGCAGCCGCTGGCGGGCATAGCCGAAGGCCAGGGAATAGAAGCGCGACAGGGCGTCATGCTCCCCGTTGAGCAGGGGATAGAGCGCCCCCTGCCGGTTGCCGGAGGCGCCGGTGGCAGGCTCGCCATCTTCACACAGCAGGGTCACCTTGCGACCTCGCTCCACCAGAGAGAGCGCCGTCATGGCCGAGGCGATGCCGCCGCCGATGATCAGCACCTCGCCGTCCCGGCCGGCGGGGCGGGCATACCAGGGAGAGATGCTCTGCTCGGGCACTTTGCCCTCCCGCATCCCTGCCAGCATCTCCCGCTTGCTGCCGTGCCCCTTCACCTTCTTCATGGCAAAGCCGGCGTCAATCAGACCGCGGCGCACGAAACCGGCGCAGGTAAAGGTCGAGAGGGTCGCGCTGGGGCGAGCGAGGCGAGCGAGGCCATCGAACAGCGCTTGTGTCCACATCTCGGGATTCTTGGCAGGCGAGAAGCCATCGAGATACCAGGCATCAACCAGACCCTGGGGGTCGTGAGGCACCTGGGGCAGCATCTCCTTGATGTCGCCAAGCCAGAGATCAAGGCGGATGCGGCCGCCGGCAAAAATGAGGCGATGGCAGCCGGAGACCGGCAGCGGCCATTGCTCGATGAGAGGCTGGCTAAGGTGCGCGAGCTCGGGCCAGGCCGCCAGGGCCTTGCAGAGATCGGCCTGGGCCAGGGGGTATTTCTCGAAGCTGATGAAGTGCAGGTGCGAGCCGTTGCCGGATTGGGGGGCCTGTTCCAGGAAGGCGGCCATTGTCGCCAGAAAGTTAAGACCTGTGCCGAAACCTGTTTCGCCAATCACGAAACTGTCACTATCGTGGTGCGAAAATCGTGCCGGTAGGTGATTTTGCAATAAAAAGACGTAGCGGGTTTCACTTAGACCGTTATCATTGGAAAAGTACACATCCCCGAACTCACTGGAGACTGGAGTTCCCGCTTCATTCCAGTCCAATCGGGCATGATGTAAGGATGTTTGACTCACGTTTTCCTCTGCTCGCGTCATAAATTCGCGGGCATTCTACGTGAAAGCAGACCAGTTTGGCAGCCGAAAGCGGGTAGACTCGGTGCCAGTTTTTCCAGACGAGATGAATTAATGAGAAGAGCAGTGATCACCGGTATCGGCGTCATCTCCAGTATCGGCAACAACAAGGAAGAGGTGCTGGCCTCCCTGAAAGCAGGCAAATCCGGCATCACCTATTCCGAGCAGTTTGAACAGTACAATCTGCGCAGCCGTGTCTGGGGTAACATCAAACTCGATCCGTCTGAACTGATCGACCGTAAAGTCATGCGTTTCATGGGTGACGCCGCGGCCTATGCGTACCTCTCCATGCAGCAGGCTATCGCTGACGCGGGTCTGCCAGAGGATCAGGTCTCCAACGAGCGTACCGGGATAGTGGTCGGCTCCGGCGGCGCCTCCGGCAAGAACACCTCGGAGTCTGCGGACATCGCCCGTGAGAAAGGGGTCAAGCGTGTGGGTCCCTACATGGTGCCGCGTACCATGTCCTCCACCACCTCTGCCTGCCTGGCCACCCCGTTCAAGATCAAGGGTGTCAACTACACCATCAGCTCCGCCTGCGCCACCTCTGCCCACTGCATCGGTCACGCACTGGAACTGATCCAGCTTGGCAAGCAGGACATCGTCTTCGCCGGCGGCGGCGAGGAGCTGGACTGGTCTTCCACCATCCAGTTCGATGCCATGGGCGCCCTCTCCAACAAGTACAACGACACCCCGGAAAAGGCGTCCCGTACCTATGATGCGGACCGCGATGGTTTCGTCATCTCCGGCGGCGGCGGCATCCTGGTGGTCGAAGAGCTGGAACATGCCTTGGCCCGCGGTGCCCACATCTACGCCGAAATCACCGGTTACGGTGCTACCTCCGACGGCTACGACATGGTTGCCCCGAGCGGTGAAGGTGCGGTGCGTTGCATGAAGATGGCGATGCAGGACGTCGGCTCTGTGGATTACATCAACACCCACGGCACTTCGACTCCGGTCGGTGATACCAAGGAGCTGGAAGCCATCCAGACCCTGTTTGGCAGCAATGCGCCCAAGCTCTCCGCCACCAAGGCGATGACGGGCCATGCCCTTGGCGCCGCCGGTGTGCACGAGGCCGTCTACTCCCTGCTGATGATGGAACACGGCTTCATTGCCCCCAGCATCAACATCGAGAACCTGGACGAGAAGGCCGTGGGTCTGCCCATCGTACGCGAGTACGAAACGGCCGATCTCAATACCGTCATGTCCAACAGCTTCGGCTTTGGCGGTACCAACGCTTCCCTGGTGTTCAGCAAGTTCAAGGCTTGATGAACCGATGAAGTGAAAAAAAGGCGCCGCAAGGCGCCTTTTTATTGGGCTTTAACTGGGCCTCAGGCCGGTTCGGCCAGGGGCAGGCGCATATAGACGGCGTCCTCGCCGTACTCCTCCAGGGACTTGGGGGTCTTGGCTGGCACGAAGCCCTGCTTGCGCCAGAAGGCGGGGGCGTCCTGCACCGCCACTAGTCCGGCATGTCGATACCCTTCTCGGCTCGCGAAATCGAGCGCCGTGGCCAGCAGTTGCAGCCCGACGCCCAGACCTCGGGCCTCGCCACTGACCGCGAGATCGTGCAGATAGAACTCTTCATGACCGGCCAGCGCCTTCATCGGCACCGAGAGGGGTGGGGGCTGGTGGGCACGCCAGGGGTGGCAGAGCAGGTAACCGAGCACCCGGCCCTGACGCTCGGCGACCCAGCAACAGGCGGGGGCGAGTTGTGCCTTGTTGCTCATCACCTCGAGGGGCTCGGGCTCCAGCTGGTGGTAGCACTCGCTCTGAATGGTCATGATGGCGGGCCAGTCGAGGGGCCGTATGGTTCTTATCTTGATCATCGTACTGGAGGGCGCGTGCCCCTGGTCAACCCTTGAAAGAAGGTGGTCAGCATAACCCAGGGGGCGTGCAAATTGAACCGCAGCCCCTCGTGGCTCAGCGAGCGGCCTCTTTGCTCACCACCTTGATCAGCTGATAGCGCACCGAGGAGGCGTCTGCCGGCACGTCGGTGAGCTGTTCGGTACGCACTTCCAGTTGATAGCGGAAACCAGGCTCAAAGGTGAAACCTTCGATCTGCTGGTAGAAGAGGGTCCAGCTCTCGCCAGGCTGGCTGCGCACCTGCATGCACTTCATGGGGGCGACACCGACGCAGTCGGCCAGCTTGTCCTGGATATACAGGGTCTCTGTGGCCGGGGTGCTCTGGCAGGCGCTGAGCAACAAGGCGGAGCAGAGGAGCAGGGGAGCTTTCATGATGGGTGTCCTTGGCGTAAAAGGGCGCGATTAGACCCTCAAATGAAAAGGCGGTCAATGACCGCCTTTGTAACAAACCATGACAACTCGCCGGATCAGCGCTGATCGAGGGGAGTGAAATCCCGTTGGGCCAGGCCGGTATAGAGCTGACGCGGACGGCCGATCTTCTGGTCCGGATCCGAGTGCATTTCGTTCCAGTGGGCAATCCAGCCGATGGTGCGGGAGATGGCGAAGATCACGGTGAACATGGACATGGGGATGCCGATGGCCTTCATGATGATGCCGGAGTAGAAGTCCACGTTCGGGTAGAGCTTCTTCTCGATGAAGTAGGGGTCGGAGAGCGCGATGCGCTCCAGTTCCATGGCCACGTCCAGCAGCGGATCCTTGATCTGCAGCTCGGTCAGTACCTCGTGACAGGTTTCGCGCATCACGGTGGCACGGGGGTCGTGGTTCTTGTAGACCCGGTGGCCGAAGCCCATCAGACGGAAGGGATCGTTCTTGTCCTTGGCCTTGGCGATGTACTCGGGAATGCGGTCAACCGAACCGATCTCCTCGAGCATCTTGAGGCAGGCTTCGTTGGCGCCGCCGTGGGCCGGACCCCACAGGGAGGCGATCCCCGCAGCGATACAGGCGAACGGGTTGGCGCCGGAGGAGCCGGCCAGACGCACGGTGGAGGTGGAGGCGTTCTGCTCGTGATCCGCATGCAGGGTGAAGATGCGATCCATGGCGCGCTCGACGATGGGGTTGACCTTGTACTCTTCGGTCGGCACGCCAAACATCATGTGCAGGAAGTTGCCGGCATAGGAGAGGGCGTTGCGCGGCTGCATGAAGGGCTGGCCGATGGAGTACTTGTAACACATGGCGGCCAGGGTCGGCATCTTGGAGAGCAGACGGAAGGCGCAGATCTCGCGATGCTCTTCGTTGTTGATGTCGAGGGCATCGTGATAGAAGGCGGACAGGGCGCTGACCACACCGCACATGATCGCCATGGGGTGGGAGTCACGGCGGAAGCCGCGGAAGAAGAAGGCGATCTGCTCGTGCACCATGGTGTGGCGGGTGACCAGGCGTTCAAATTCCGCGTATTGCGTCTTGGTGGGCGCCTCGCCGTACAGCAGGATGTAACAGACTTCCAGGTAACTGGCCTGGGTGGCCAACTGGGCGATGGGATAACCACGGTGCAGCAAGACACCCTGATCTCCGTCAATATAGGTAATGGATGATTTGCAAGCACCGGTGGCCATAAAGCCGGGGTCGAAGGTGAAGTACCCTTGCGCGCCCAGTTTTCTGACATCGATTACATCGGGTCCAACAGTACCGGACAGGATCGGTAGTTCTACCGGCTCTTTTCCGGGCAGATGTAGGGTGGCTATCTTATCAGCCATAGCACGTCTCCTTTGCTCTTTTATAATTTGGTTCCAGTCCTACTTTATTACGACTTTCATGACGCTGGCAAAGGTTCTTACCCGTACCACGGCGGCTGGAGCGCCTTATTTGAACCAGAGAACCACCTTCTTGTCAATTTTCCTGAATGATCATTAATGACTTGTTAAACCGGTTGTGAGATCTGGTTTACGGTTTTGGGTTTTCTATGTAGCTAATTGATTGTCATTGGTTAAGGCCGCCGATATACTGCGCCTCGTGGGTGATGGCCGTCGGTGTTTGAAACGCTTTCGCAAAGCCAGATGTGATATCTAAAATGTTATTTTTGGCTTTTCCGAGTTGTTTTGGTAACAAAAACCTAACAAATGCCACTCCTAGCCCTCAAAGCGTGTGAAAACAATAACTAACGTGCTCAATGGAGCTGAGTGGGCAAAGCCGTGAAAAATAAACAGAGACCTGTAAACCTCGACCTGCAAACGATCAGCTTTCCTGTCACCGCCATCGCTTCCATCTTGCACCGTGTCTCAGGGGTCATCACCTTTGTGGCGCTGGCCATCTTGCTGTGGATGCTTGGTACTTCACTCTCCTCTCCCGAAGGATTTGAAACCGTCGTTGCCATCATGGACAACTTCCTGGTCAAGTTCGTGTTGTGGGGGATCCTGACTGCGCTGGCATACCACATAGTGGGCGGCCTGCGTCACCTGGTCATGGACATGGGGCATTGGGAAGAGCTGGATTCCGCGAATCAGAGTGCCCGGGTGGGCTTCGTGATCACCGGGATTCTGGCGGTATTGGCGGGGGTACTGGTATGGTAACCAATTCTGCAACTTTCGGGCGCAGCGGTGTTCATGATTACATCCTGATCCGCGCCACCGCCCTCATCATGACGGCTTACGTCCTTTATCTGGTGGGCTTTGTCGCCTTCAACGACATTACCTACGAGGTGTGGACCGGCTTCTTCGCCACAACCTTCACCAAGGTCTTCACCCTGCTGACGCTCCTGTGCGTCCTGATCCACGCCTGGATCGGTCTGTGGCAGGTGCTGACCGACTATATCAAGCCAGTCGGGCTGCGCGGTGCGCTGCAGTTTGCGCTGGTGGTGGTGCTGTTCGTCTATCTGATGACGGGTTTCGTCGTGCTGTGGGGTGTGTAAGGTGACTATTCCAACTCGTGAATTTGATGCGGTCGTGATCGGTGCCGGTGGTGCCGGCATGCGCGCCGCGCTGCAGATTGCCCAGTCCGGCAAGAGCTGCGCACTGCTTTCCAAGGTTTTCCCGACTCGTTCCCACACGGTTTCCGCCCAGGGAGGGATCACGGTCGCCCTGGGCAATGCCCATGACGACAACTGGCAGTGGCACATGTATGACACCGTCAAGGGCTCCGATTACATCGGTGACCAGGAAGCGATTGAATACATGTGCAAGACCGGCCCCGAGGCCATCTACGAGCTAGAGAACATGGGCTTGCCCTTCTCCCGTTTCGACAACGGCTCTGTCTATCAGCGCCCCTTCGGCGGTCAGTCCAAGAATTTTGGCGGCGAGCAGGCGGCCCGTACCGCAGCGGCTGCCGACCGGACAGGTCACGCCCTGCTGCATACCCTGTATCAGCAGAACGTCAAGAACAAGACCACCGTCTTCTCCGAGTGGTATGCCCTGGATCTGGTGAAGAACCAGGACGGCCACATTGTCGGCTGTACGGCCATCGACATGGAGAGCGGCGAAGTCGTCTACTTCAAGGCCAAGGCCACAGTGCTTGCCACTGGCGGCGCCGGTCGCATCTACCAGTCCACCACCAACGCCCACATCAACACGGGTGACGGCGTTGGCATGGCACTGCGTGCCGGAGTCGGCGTGCAGGACATGGAATTCTGGCAGTTCCACCCCACCGGCATCGCCGGGGCAGGGGTACTGGTGACCGAGGGTTGCCGTGGTGAAGGCGGCTATCTGCTCAACAAAGATGGCGAGCGCTTCATGGAGCGTTACGCGCCCAACGCCAAGGATCTCGCCGGTCGCGACGTGGTGGCCCGCTCCATCATGATCGAGATCCGCGAAGGTCGTGGCTGTGACGGTCCCTGGGGCCCGCACATCAAGCTCAAGCTGGATCACCTCGGCAAAGAGGTGCTGGAATCCCGTCTGCCGGGCATCTGCGAGCTCTCTCGCACCTTCGCCCACGTGGATCCGGTCAAGGAACCCATCCCCATCATCCCGACCTGCCATTACATGATGGGCGGCGTGCCGACCAGCGTGAACGGCCAGTGTCTGACCCAGGATAAAGACGGCAACGACGTCCCCGTGGTCGGCCTGTTCGCGGTGGGGGAAATCGCCTGCGTGTCCGTGCACGGTGCCAACCGCCTCGGCGGCAACTCCTTGCTGGATCTGGTGGTGTTTGGTCGTGCCGCCGGCATGCACCTGGTGGAGACCCTGGGTGAGATGGATCATGGTCGCGAGGCGTCTGAATCCGACATCGCCGCGGCGCTGGCCCGCTTCAATCGCTGGGAGAACAACCGCGATGGCGAGGATCCCGCCGAGATCCGCCGTGACCTGCAGCGCTGCATGCAGAACAACTTCTCCGTGTTCCGTGAAGGGGACGCCATGGCAGAAGGGCTGGCCGAGCTGAAACTCATCCGCGAGCGCCTCAAAAATGCCCGTCTGGACGACACCTCCAAGGAGTTCAACACCCAGCGCATCGAGTGTCTGGAGCTGGACAACCTGATGGAGACGGCGTTTGCCACCGCGGTTGCCGCCAACTTCCGTACCGAGAGCCGGGGTGCCCACAGCCGCTTCGACTTCCCGGAGCGTGACGACGAGAGCTGGCTGTGTCACAGCCTCTATCATCCGGACACCGAGTCCATGACCCGTCGTGCTGTCAACATGTCACCCAAGACCCGTGAGGCGTTCCCGCCCAAGGTCCGGACTTACTGATTGTGGAGCCAAGCACAATGAACGTCACATTCTCTGTCTACAGATACAATCCGGACGTTGATAACGTCCCGCATATGAAGGAATATCGTCTTGATATTCCTGAAGGTTCCGACATGATGGTGCTCGATGCACTGATCCAGCTGAAAGAGCTGGATCCCACGCTCTCCTTCCGCCGCTCCTGCCGCGAAGGGGTCTGTGGATCAGACGGTCTCAACATGAATGGCAAGAACGGTCTTGCCTGCATCACCCCGCTCTCCGATCTGCTGAAGAAGGGCAACAAGGTCGTCATCCGACCCCTGCCCGGTCTGCCAGTGATCCGCGATCTGGTGATCGACATGACCCAGTTCTACACCCAGTGGGAGAAGGTCAAGCCCTTCCTCATCAACGATGAGAAACTGCCGCCCGTGCGTGAGCACCTGCAATCCCCCGAAGAGCGCGCCAAGCTGGATGGCCTGTACGAGTGTATTCTCTGTGCCTGCTGCTCCACCTCTTGCCCCTCCTTCTGGTGGAACCCGGACAAGTTCATCGGCCCGGCCGGGCTGCTCGCCGCCTACCGCTGGTTGGCAGACAGCCGCGACACCGCCGCCACCGAACGACTGGGCAACCTGGATGACGCCTTTAGCGTGTTCCGCTGCCACGGCATCATGAACTGCGTGAACGTCTGTCCCAAGGGCTTGAACCCGACCAAGGCCATCGGTCAGATCAAGTCGATGTTGCTCAACCGGGCTGTGTAATACCAGGGCCAGGGCGCCTTGCGCCGGGCCCGACCTCTGGATAGCCATCCCGTCCCGGGATGGCTATGACCCTACAAGCTGCGCTGCAGTGAACAAGATGTACAAGGGATAGAAATGCATAACGGCGTGATGAAGGCCTGGTTGGAGTCATCTCACCTGGCTGGTGCGAATGCAAGCTACATTGAGGATTTGTACGAATCCTTCCTGGAAAACCCCGACTCCGTGGCCGAAGAGTGGCGCAGCCTGTTTAGCGAGCTGCCCCAGGTCAATGGCCATGCAGTTGAACAACCCCACTCTCAGGTTCGCGACTATTTCCGCCGCCTGGCCAAGGATCCCTCCCGTTACAGCGCGCCCGTTTCCGATCCCCAGGTGGATGCCAAGCAGGTGCGGGTACTGCAGCTGATCAACGCCTTCCGCTTCCGCGGTCACCAGAATGCCAATCTGGATCCCCTCGGCCTCTGGACCCGTGAAACCGTTGCCGAGCTCGACCCGGCATTTCACAACCTGCAGGGCGCAGACATGGATGCCACCTTCAATGTGGGCTCCTACGCCATCGGTCGCGAGACCATGGTGCTCTCCGATCTCTACGCCTCGCTGAAGAAAACCTACTGCGGCAGCATAGGTGCAGACTACATGCACATCACCTCTACCGAGGAGAAGCGCTGGCTGCAAGATCGTCTTGAATCCATCGAAGCCAAGGGCAACTACAGCACCGAGGAGAAGACCCGCTTCCTCGAGAGCCTGACCGCCGCCGAAGGGCTGGAAAAATACCTGGGCGCCAAGTTCCCAGGGGCCAAGCGTTTCTCCCTGGAAGGGGGCGATGCCATGGTGCCCATGCTGAAAGAGCTTATTCGCCGCGCCGGTGAGCAGGGTTGCAAGGAGGCCGTCATCGGCATGGCCCACCGCGGTCGCCTCAACGTGCTGATCAACGTGCTGGGCAAGCGTGCCCAGGATCTGTTCGACGAGTTCGCCGGCAAGCACGGCGAGTCCTGGGGCACAGGGGATGTGAAGTACCACATGGGCTTCTCCTCCGACTTCGCCACCCCGGGCGGCAACGTCCACCTGGCGCTGGCCTTCAACCCGTCCCACCTCGAGATCGTCAACCCCGTGGTCATCGGCTCGGTGCGTGCCCGCATGAACCGTCGCGGTGACAAGGATGGCTCCAGTGTGCTGCCCATCACCATCCACGGTGACTCCGCCATCGCGGGGCAGGGTGTGGTGGCAGAAACCTTCAACATGTCCCTGACCCGTGCCTACGGCGTCGGCGGCACTGTGCGCATCGTCATCAACAACCAGGTGGGTTTCACCACCTCCTATCAACGTGACCTGCGCTCCACCGAATATTGCACCGACATCGCCAAGGCGGTGCAGGCGCCTGTGCTGCACGTCAACGGGGATGACCCTGAAGCCGTGGTGCTGGTGACCCAGATTGCGCTGGATTATCGCAACACCTTCAAACGCGACGTGGTGATCGAGCTGGTCTGCTACCGTCGTCACGGCCACAACGAGGCTGACGAGCCGAGTGCGACCCAGCCGCTGATGTACCAGAAGATCAAGCAGCACCCGACTCCGCGCAAAATATATGCCGATCAGCTGATTGTCGAAGGCACCATCACCCCTGAGCTGGCCACCTCCCTGGTCAACGACTACCGCGATACCCTGGATCGGGGCGAGCGGGTGAGCAAGGAGTGGCGTCCCATGGAGCTTCACTCCGTGGACTGGACCCCTTATCTCGGTCACGACTGGGCCATGCCCTATGACAGCACAGTGCCCATGGATCACCTCAAGTCCCTCGGCGAGCGCATCAGCCAGTACCCGGCGACCCATGTGCTGCAGCGCCAGGTCGAGAAGATCTACGAAGACCGCCGCCTGATGGCCGCCGGCGAGAAGCTGGTTGACTGGGGCTTTGCCGAGACGCTGGCCTACGCCACTCTGGTGGACAAGGGTGCACGCATCCGCTTCACCGGGGAAGATTCCGGCCGTGGCACCTTCTTCCACCGCCACGCCGTGCTGCACAACCAGACCGATGCGAGCACCTACACCCCGTTGTGCAACCTGCACGACGAGCAAGGTCCGTTCGAGATCTACGACTCGGTGCTGACCGAAAACGCGGTACTGGCGTTCGAATATGGCTACGCCAGCGCCGAGCCGGCCGGTCTGACCATCTGGGAAGCCCAGTTCGGCGACTTCGCCAACTGCGCCCAGGTGGTGGTGGATCAGTTCCTCTCCTCCGGCGAGCAGAAGTGGGGCCGGATGTGCGGTCTGACCATGCTGCTGCCCCACGGTTACGAGGGCCAAGGCCCTGAGCACTCCTCCGCCCGTCTGGAGCGCTATCTGCAGATGTGCGCCCAGCACAACATGCAGGTGTGTGTGCCCTCCACCCCGGCGCAGGTGTTCCACATGCTGCGTCGCCAGGTGGTGCGCCCGATGCGCCGTCCGCTCATCGTGATGACGCCGAAATCCCTGCTGCGCCACCCGCTGGCGGTCAGCAAGCTCGACGAGCTGGCGGAAGGCACCTTCCAGAATGCCATCGGCGAGATCGATGCGCTGGATCCGAAGGGCGTCAAGCGCGTGGTCTTCTGCTCCGGCAAGGTCTACTACGACCTGCTCGATGCCCGCCGCAAGGCTGAGCAGCAAGATGTCGCCCTGGTACGGATCGAGCAGCTCTACCCCTTCCCGGAAGAGGAAGTGCGCGCCATCCTGGCCGACTATGCCCACGTCACCGACTTCGTCTGGTGTCAGGAAGAGCCGCAGAACCAGGGCGCCTGGTACAGCACCCGTCATCACTACGACAGCGTGCTGCCAAGCCATGCCCGTCTGCGTTACGCCGGTCGTCCGGCCTCGGCCTCACCGGCCGTCGGTTACATGTCTGTCCACGCCAAGCAGCAGAAAGCCCTGGTGGAAGACGCGCTGACCCTGGAATAAACGAGTTGTGAAGGGGAGGGGGCTTTGTGAAGCCGACCCTCTCCGTCTCTGGAACAAGCCTGCTGGCCAAGAAGTAACAAGGAACTGATTACATGACTATCGAGATCAAGGTACCGGACCTGCCGGAATCAGTGGCAGACGCCACCATCGCCACCTGGCACAAGAAACCGGGTGATCTGGTTGCCCGTGACGAAGTGCTGGTTGACATCGAAACCGATAAAGTCGTGCTGGAAGTCCCCGCGCCGGAAGCCGGCGTACTGGGTGACATCCTGCAACTGGAAGGCGCCACCGTGCTCTCCCGTCAACTGATCGCCATCCTCAAGGCGGCCCCGGTGGCCGGTGAAGAGACCAAGGAGAAGCCGGTGGACGTGGCGACCGATGACGCTGCCGACGGTTTGAGCCCCTCCGTGCGCCGCCTGGTGGCCGAACACGATATCGACGTGGCCAAGCTGACCGGTACCGGCAAAGGTGGTCGTGTCACCAAGGAAGATGTGGACGCCTTCATCAAGAACCTGAGCAAGCCGGCAGCCCCCGCCGCCGTGGCAGCCGCACCGGTTGCGCCCATCGCCCCCCTGGCCGGTCGCACCGAGAAGCGTGTGCCCATGACCCGTCTGCGCAAGCGCATCGCCGAACGTCTGCTGGAGGCCAAGAACACCACCGCCATGCTGACCACCTTCAACGAGATCAACATGGCGCCCATCATGAAGCTGCGCAAGCAGTACGGCGAGATCTTCGAGAAGAAGCACGGCATCAAGCTCGGCTTCATGTCCTTCTACGTGAAGGCGGTGGTGGAATCCCTCAAGCGCTACCCGGAAGTGAACGCGGCACTGGACGGTGACGACATCGTCTATCACAGCTACTTCGACGTCAGCATCGCCGTCTCCACCCCCCGTGGGTTGGTGACCCCGGTACTGCGTGACTGTGACAACATGAGCCTGGCCGACATCGAGAAGGCCATCAAGGATCTGGCGGGCAAGGGCCGTGACGGCAAGCTGACCGTGGATGAACTGACCGGCGGCAACTTCACCATCACCAACGGCGGTGTGTTCGGCTCCCTGATGTCCACCCCCATCATCAACCCGCCCCAGAGCGCCATCCTGGGGATGCACAAGATCCAGGACAGACCCATGGCCGTCGACGGCAAGGTCGAGATCCTGCCGATGATGTACCTGGCGCTCTCCTACGATCACCGCATCATCGACGGTCGCGAGTCGGTGGGCTTCCTGGTCTCCATCAAGGAGCTGCTGGAAGACCCGACCCGTCTGCTGCTGGATGTCTGAACAAGAGTGACTGAAAGATAACGAGGGGCCGCCCAGGCCCCCATTCACAGGGGATTGAGAAACACGAGCCCCGGACGGAAATACCTACAACACGGATAGAGCATCTATGAATCTGCATGAATATCAGGCAAAACAGCTGTTTGCCGAGTATGGCCTGCCGGTCTCCGAAGGTTATGCCTGCGCTACCCCGCAGGAAGCGGCCGAAGCGGCCGACAAGATTGGCGGCAACACCTGGGTCGTCAAGTGCCAGGTCCACGCCGGTGGCCGTGGTAAGGCGGGCGGCGTCAAGCTGGCCAAGAGCAAGGACGAGATCCGCGCCTTCGCCCAGAACTGGCTCGGCAAGAACCTGGTGACTTATCAGACTGACGCCAACGGTCAGCCGGTCACCAAGATCCTGGTAGAGTCCTGCACCGACATCGCCAAGGAACTGTATCTGGGCGCCGTGGTTGACCGTGGCAGCCGCCGCGTGGTCTTCATGGCCTCCACCGAAGGTGGCGTGGACATCGAGAAGATCGCCCACGAAACCCCGGAACTCATTCACAAGGCCGCCATCGATCCCCTGGTGGGCCCGCAGGCTTATCAGGCCCGCGAGCTGGCCTTCAAGCTGGGTCTGGTTGGCGATCAGATCAAGCAGTTCACCAAGATCTTCATGGGTCTGGGCCAGATGTTCCTGGATTGCGACTTCGCCTTGCTGGAGATCAACCCGCTGGTGATCACCGACAAGGGCAACCTGCATTGCCTGGACGGCAAGATCAACATCGACGCCAATGCCCTCTACCGCCAGCCCAAGCTGCGCGAGATGCACGATCCCTCCCAGGATGACCCCCGTGAAGCGCACGCCGCCCAGTGGGAGCTGAACTATGTGGCCCTCGATGGCAACATCGGCTGCATGGTCAACGGCGCGGGTCTGGCCATGGGCACCATGGACATCGTCAACCTGCATGGCGGCTCACCGGCCAACTTCCTGGACGTCGGCGGCGGCGCCACCAAGGAACGCGTGACCGAGGCCTTCAAGATCATCCTCTCCGACAGCAAGGTGCAAGCCGTGCTGGTCAACATCTTCGGCGGCATAGTGCGCTGCGACATGATCGCGGAAGGCATTATCGGCGCGGTCAAGGAAGTGGGGGTCAAGGTGCCCGTGGTAGTGCGTCTGGAAGGCAACAATGCCGAACTGGGTGCTCGTAAACTGGCCGACAGCGGCCTCAATATCATCGCCGCAACGAGTCTGACTGACGCAGCTCAGCAAGTGGTTAAAGCAGCGGAGGCCAAATAATGAGCGTTCTGATCAACAAAGACACCAAGGTGATCTGCCAGGGCTTCACCGGCGGTCAGGGTACTTTCCACTCCGAACAGGCGATTGCCTACGGTACCCAGATGGTCGGCGGCGTGTCCCCGGGCAAGGGTGGCACCACTCACCTGGGCCTGCCGGTGTTCAACACCGTTCGTGACGCCGTCGAAGCCACCGGCGCCACCGCCTCCGTCATCTATGTTCCGGCCCCGTTCTGCAAGGACGCCATCCTGGAAGCGATCGACGCTGGCATCAAGCTCATCGTCACCATCACCGAAGGCATCCCGACCCTGGACATGTTGCAGGTCAAGGTGAAGCTGCAGGAAACCGGCGTGCGCATGATCGGCCCCAACTGCCCGGGCGTCATCACCCCGGGTGAGTGCAAGATCGGCATCATGCCGGGTCACATCCACAAGCCGGGCAAGGTGGGCATCGTCTCCCGCTCCGGCACCCTGACCTACGAAGCGGTCAAGCAGACCACGGACGAGGGCTTCGGCCAGTCCACTTGCGTCGGCATCGGTGGCGACCCCATCCCGGGTTCCAACTTCATCGACATCCTGGAGATGTTCCAGAACGATCCCAAGACCGAAGCCATCGTGATGATCGGCGAGATCGGCGGCAGCGCCGAGGAAGAGGCCGCGGCCTACATCAAGGCCCACGTCACCAAGCCGGTGGTCTCCTACATCGCGGGCGTCACCGCCCCGGCTGGCAAGCGCATGGGTCATGCGGGCGCCATCATCGCCGGTGGTAAAGGCACGGCCGCAGAGAAATTTGCCGCCCTGGAAGATGCCGGCGTGAAAACCGTGCGCTCCCTGGCCGATATTGGCAAAGCCCTGCGCGAAGTAACTGGCTGGTAAGTTCTTTAGCCTGTTATCTCAGATAGCAAAATGCCGCCCTAGGGCGGCATTTTTTATGAGCGCGGGTTTATGCCGTTTGGTACCCACCGGCATCATGTTCCGTTTGTCGGTTGGTGCCGGAAGGATGGTTCCAGATCCGGTCTGATGAAAGATAACCTGAGGCTTCAGTGAAGTAGGCCCCGGGGAAGCGGCCAGGGCTGTGCACTTAATCTGTTAAAACAGACATCTCCTGCTGGTCGTTCTGTGACATGGTGGCAGCAAAGTTATTGCGACCACCTCCTTTGCCGTAAGCAGGCTCCATTCCTCCTGATGGGAGGGCACCTCCAGCGGCGGGCGCTTCTCCCGGGATCACCGACGAGGAGCAGGACGTGAGCAATAGCGATGCAGCTATTAGCAATGCAAGTTTCAACGTCTTCATGGCAACGTCCTCTGTCCAGCTAATGGGCTGGGCTTGCGAGTAATCAGTTTAGATCTTGTTGCCGGGGCAGAGTGCATCAGCATTGACTCACGTTGTAGCCATTGGAGGCTTGCCGATGGAAATTTTGCATCAATTCAATGACAAGAACATCATGGCAAATTTGCCAAAAAATTCGTGGAAGTCGCTAAAGGTGCATTGCTTCCGCTTCTTTCGGCGTCAAAACCAGACCCCTCGGGCAGGGGGCTAATTGGCAGTGGGTGTAGTCCATCTTCCTTGAAAAATCGGACCATAAAGGGTATAACCACGCGCTTTACTGGTCTATTGAGCGAGCCCTTCCATGCAGCGAGTCGAGAAAATGCAGCCAACTCCTTTTTGGCAGGAGAAGACCCTGCAGCAGATGACCATGACGGAGTGGGAGTCACTGTGCGACGGCTGCGGCAAATGCTGCCTGAACAAGCTGATCGACGAGGACACCGAGGAGCTGGTGTTCACCAATGTGGCCTGCAACCTGCTCAATACCAAGACCTGCCAGTGTTCCGACTACGGCAACCGTTTCAAGAAAGAGCCGGACTGCCTGCAGATCACCTTCGACAAGATTGCCGAGTTCGACTGGCTGCCGTCGAGCTGCGCTTACCGCCTGCTGGCAGAGGGGCAGAGCCTGCCTGAGTGGCACCCGCTCATCACCGGCAGCCGCAGCGCCATGCATCAGGCCGGTCAGTCGGTGCGCGGCAAGGTGGTGCACGAGGCCCATGCCGGCGACTGGATCGATCACATCATCACCTGGGCCAGTTAAGCCGCAGCCGACAACAGAGTATCCAGATGCCGCAGGGGCAGGGGAGTCGGACTCCTCTGCCCCTGTTGCTATGGGTATATAGAACGATCAGTTTTAAGGCCTGATGGCAGTGGAAACACGATGTTGCACTCAGGGGATAGAGCGCGCGTCATCCTCTCTCGGGGTCGCGTGCTGAAGCCGGAGGGTGATAAGAGCGACCGCTTGCCACCATTAAGCCCGCCAGCGCCCGCCAAATCGCTTTTATGACCAGGGGCAGGGGAGTTTACACTCCTCTGCCCCTGCTGCTTTCTGGCGCCTCACAGCGGGACACCAGGCCCCTTTCCTTCACACTGACCCCTCTCCCGAGAGTAAAGAAACCAACCCTGGCGTGCTGGGGCTACGTTGGCTTTGCGGCAGCGAGTCTGACTGCGCTTTTCTGAATGGGAGGTTGGGCAGAGGATGTATATCTAAAACCGCGGGGGAGAGCGGTGATCGCCAGCAAACAGCCATAAAAAAACCGGCGCCTTGGCGCCGGTTTTTGTTCACCGAGACTCTATTACAGAGAAGCGGTGAAGGTACGGGTGATGACGTCTTGCTGTTGCTCTTTGGTCAAAGAGTTGAAGCGAACGGCATAACCGGATACGCGGATGGTCAACTGCGGATATTTTTCCGGGTTTTCCATGGCGTCCAGCAGCATTTCACGGTTCATCACGTTGACGTTCAGGTGCTGACCACCTTCCAGGTTGGACTCGTGATGGAAGTAACCATCCATCAGGCCGGCCAGGTTGGCTTTCTGGGCTTCCATGTCTTTGCCCAGCGCGTTCGGCACGATGGAGAAGGTATAGGAGATACCATCTTTGGCGTAGGCGAACGGCAGCTTGGCAACGGACGTCAGGGAAGCAACGGCACCCTTCTGATCACGACCGTGCATCGGGTTGGCACCCGGGCCGAACGGCGCACCGGCGCGACGACCATCCGGGGTGTTACCGGTCTTCTTGCCGTACACCACGTTGGAGGTGATGGTCAGCACGGACTGGGTAGCCACGGCACCACGGTAGGTGTTGAGCTTCTGAATCTTCTTCATGAAGCGCTCGACCAGGTCGCAGGCGATGTCATCGACGCGAGCGTCGTTGTTGCCGAACTGCGGGTACTCGCCTTCGATTTCGAAGTCGATGGAGACGCCATCGGCATCACGTACCGGCTTGACCTTGGCGTACTTGATGGCAGACAGGGAGTCAGCGGCTACGGACAGACCGGCGATACCGCAAGCCATGGTGCGATAGACGTCACGGTCGTGCAGCGCCATCAGGGAGGCTTCGTAGCTGTACTTGTCGTGCATGTAGTGGATGATGTTCAGGGCGGCGACATACTGCTTGGCCAGCCAGTCCATGAAGTGATCCAGTCTGTCCATCACGTCGTTGTAGTCGAGGTACTCGGAGGTGACCATTTCGGTCTTGGGACCGACCTGGATCTTGAGCTTCTCGTCCATACCACCGTTGATTGCATACAGCATGGTCTTGGCCAGGTTGGCACGGGCACCGAAGAACTGCATCTGTTTGCCGACGATCATCGGGGACACACAGCAAGCGATGGCGTAGTCATCGTTGTTGAAGTCCGGACGCATCAGGTCGTCGTTCTCGTACTGAACGGAAGAGGTCTCGATGGATACCTTGGCACAGTACTTCTTGAAACCAACCGGCAGCTTCTCGGACCACAGAATGGTCAGGTTCGGCTCAGGGGACGGGCCCATGGTGTACAGGGTATTCAGCATACGGAAGCTGTTCTTGGTGACCAGGGTACGGCCATCAACGCCCATACCGGCCAGGGTCTCGGTGGCCCACATCGGGTCGCCGGAGAACAGTGAATCGTATTCCGGGGTACGCAGGAAGCGAACCATACGCAGCTTCATGACCATGTGGTCCATCAGCTCCTGGGCTTCTTGCTCGGTGATCAGACCCTTTTGCAGGTCACGCTCGATGTAGATGTCCAGGAAGCTGGAAGTACGACCGAAGGACATGGCCGCGCCGTTCTGGGACTTGACCGCCGCCAGGTAGGCGAAGTAGGTCCACTGGACGGCTTCTTTGGCGGTCTTGGCCGGTACGGAAATGTCGCAGCCATATTTGGCAGCCATCACCTTCATCTGGGCCAGGGCACGGTGCTGCTCGGAGATCTCTTCGCGCAGACGGATGGTGGCTTCCAGGTTGACACCGTTTTCCAGATCGGCCTGCAGGGACTTGAACTGGGCCAGTTTGTCGGCCATCAGGAAGTCGATACCGTACAGGGCAACACGACGGTAGTCACCGATGATACGGCCACGGCCGTAGGCATCCGGCAGACCGGTGATGACGCCGGACTTGCGGCAGTTCAGGATGTCTTTGGTGTAGACGTCGAACACGCCCTGGTTGTGAGTCTTGCGGTACTCGGTGAAGATCTTCTCGACCATGGGGTCAAGCTGGCGACCGTACACTTCGCAAGAGGTCTTGACCATCTTGATACCGCCGTTGGCGATGATGGCGCGCTTGAGCGGTTTGTCGGTCTGCAGACCAACGATTTGCTCCAGGCTCTGGTCGATAAAGCCGGCATCGTGAGCGGTAATGGTGGAGGGCAGGTCGGTATCAAAATCGACCGGCGCGTGGGTGCGGTTCTCGATCTTGATGCCTTCCATGACCTTGTCCCACAGCTTGGTGGTAGCTTCGGTCGCGCCAGCCAGGAAGGACTCGTCACCTTCATACGGGGTGTAGTTCTTCTGGATGAAGTCACGGGTGTTGACAGAGGTCTGCCATTCACCGGCTGCGAAGCCTTCCCATGCTTTTTGGAACTGTTCGTTAAGTTCTGCCATTTTCATTACCTCTCAAGGTATTTATGTGTCTGCCGCCATCCTTAATGATGGCGACGGAAGATAAACCAGTAAGTCAGCCCAACCATGACGCCACCACCAATGATATTACCTATGGTGACAGGGATGAGGTTGTGCAGGACGAAGTTGGACACGGTCAGGTCGGCAAAGGTTGCCGGATCCTGGCCGATGGCCTGCCAGAATTCCGGGCTCGCGACGCTGTGGATGGCGATACCGACCGGGATCATAAACATGTTTGCGATGCTGTGCTCAAAACCGGAGGCCACGAACATGGCGACGGGAAGCAGCATCACCATCACCTTGTCGGTGGCGCTGCGGGCGCCGAAGGCCATCCACACGGCGAGACACACCATGAGGTTGCAGAGGATGCCAAGGGCCACGGCCTCGAAGAAGGTGTGATGGATCTTGTGCTGGGCCACTTTCATGGCGTTCAGCCCCCACTGACCATCCGCTGCCGTGTATTCCGCCGACATGATGATGAGCGCGACTATGATGAGACCGCCGATGAGGTTGCCGAAGTAGACCAGTCCCCAGTTCTTGAGCAACTGGGCCCAGCTGATGCGATTCGCCGCCTTGGCTACCAGGGTGAGGGTAGTGGAGGTGAACAGTTCGGCGCCGAGCAGCACGCAGAGGATGAGACCGAGGGAGAAGCAGATGCCGCCCACCAGCTTGGACATGCCCCAGGCCATGCCGCTTGAGCCCGTGGTGACGGTGATATAGAAGACGAAGGCGATGGAGATGAAGGCGCCAGCGGTGATGGCCAGGGGAATGACCTTGTATGCGGGCTTGGTGGCCTTGGCATAGGTAATGTCTTCGGCCAGGGCGGCGATGGCTTCGGGCTTCAGACAATCAAAGGGAGATTCTGCTTTCAATTCTCAGTACCTGCATATTTTGCCTGTGGAAATCATAACAAAGGGGCTGATCCCCAAAATTGACTCCGATCAAGAATTACAGATTGTGAATGTAATTTTACTACAGGTTTTTTATTCATCCGGAAGCTTGACTTTACACCAGGTTTCAGGTGAAACAGAAGGTGGTGTGTTTTTAATTTCATGATTTTTAAGAGTTTATATCTGCTGCATCAAAAAAGGCACTGGCAATGCACCTTTGAGGCCGCCGTGCACGATGAACTTCAAATTGACAACCCCCTAAGAGGTATTTTTTGTTATTTATTTCATCTTTGAGTAGTGGCCAGCAAAAGCGTAGACCATAAAACAGAAGGGGCCATCAGGCCCCTTCGTCACACTGGCATGTCAACGCCATGTATGGATTCGTTTGGCTTTTTGCAGCTTCTCGTAGGCTGCCAGCAGTTTCTGATGCAGGGGGAACTGGGACAGGGATAGATCCGCAGTCTCCAGACCATGGAAGCGTGCCTCGCCGCGGGCATGGGCCCAAGCCTCGGCCAGGGTCTCTTCCCCGAACATGCGGGTGAACACCGGGCGGTACTGCTCTGGATCACGCTCTTCATCCAGGAACAGCTCGACGCAGGCGCGCAGGGCACGGTAGTAGTTCGCGCGATCGGCCGGGAACACCGACTGGTTGAACTCCATGGTCCAGTCGATGAGATCCAGTGCGCTCTCCAGGTCACCTGCGGCCAGGGCCAGCATGGCCTTGAGTTCACCGATCCGCAGGGTATGCAGGGCGGAGCCCTTGGCGGCGGCGATGCCGAGCAGCTCACGGACGCGGGTGCGCTCGTCGTGCCCCTCTTCGTCCAGCTGATCGAACAGCGCCATGTACTGTTCCGCGTTCCACTCCAGGGACGGCAGCGCCAGGATCACTTCCCGCAGGTGGGCGCCCATGGTGTTGTTGGCCAGCAGCAGATCCTCGACCGGATAGATGTCGGACATGCCCGGCACCAGGATGCGGCAGGCGTAGACGCCGAGGTGCTCGTAGTCGGCGATGTAGACCGGTTGCTCCAGCTCGTGGAAGATGCCGATCAGGTGATCGAACTCCTGCTGGGAGGTGCCACGGAAGTCCCAGTCGGCAAATTCGAAGTCGGACTCCTGCTTGAACAGATCCCAGCTGATGAGACCGGAGGAGTCAATGAAGTGAGTTTCCAGGTTGTGGTGATCCGCCACCTGCTCGTTGTCGAATGACGGCGGCACGAATACGTCCAGATCCTTCAGGCCACGGCCCTGCAGCAGCTCGGTGACGGTCCGCTCGAACGCCACTTCGAAGCGCGGGTGGGCGCCGAAGGAGGCAAAGCAGGTGCCATTGCTCGGGTTGAGCAGCACCACGCAGATGACCGGATAGCGTCCGCCGAGCGAGGCATCGAAGCTGTAGATGGGGAAACCTTCGGCCTCCAGCGCCTCGATGGAGGCCTTGATGCCGGGATAGCGGGCGATCACCTCGCTCGGGATCTCGGGCAGGCTCAGGGCCTCGGCGATGATCTTGTTCTTCACGTGGCGCTCGAACACCTCGGACAAGCCCTGGGTGCGGGCCTCGGTCTTGGTGTTGCCGGCGCTCATGCCGTTGGAGACATAGAGGTTGCCGATGATGTTCATCGGGATGTAGACGGTCTGATGATCGGACTGGCGCTCGAACGGCAGGGCGACGATGCCACGCTCCTCGTTGCCGGACTGCAGGTCCACCAGCATGTCGGCGGTCACTTCGCCGTCCGGGTTGTAGAACTTGCGGGTGAAGCTGTCGAGCAGACCGGCAGGCAGTTGGTCACCCTGGATGGGGAACCACTTCTCGTTCGGGTAGTGGACGAAGTCACCGTTCGCCACCTGCTCACCCAGATAGAAGTCGGCAAAGAAGTAGTTGGTGGAGAGACGCTCGAAATACTCCCCCAGGGCCGAAGCCAGGGCAGCCTTCTTGCTGGCTCCCTTGCCGTTGGTGAAGCAGAGGGCGCACTCTTTGTCCCGGATGTGCACGGACCAGACGTTGGGCACGGGGTTGAGCCAGGAGGCCTCTTCGATATCAAAGCCCAGGGCCTGCAGCTTGGTCTGGAAGCGTTCGATGGAGTCTTCCAGCGCCGCGTCCTTGCCGGGAATAAAAGTGTGGTCGGTCATCACAATATCCTGATTTTTATTGGCTCATGTTCGGTCGCAGATAATAGCATGAGTGGCGGGAAAAGCGGCCAGGACAATCCCATTCCAGGTGCGGGTCAGGGGGCTGTCGGTGGCCTGAATAGGCTGGGTTATTAGCTCTCCTGAACAACATTAAGAAAAAGTAGTTTTTTTTATGTCATGCCGTCGCCCATCATGGGGTCGACTTGTTTCTTCGTGGTGACAAGCATCACGGGCCTGCCCTCCGGGCATGGGGTATGTGGCCTCGTCTGCCGTTATTGCCTTCACCACGGATCATTTATTGGGAGTTGCTATGCCATTCATGACACCACAGATTGATGCCAGGGTGACCAGGCTGGCCCCGGGATTCCGGGCCCTGAGCATTCAGGTCGACGGGGCCAGCATCGTCGATCGCAACGTCGGCGCACAAGCGCTTGCGCGGGCCTGCCAATCCGTCGCGGCGGGCGGTGCCCCCTGGGCACAGGCGCATCTGTCCGCCTGGGGCGAGGTGTTCAAACGCTTCGGTGCCAAGCCCCAGCGCACCCCCTGCTCGGCACAGGCGCTGCTCAAGCGGGTGCAACGCGAGGGCAGCCTGTCCTGCATCGATCCCGTCGTCGATCTCTACAACGCCATCAGCATCGAGTACGCCATCCCCGTCGGTGGGGAGGATCTCACCGCATATGAAGGGTCGCCCCGGCTGATCATTGCCGATGGCACCGAGCTGTTTGACACCATGAAGGAGGGGGCCCCTGCCCACGAGACCCCCGAACCTGGCGAGGTGGTCTGGTGTGATGACAGAGGCGTGACCTGTCGCCGCTGGAATTGGCGTCAGGGGACCAGAACCCGGCTCAGTGCTGAGTCCGGGCAGATGTGGTTCATTCTGGAGAGCTTGCCTGAAATGCCGCTGGCGGCACTGCAGGAGGCCGGTGATCGGCTGGTAGAGGGGTTAAGGCAGATGATGCCGGGCGCCCGGATAGAGAGCGTGCTGATAGGAAACCCCGGCGGGGCATGAGGAGAACATAATGGCCACCCTGGGTGGCCATTTTTATACGTGCTGGTGGGACGTCGTGGGACGAAGCTTCCATCTCGTTATCAGCCGATCAACTTGAGCCCCAGGATACCGCCGATGATCAGCAGCAGGCAAAGCACACGGGCCAGGGTGGCCGGTTCGTTGAACAGCCAGATCCCCATCAGCACGGTACCGACCGCGCCTATGCCGGTCCAGACCGCGTAGGCGGTGCCAAGGGGCAGCTGCTTGACCGCCATGGCGAGCAACAGCACGCTCACCCCCATGGCAGAGAGAGTCAGCAGGGTAGGGAGGGGACGGCTGAAACCGTCGGTGTACTTGAGGCCGATGGCCCAGGCGACCTCGAACAGGCCGGCCAACAGCAGGAGTAACCAGGGCATATGAGTATTCCAGGCGGGGCAGGGTCGTCCCTGCGAGTCAAGAAGGCCTTGGGGTCGTCCCCAGGGGGCAGTGGTTGCCAGTCGGACATCATGATGCCTGACCGATGGGGAGTCCGCCAAGCGCGGTAGCCCGGAACCCATGGTTATTGCGGCAAATGACACAGAATATTGCGCAATTCGACTTGCGCCCGTCGCCACAATCCGTAATGTGGACAGACGCATTAATTACACATCATGCTTGTGACCAATTTGTGAACGGCCCCCCGTCCGGCAAGGGATCACGGCATATGAGACTTCATTTTTACAGCAGCTATCCAGGGTAGGACATTATGAAAAAAGTTGGTTTGGTCGGTTGGCGTGGCATGGTGGGTTCGGTACTGATGAGCCGGATGCAGGAAGAGAAGGATTTTGCCCGCATTCAACCCACCTTCTTCACCACCTCCCAGGCCGGTGAGGCCGCCCCCAATTTCGGCGTCGATGCCGGCACCCTGCAGGACGCCTTCGATATCGAGGCGTTGGCCGCGCAGGAGATCATCATCACGGCTCAGGGTGGCGACTACACCAAGGATGTCTATCCCCGTCTGCTGGCCGCCGGCTGGCAGGGTTATTGGATTGATGCCGCCTCCTCCCTGCGCATGGAGAAGGACGCCGTCATCATCCTGGATCCGGTCAACGGCGACGTGATCGACGAGGCGCTGGACAAGGGGATCAAGACCTTCGTCGGCGGCAACTGCACCGTCAGCCTGATGCTGCTGGCCCTGGGTGGCCTGTTCAAGGCCGATCTGGTGGAGTGGGTGAGCGTGGCCACTTATCAGGCCGCATCGGGCGGTGGCGCGCGTCACATGCGCGAGCTGGTCACCCAGATGGGGCTGCTGCGCGACGAAGTGGCGGTAGAGCTGGCAGATCCTGCCTCCGCTATCCTCGACATCGAGCGCAAGATCACCGAGAAGACCCGCTCCGGCACCCTGCCGGTGGACAACTTCGGCGTACCGCTGGCCGGTGGCCTCATCCCTTGGATAGACACCAAGCTCGACAACGGTCAGAGCCGCGAAGAGTGGAAGGGGCAGGCCGAGACCAACAAGATCCTCGGTATCGAGAACGCCGCCATTCCGGTGGATGGTCTGTGTGTGCGCATCGGTGCCCTGCGCTGCCACAGCCAGGCCTTCACCATCAAGCTGAAGAAAGATGTGCCGCTCCCCGAAATCGAGGCCCTGCTGGCCGCCCACAACGACTGGGTCAAGGTGATCCCCAACGATCGCGACATCACCGCCCGCGAGCTGACCCCGGCCGCCGTTACCGGCACCCTCAGCATTCCGGTAGGCCGTCTGCGCAAGCTCAACATGGGCCCGGAATACCTGGCGGCCTTCACCGTGGGTGACCAGCTGCTGTGGGGCGCCGCCGAGCCGCTGCGCCGCATGCTCAACATCCTGCTGGCGCGCTGACAGGGATAGCTCGCAAGAGCACACAATAAGGAAGGCCTGGCCTTTCTTATTGTGTCGACATATCGAGCGACATAAAAAACGGCATCCTTGCGGGATGCCGTTTTTCAATTTATCCAGTTTGACTCTTACATGTTCTGTGCTTCGTTTGGCACGATGACAGAGGCGTGATTTCCTTTCGGCCCCTGCTGCAGTTCGAAGTTGACTGCCTGACCCGCTTTCAAGGTCTTGTAACCTTCCATTTGAATCGTGGAGTAGTGAGCGAAGATGTCTTCACCACCGCCTTCCGGACAGATAAACCCAAATCCTTTTGCGTTGTTGAACCACTTGACTGTTCCGGTTGCCATACATCTACATCCTTTTATTGATTACCCTGAAGTCGTTGAGTAACCTGCGCCAGCCTTATATAACTAGAGCATCACCCCGTAGCAGACGGGCGCCGATTAGCAAGTAACCAATCTAGTCCAACTTTTAAGCGAGTCAAGAAGTTGTTAACAACCGATGTGATCTGGTTAACAAGTCTATTGACAATCTTGAGCGAGACGGTAGTAATCTAGAGGTACCAAAGCGCAATTATGAGCAAGCAGAAAGAACTCTTTGCTAATGAAGAGATTGCAGAAGCAGAGAAAACGAAGCTGCAACCGCCACCCATGTACAAGGTCGTCTTGAACAACGATGACTACACACCGATGGAGTTCGTGGTGGAGGTGCTGCAAAGGTTCTTTGGTATGGATCTGGAGAAGGCCACTCAGGTCATGCTGAGCGTGCATTATAGTGGTAAGGGAGTCTGCGGCACATTTACCGCCGAGATTGCCGAGACCAAAGTGGTCCAGGTCAACACCTATTCACGTAACAACGAACATCCACTGCTATGTACCATGGAAAAGGCTTGAATCTGATGACTTGATGGCGATAACGACACCGCATTGTGGCTGTACTGAGGGGAGGTGCCTATGTTGAACAAAGATCTAGAAAAGACGCTGAACGAGGCTTTCAAGCTGGCCCGTGACGAGCGCCACGAATTCATGACCGTCGAGCACCTGTTGTTAGCCCTGCTGGATAACAGTTCAGCCCATGAGGCGCTGAATTCGTGTGGTGCGGATGTGGAGCAGATGCGCAAGGAAATACGCGCCTTCATCAATCAAACGACCCCGCTCATCCCCCGTGATGACGAAGACAGAGAAACCCAACCGACCCTTGGCTTCCAGCGCGTGCTGCAACGTGCCGTGTTCCATGTCCAGTCGTCGGGCAATACCGAGGTGAGCGGTGCCAATGTGCTGGTCGCCATCTTCAGCGAGCAGGAGTCCCAGGCCGCTTACTTCCTGAAAAAAGCCGAGATCAGCCGGCTGGATGTGGTGAACTTCCTCTCCCACGGGGTGCGCAAAGACAGCAAGCCCGAGAGTGGCGGCAATAATGCCGAGTCCGATGACGAGGTCTCCTCCGCCCAGATCGAGAGCTTTGCCACCAACCTCAACCAGCTGGTACTGGAGGGGCGCATCGATCCGCTGATCGGTCGCGATCAGGAGCTGAGCCGCACCATTCAGGTGTTGTGCCGTCGCCGCAAGAACAATCCCTTGCTGGTGGGGGAGGCTGGTGTGGGCAAGACCGCCATCGCCGAGGGGCTCGCCTATCGTATCGTCAAGGGTGACGTGCCCGAGGTGATAGCAAACAGTACCATCTATTCTCTGGACATGGGTTCCCTGCTGGCAGGGACCAAGTACCGTGGTGACTTTGAGAAGCGTCTCAAGGTGCTGCTCAAGCAGATCGAGCGTCAGGAAGGGGCCATCCTCTTCATCGACGAGATCCACACCATCATTGGGGCGGGTGCAGCCTCTGGCGGTCAGCTGGATGCGGCCAACCTCATCAAGCCGCTGCTCTCCAATGGTCTGCTGCGCTGTGTGGGGTCAACCACCTATCAGGAGTATTCCCAGATCTTCGAAAAAGATCGGGCTCTGGCGCGCCGCTTCCAGAAGATCGACATCGTCGAGCCGAGCATAGATGACACCACCCGCATCCTGATGGGGCTCAAGAGCCGTTATGAGTCTCACCATGGCGTGCGCTACACCGTCAAGGCCATCCGCGCTGCGGTCGAGCTCTCCGCCAAGTACATCAATGACCGCCACCTGCCGGACAAGGCCATCGACGTGATCGACGAGGCGGGGGCGGGGCAACGTCTGCTGCCGGTCAGCAAGCGTAAAAAAGTGATCAATGTGCCGGAAATCGAGGCCATAGTCGCGAAGATTGCCCGCATCCCGGAGAAATCAGTCTCCTCCTCCGACAAGGAGGTACTGAAGAACCTGGAGCGCAACCTCAAGATGGTGGTGTTCGGCCAGGACAAGGCCATTACCGTATTGACCGACGCGATCCGACTGTCGCGTTCCGGCCTTGGCAACGAGCGTCGCCCTGTGGGCTGCTTCCTGTTTGCCGGCCCGACCGGGGTGGGCAAGACCGAAGTCACCCAGCAGCTCGGCAAGGCGCTCGGGGTCGAGGTACTGCGCTTTGATATGTCCGAATACATGGAGCGCCATACCGTCTCCCGCCTGATCGGGGCGCCTCCCGGCTATGTGGGCTTCGAGCAGGGGGGCTTGCTGACCGACTCGGTGCTCAAGCATCCCCATTCGGTGGTGCTGCTGGACGAGATCGAGAAGGCGCATCCGGATGTCTTCAACTTGTTGCTGCAAGTGATGGACAACGGCACCCTGACGGACAACAACGGACGCAAGGCCGATTTTCGCAACGTGATCCTGGTGATGACTACCAACGCGGGCGTGCAGGAGACCCAGCGCAAGTCCATTGGCTTCCAGCAGCAGGACATGAGTCACGACGCCATGGCGGTGATCAACAAGACGTTCAGCCCGGAGTTTCGCAACCGGCTCGATCACACCATCTGGTTCAACCATCTGGACATGGCGGTGATCCATCAGGTGGTCGACAAGTTCATCGTCGAACTGCAGGTACAGCTGGATGCCAAAGGGGTATCACTGGAGGTATCTGAAGAGGCGCGCCACTGGTTGGCCGAGAAGGGTTATGATCGGGCAATGGGTGCAAGACCCATGGGACGGGTCATTCAGGAGCACCTCAAGAAGCCGTTGGCCAATGAGATCCTGTTCGGCTCACTGGTCGATGGCGGAGTAGTGAGAGTGGAGCTGGTGAATAACAGCCTCAGCTTTGACTTCCAGGTCAATGTTGAAGCTGTCTCTCACTAAATGTGATTGAGGCCAGAAACGACAAAAAACCCCAACCGCGAGGCTGGGGTTTTTTGCTGAATTCCTGGCTTAGCGAGAGCGGAAAACAATACGTCCCTTGGAGAGATCGTACGGAGTCAGAGCCACCGTTACTTTGTCCCCAGTCAGGATACGGATGTAGTTTTTGCGCATCTTGCCGGAAATATGAGCGATAACCACGTGACCATTTTCCAGTTCCACACGGAACATGGTATTGGGCAAGGTTTCGAGAATGGTACCCTGCATCTCAATACTGTCTTCTTTAGCCATTGAATCCTCTTGATAAGCCACAACAAAAAACCGCTGGATCATGCCGGATTTAAGGCTATGTGTAAAGTTTACTCGGGCTTGGTGTCGATATTTTTCCATTCTCCCTGCACCAGCAGCTCGTGGGGAAGGTACTGGCGCTTGTAATTCATCTTGCGGCACGCCTCCACCAGATAGCCCAGATACAGCCAGCTGCGACCGGTGCGCCTGGCCAGTTCCAACTGGCTCAGAATGGCAAAGGTGCCCAGAGAGCGGTCGGCATAATCGGGATCGAAAAAGGTATACATGGCGCTCATGGAGTGGGGGAGCAGGTCCGTGGTGGCCACCCCGATGAGGCGTCCCTCCTTGCGTATCTCCATGTAGAGCGGTGGCATCCAGTCGCAGTGCAGGAATCCCTTGTACTGGGTGCGGCTCGGTGGGTACATGCTGCCATCGTGGTGGCGCTCGCGGATGTAGCGCTCATAGAGCTGGTAATACTCGGGTTTGTCGTCGTAGCTCAGCACCAGCTCGAGATCCCGGTTCAGCTGACGAACGCGTTTCTGGCCGCGGTTAGGCACGAAACGCTCGCTGTGGATGCGCAGTGACTGGCAGGCGCTGCAGGCCGGGCAATGGGGGCGATAGATGTCGTTGCCACTGCGCCTGAATCCCGCCGTCAGCAGCCGCTCGTAACCGGCCGCATTGAGCAGCTCATGATCCATCAGTACCAGCAACTGCTCCTGCTCATGGCCGAGGTAGCTACACGGGTGTCTGGGGGTCAGGCCTACCTTGAGGATCACTTCTTCGGTCATAGGCTGATTCTCCTCTGCTGCCAGCAACCGTCTTGCAGTGGTTGCTTGATCAGGCTCGCCAATGTGGTCAGAAACCGGCTTCTTGGCCACTCCTGGACTCCCAGGGTGGCCAGGAAGTCGTTCTGCATCTGGCAGTCGATGAGGGCACCCCCATGGCGTGCGAAGTGGCGACAGAGCGCCACCATGGCCAGTTTGGCGCCGTTATCGATGCGGCTGAACATGGATTCACCGCAGAAGAGGCGGCCAAGGGAGAGACCATAGAGCCCCGCCTGCAACTGACCATCCTGCCAGATCTCGACGGAGTGGGCATGGCCCAGGCGGTGCAACTGCCGATAGGCGTCGATCATGGGGGCGCTTATCCAGGTGCCGCTGGCGCTGCGACGGGGGGCGGCGCAGGCCGCTATCACCTCATCGAAGGCATGATCGATGGTAATGTCGAAGGGGGTGCGGCGCAGATACTTCTGCAGGCTGCGCCCTATGTGCAGCTCATCGGGCACTATCACCCCCCTGGGATCCGGCGACCACCACAGCAGCGGCTGATGTGGCTCATTCCACGGAAAGATCCCGCTGTGATAAGCTGCCAGCAAACGGGCAGGGGAGAGATCTCCCCCAATCGCCAGCAGGCCATTGGGTTCTTCCAGCGCATGGCTGGGGGAGGGAAACCAGCACAGCTCATCATCCAGTTCGGTGAGATAGCGAGACATAAGACAGAGGTTCACAGATGAAGGCCATTATCCTGATAGTATCCAGCTTGCTGGGCTTTGTCACGGCGCCCGCCTGGGCTGCACCCTACGAGCGCAATACGGCTCGCCCCGTCGATCAGGTGGTGTTTGGCCAGGTGGACACGGTGCGCAACATCACCCAGCGCCAGGTGCTGGAATCCGAGCATACCGGCTGGAAAACCCTGGGTGGCGCCGTGCTGGGGGGACTGCTTGGCAACCAGTTTGGCGGCGGTCATGGGCGGGAGATCGCCACCGCCGTGGGGGCACTGGCGGGGGCTGCTGCGGTGCAGCACTACCAGTCCGGTGGCAGCGTGGTGGAGAACCAGCTGGTGGAGCTCTTGATCCGCAATGAACAGAACGGGCTCATCAACGTTATCCAGGACTACGATCCGGCCATGGTGTTTGCGAGCGGAGACAAGGTGCGCATCCTCTATTTCAGCGATGGGGTGCGGGTCGACAAGACCTATTGAGGAAACCCGTGAGCGGGTAGAGTGCAATCAGAAGGGGGAATAACCCGGCGGCCGCAAGGGGCGCCGGGCGGTACTACACGGAGTGTCTCTTTCGAGACTCGCTCAGGCGTCCTGGCAGACTATTTTGTCGCGACCTGTGTTCTTTGCCTGATACAGCTGGCGATCTGCCTCACTCAGCGCCTCGTCCATGGAGAGCCGCCCGACCTTGATGACGCCAAAGCTGGCGCGCACAAAGAGCGGTACTTCCCGTGACAGCGGCTGCTGACGCAGCTGTTGCCGCAGCCCTTCCAGCCGCTTGAGCAGCACGGGAACCGGACAGTGGGGCACCATCAGGGCAAACTCCTCGCCACCGAAACGGGCTATCATGGCATCCGGGAAGAACTGGGTGAGCAGCCGGGTCAGGTGGCAGAGCAACTGATCGCCGATGGCATGGCCCCAGTGATCGTTGACCTGCTTGAAATGATCCACGTCCAGCACGCACAGGGCGAGCTGCGCCTGCTGACGTTGATGCTCTTCGAACCACTTCTGCCCCTCGTTGAACCAGTAACGCCGGTTGTAGAGCCCGGTCAGGTAGTCGCGGTTGGCCGATTCCTGGATGTTGTTGAACTGCTCGAGCGCCTCCAGATTGTGGCTGACCCGGCACTGCAGCTCCTCGGGCTCGAACGGCTGGTTGAGAAAGTCGTTCGCCCCCTGCTTGAGGTAGCGGGCAGAGAGGCCGTGCTTGTCCGACACCGAGATGCCGATGATGGCGAGCTGCTGCTTGCTGTAACGCTCACGCAGCATCCGCACCAGGCTGATGCCGTCTATCTCCGGCATGTAGTAATCCACCAGCATCAGGCGAATGGCCGGGTGCTGCTCGAGCAGGGCCAGGGCATCCCGGGCGCAGGTTGCCTCGTGCACCAGCAGCAGCTGTTTGCGCAACTGGGCAGCGGTGCGATGGCGGGAGGTGCGGGAGTCATCGACCACCAGCACCTCGATAGCCTGATTGAGGTAGAGGCGGTGCACCAGGCTGACGGCGTATTGCAGGGAGTGGCGTGAATCCTTCATCACGTAATCCAGCACACCGGCCTCCAGCCAGGCTTCCCGTTTCTCCTCGCTGATGTCGGCGGTGAGGATCACCACGGGCAGACCACGTTCCAGCAGCACATTGACGGCTTCTCCACTCGGGGCATCCGGCAGGGTGAGATCCACCAGGGCGACCACGTACTCTTCGCCCTGACAGTCGCGGGCGCCTTCAAGGGTATCGAACGCATCAATCTCCAGCCCGGTTTGTTGCGAAATGGCCTGAGTCAACATGCGGCGAATCGTCAGGCTGTCTTCCACAATCAATATTTTCCGTTTCATCCGGCTCCTTAAAAGAAAAGGGCATGCCACTTGGCATGCCCTTTATATCCTTGTGCTTATTGTGCGTCCAGATATCGCTCGGCATCCAGGGCTGCCATGCAGCCGGTACCGGCTGAGGTGATCGCCTGACGGTAGACGTGGTCGGCCACGTCGCCGGCGGCAAACACGCCCGGGATGCTGGTCTGGGTCGCGAACCCTTCCAGGCCGCCACGCACCTTGAGGTAGCCGTTTTCCATCGCCAGCTGGCCTTCGAAGATCTGGGTGTTGGGCTGGTGACCGATGGCGATGAAGACCCCCATCAGCGGCAGCTCGGAGGTGGAGTCGTCCCGGGTGCTGCGCAGGCGCACGCCGGTCACGCCCATGTTGTCACCCAGCACCTCGTCCAGGGTCTGGTGAGTGTGCAGCACTATGTTGCCGCTCTCGACCTTGTCGTGCAGACGTTTGATCAGGATCTTTTCGGCGCGGAACTCGTCGCGGCGATGGATGAGATGCACCTTCTTGGCGATGTTGGCCAGATAGAGCGCCTCTTCCACGGCGGTGTTGCCGCCGCCGACCACGGCCACTTCCTGGTTGCGATAGAAGAAGCCGTCACAGGTGGCACAGGCGGAGACGCCACGGCCCTTGAAGGCCTCTTCGGAAGGCAGGCCCAGGTACTTGGCGGAGGCGCCGGTGGCGATGATCAGCGCGTCGCAGCTGTATTCACCGTTGTCACCCTTGAGGCGGAACGGGCGCTGGGTCAGCTCCACTTCATTGATGTGATCAAACAGAATGCGGGTATCGAATTTTTCCGCATGCTCTTTCATGCGCTCCATCAGGGCCGGGCCGGTCAGCCCTTCCGCGTCCCCTGGCCAGTTTTCCACCTCTGTGGTGGTGGTCAGCTGACCACCTTGCTGCATGCCGGTGATGAGCAGGGGATTGAGGTTGGCGCGGGCGGCGTAGACGGCGGCGGTATAACCCGCCGGGCCGGAGCCCAGGATCAGCAGTTTGCTATGAGTAACTTGGCTCATGATGTGATTTCCGAGACGTGATGAGTTTGCGCGATTGTAGGTAATTCGTGATCCGGGGTCAAAGGCCAGGGCATCGATTGTGGCAATCGCCAAAGAGAGGAAAGGATGGCTGGATTTGAGCCATAAAAAAACCGCCCATCGCGGGCGGATTTTCACTCATCGACGCTCCCTGGCGGGGGCGGGATCAGTTCAGCAGGGTCAGGGGATCCGTGTAGGCCAGGTTGTGCGCCACGGCGACCTCCTTGCAGGTGATCTTGCCCGCCATCACGTTCAGGCCGTGCAACAGGTGGGGATCACTGAGCAGTGCGCCGCGATAACCCTGTTCCGCCAGCTTGATGATGAAGGGCAGGGTGGCGTTGTTGAGGGCCACGGTGGAAGTGCGGGCCACGGCGCCCGGCATGTTGGCTACGCAGTAGTGCACCACCTCGTCGACGATGAAGGTGGGATCCTCGTGGGTGGTGGCGTGAGAGGTCTCGACGCAGCCACCCTGATCGATGGCCACATCCACGATGGCGGAGCCCGGCTTCATGCGCGCAATGTGGTCACGGCTGACAAGTTTTGGCGCAGTGGCGCCCGGTACCAGCACGCCGCCGATGACCAGATCCGCCGCCAGCAGGTGGCGCTCCAGGGTCTCGCGATTGGAGTAGACCACCTTGGCCGCCCCCTGGAACTCGCTGTCGAGACGACGCAAGGTGTCGATGTTGTTGTCGAGTATGGTCACGTCGGCACGCAGGCCGATGGCCATGCGGGCTGCGTTGGAACCCACCACGCCACCACCGATGATCACCACCTTGGCCGGTTCGACGCCGGGTACGCCGCCGAGCAGCACACCGCTACCGCCGCGGGACTTCTCCAGCGCCTGGGCACCGGCCTGAATAGACATGCGTCCGGCCACTTCCGACATGGGGGCCAGCAGGGGCAGGCCGCCACGGCCGTCGGTGACGGTCTCGTAGGCGATGCAGACGGCGCCGCTGTCGACCAGCTCCCGGGTCTGGGCCAGGTCTGGCGCCAGGTGCAGGTAGGTAAAGAGGGTCTGGTCCGGGCGCAGCATGGCGCGCTCGACCGCCTGGGGCTCCTTGACCTTGACGATCATCTCCGCCTTGGCGAAAACGTCTGCCGCGGAGGCCAGAATTTCGGCTCCGGCAGCCAGATAATCTGCGTCACTGAAGCCAATGCCATTTCCTGCGCCGCTTTGGACGAAAACGGTATGGTTTCGTGCTGTCAGTTCACGTACACTGGCCGGAACCATGCCTACGCGATATTCATGGTTTTTTATTTCCTTAGGTACACCGATAATCATGCTATCCCTCGTCTATCGATTGGTGGTTTATGTTGCCCAGATGTTAAGCAACATTTGCGCCTAGTATATTCAGGTATTGACAGGATTTGTGACCATTATTATAAAATGACTGGTGATTCTTACCAAAAAATAGCCAAAGGATGGAATTAAATGATGGAAGCTAAGAGTCGGCTAAAGGATTTGGACAGGATTGACCGCAACATTCTGAATGAACTGCAAAAGGATGGCAGGATTTCGAACGTTGAGTTGTCCAAACGAGTTGGCCTGAGTCCCACACCGTGTCTGGAACGGGTTCGTCGCCTCGAGCGTCAAGGCTATATCGAAGGATATGCCGCTATTCTGAACCCTCATTATCTGGATGCGTCTCTGCTGGTGTTCGTGGAAATTACCCTCAATCGTGGCGCCCCCGACGTGTTCGAACAGTTCAACAAGGCTGTTCAGGTGCTCGAAGAGATCCAGGAGTGCCATCTGGTGTCAGGTGATTTCGACTATCTGCTCAAGACCCGCGTCAGCGACATGTCGGCCTACCGCCGCCTGCTGGGGGAAACCCTGCTGCGTCTGCCCGGCGTCAATGACACTCGCACCTATGTGGTGATGGAAGAGGTCAAGCAGAGCAGTCGTCTGGTGATCAGCACCCGATAAGCGGGATTGTGCTGTGACTTGCATGCACCACGACGAGTCACGATAGTCAGAAACGAGCGGCCGGTCCGCTCGTTTCTTCTTATTACTGTATTCATGGCCCCGCCCTCAGGCACTGGCTGACAATCGGTGGGCTTTTCAGGGATACTAGGCCCCCTATCCCCGCATTACATGTTTTCAGAAAGGAGCCGGAGTTTGGCCGATAAAAAGCTGTTTACTCCTTTGTCAGGTACGCAACGGATCTTCGAGGCCGTCTTGATCGCCATCACGCTGATGGCTGCCTATCTCTTGCTTGCCCTGTTGACCTACCATCCCGCCGATCCCGGTTGGTCCCAGACCTCCTGGCAGGGAGAGGTGAAGAACCTCGCGGGCAGCGCCGGTGCCTGGCTCGCCGACATCACCATGTTCACCTTCGGGGCCTTCTCCTATCTGGTACCTCCCCTGGTGGTACTGCTCGGCTGGAGCCTGTTCTGGCGCCCGAGCCGGCTGCTGGAGGTGGACTATCTCACCCTGTCGGTGCGCATCATCGGCTTTGTCTTGACGGTGCTCGGGATGTCCGCCATCGCCAGCATGAACTTCAATGACTTGCAGAATTTCTCCGCAGGCGGCCTGGTGGGGGATGTGATCGCCTCCGCCGTGGTGCCCCTCTTTGGTGGGGTCGGGGCCAACCTGATGTTGCTCTGCTTCGTGGCCACCGGCATCACCCTGTTCACCGGCTGGTCCTGGCTCACCATAGTCGAGCGGATCGGGGCCACCTGCACCGGCAGCGTCAGCGCCATCTACCATTTCCCGACGACCCTGGGTCGCTGGCTCACCGGCGGCTGGCGCCAGCCCCGTTTTGAGGGGCCGGATCCCCTGCTGGAGGGGGGCGTGGGCGCCCTCGATCTCGACGACGAAGAGGACGAGCCCCATAGCAGCTGGACGCGCAACCCCAAGGCCAAGGGGAGCCAGAAGTCAAAATCTGACGAATGGCTGCCGGAGCTCGATGACGACACCTTCCAGTTCGATCCGCAATTCGATGATGAAGAGGACGAGCCGGCGCCCGTGGCCAGACCCAAGCGCGCCGCCGTTGCCAATGCCCGCCGTCAGCCGGCCCTGGCCGATGACGGGGATGACGAACTCGATCTGCCCTGGGCGGAAGGGGAGGAGGCTGCCGCGCCTGCGGTGGTCGCACCGGTCAAGCCCAAGCGTCGCCCCCAGCCCGCCATGGCGCCGCTGCCGAGCATAGAGCTGCTCGACCGCCCGCCCGCCAAGACCCAGATGATGAGCAAGGACGAGCTGGACCGCATGGGCCGGCTGGTAGAAGCGAAACTCGCCGACTACAACGTGCAGGCCAAGGTGGTCGGCGTCTATCCGGGCCCCGTCATCACCCGCTTCGAGCTGGATCTGGCGCCGGGCATGAAGGCGAGCAAGATCACCAACCTCTCCCGGGATCTCGCCCGTTCCCTCTCCGCCAGCAGTGTGCGGGTGGTGGAGGTTATCCCGGGCAAGACCTTTGTCGGCATCGAGCTGCCCAACCGGGTGCGCCAGACCGTCTACCTGCGTGAGACCCTGGACTGCGAGGCCTTCTCTGGCAGCCACAATCCGCTGACCATGGGGCTGGGGCAGGACATCGCGGGGGAACCCGTGGTGGTGAACCTGGCCAAGATGCCTCACCTGCTGGTGGCCGGTACCACTGGCTCGGGCAAGTCGGTGGGGGTCAACACCATGATCATCTCCATGCTCTACAAGTCGACGCCGGACGATCTGCGCTTCATCATGATCGACCCCAAGATGCTGGAGCTCTCTGTCTACGAAGGGATCCCCCATCTGCTGACCGAGGTGGTCACCGACATGAAGGATGCCGCCAACGCCCTGCGCTGGTGCGTGGGCGAGATGGAACGTCGCTACAAGCTGATGTCCGCAGTCGGGGTGCGCAACCTCAAGGGTTACAACGACAAGGTGCTGGCCGCGGCCGCCGAGGGCGAGCCCCTGCGGGATCCCTTGTGGCGTCCGGGTGACTCCATGGATCAGATGCCGCCTGAGCTGGAAAAACTGCCCCACATAGTGGTGGTGGTGGACGAGTTCGCCGACATGATGATGATCGTCGGCAAGAAGGTGGAAGAGCTCATTGCCCGTATCGCCCAGAAGGCGCGGGCAGCCGGTATTCACCTCATTCTCGCGACCCAGCGCCCCTCGGTGGATGTGATCACCGGCCTCATCAAGGCCAACATCCCGACCCGGATCTCCTTCCAGGTGTCGAGCAAGATTGACTCGCGCACCATCCTGGATCAGGGCGGCGCCGAATCCCTGCTCGGCATGGGGGACATGCTCTACATGCCCGCCGGCACCTCCAACCCGACCCGGGTCCACGGCGCCTTCGTCGATGACCACGAGGTGCACAAGGTGGTGGCGGACTGGAAACTGCGCGGCGAGCCGAACTACATCGAGGAGATCCTCTCCGGTGAGTCGGATGGCGAGGGCGGTGGCGGCGAGTACGGCGGCGGTGGTGACGAGGAGCTGGATCCCCTGTTCGACGAGGCGGTCGCCTTCGTGGTGGAATCCCGCCGTGGCTCGACCTCCAGCGTGCAGCGCAAGTTCAAGATTGGTTACAACCGGGCGGCGCGTCTCATCGAGCAGATGGAAAACCAGGGCATCGTCAGCTCTCCGGGGGGCAACGGCCAGCGCGATGTGCTGGCACCGCCCCCGGTGCGTGATTAAGCCTTCATATCATCCTGGCCATGTCTGCGGACATGGCCTTTTATCTGGCCCTCTTCAACGGGAATCGCGATGAAAAAAGCATTATTGATGGGTTCTGTACTGTTGCTTGCCAGCAGCCAGGTGTGGGCCGATGCGGCCAGCGATCTCAAGCAGAAGCTGACGGGTGTCAGCCTGTTCTCGGCCAAGTTTGCCCAGACCGTCTATGACAGCAAGGGCAAGGAGCTGCAGAAGGCGAGCGGCACCCTGCTGGTGCAGCGCCCCAACCGCTTCAACTGGCACACCACGACCCCGGACGAGAGCCTGATCGTGGCGGACGGCAAGGATGTGTGGGTCTATGACCCCTTCGTCGAACAGGTCACCGCCCTCAAGATGAAGGATGCGGTACTCAACACCCCCTTCGTGCTCATCGCCGGCAATGATGTCGGGCTCTGGAAGAACTACGACGTGACCCAGGAGGGGGACGTCTACACCGTCACCAGCCGCAACAAGGACGAGCTGATCGCCTCCTTCCGCATCACCTTCGACCGTCAGAACAACATCAGCCGGTTCGACGTGAAAGAGGCGCAGGGGCAGTGGAGCGAATTCACCTTGAGCAGCTTCAACCGCAAGCCGGTGCTCAAGGGCAACGAGTTCGTGTTCAAGACGCCTGCGGGGGTCACGCTGGACGATCAGCGCTGATGAGCAGGCGGTCGCTGGATTTTTCGCCAGTGCGTCTGTCAACGGCGGCGGGCGTGACGCAGGGGGTCAATACAGATGAGTAACCTCTTATTGGATTTCTCGTCGGACTTTCGTCCGCTGGCGGCCAGGATGCGGCCGCAGAACCTGGATCAGTACATAGGCCAGCAGCACATCCTGGGGGCTGACAAGCCTCTGCGCAAGGCGATCCTGGCGGGGCACTGCCACTCCATGATCCTGTGGGGACCGCCCGGCACCGGCAAGACCACGCTGGCCGAGCTGATGGCCCACTACTGCCAGGCCGAGGTGGAGCGGCTCTCCGCGGTCACCTCCGGCATCAAGGAGATCCGCGCCGCCATCGACAAGGCGAAGGAGAACAGCTGGCGCGGGGTGCGCACCATCCTCTTCGTGGACGAGGTGCACCGCTTCAACAAGAGCCAGCAGGATGTGTTCCTGCCCCACATCGAAGACGGCACCATCACCTTCATCGGCGCCACCACCGAAAATCCCTCGTTCGAACTCAACAACGCACTGCTCTCCCGGGCCCGGGTCTACCTGCTCAAACGGCTGGAGGAGGAGGACATCCTCGCCATGATCGATCAGGCGATGACAGACCCCCGTGGCCTCAATGACCCCAGCCTCACCTTTGCCCCCGGCGTCAAAGCGGCGCTGGCCAAAGCCGTGGATGGGGACGGGCGCAAGTCCCTCAACTACCTGGAGATCCTGGCCGACATGGCCGAGGCCAATGGGACAGGGGAGAGGGTGATCGACAGCGCCCTGCTCGCCGCCGTGGTGGGGGAGCACGTGGCGCGCTTCGACAAGGGCGGCGATCACTTCTACGACCTCATCTCGGCGGTGCACAAGTCCATTCGCGGCTCGGCGCCGGATGCGGCCCTCTACTGGTATGCCCGCATGGTGAGTGCCGGTTGCGATCCCCTCTATATCGCCCGCCGCTTGCTGGCGATTGCCTCGGAAGATGTGGGCAATGCCGATCCCCGTGCCATGCAGGTGGCGCTGTCTGCCTGGGACTGCTTCCACCGCATAGGTCCGGCGGAAGGGGAGCGGGCCATCGCCCAGGCCATCGTCTACCTCGCCTGCGCTCCCAAGAGCAATGCGGTCTACACCGCCTGGAAGGCGGCGCTCAATGACGCCAAAAACCTGCCGGACTTCGAGGTGCCGCCGCACCTGCGCAACGCCCCCACCAAGCTGATGAGCGAGCTCGGCTATGGCGCCGAGTACCGTTACGCCCACGACGAGCCCGGCGCCTATGCCGCCGGCGAGGAGTACTTCCCGCCAGAATTGGCCGGCAAGCACTACTACCAGCCCACCGATCGGGGCCTCGAGAAGCAAATCACCCAAAAGCTCGATTACCTGCGCGAGCTGGACCGGCAGAGCCCGCGTCAAAGAGACAAGTAAAGACACGTTGTCCGGGCAGCATGGCGATCCCTCGGATCGGCGAAGATAAGCCTGCCGATGCCGTCAAACTTGGCAAAAACGACAGCAATACGCCCTGTTCGGGCGGGGGGGCGGTCTGCTACACTGCCCCTCTGACCCCGCTTGTCTTGGCCTTGCACCATCTTCTTGATTTAGAAGGCCCGATTCCGAAGACATAGGGGTGCGCCAACCGACGTTAACTTCCGGATCTGTTTTCTCGCCAGGGCGGATGACCCAGGCCCAGATCCCATTAAAAAAGTAGGTAAACCATGCTGGATCCCAAATATCTGCGCAGCGATATCGAAGAAGCTGCCGCTCGTCTGGCGACACGTGGCTACGCGCTGGACGTAGCGGCTGTCAATGCTCTGGAAGAGAAACGCAAGGATCTGCAGTCCCGTACCCAGGAGCTGCAGGCCGAGCGCAACGCCCGCTCCAAGTCCATCGGTGAGGCTGCCCGTCGCGGCGAAGATGTGGCTCCGCTCAAGGCCGAAGTGACCAAGATCAACGACGAGCTGGAGACCAGCAAGGTCGCGCTCGAGGCTCTGCTGGCCGACATCAAGGCCATCTCAGACGCCATCCCCAACCTGCCGAGCGACACCACCCCGGTGGGCCGCGACGAGAACGACAACGTGGAAGTACGCCGCTGGGGCACCCCGCGCGAGTTCAGCTTCCCAGTGCGCGATCACATCGATCTGGGTGAAGCGGCCAAGGGCGTGGACTTCAAGAACGGCGTCAAGCTCTCCGGTGCCCGTTTTGTGGTGATGAAGGGTCAGATTGCCCGCCTGCACCGCGCGCTGGCGCAGTTCATGCTGGACCTGCACACCCTGCAGCACGGCTACACCGAATGCTACGTGCCCTATCTGGTGAACCCGGACAGCCTGTACGGCACCGGCCAACTGCCGAAATTCTCCCAGGACCTGTTCAACACAGGTATCGAGGGCGAAGGGGAAGACGAAGGCAAGGTGCGCAAGTTCTCCCTCATTCCTACCTCCGAAGTGCCGCTCACCAACATGGCCCGCGACGAGATCTTCGACGAGCAGGAACTGCCCATCAAGATGACCGCCCACAGCCCCTGCTTCCGCTCCGAAGCCGGCTCTTATGGCCGTGACACCCGCGGCCTCATCCGCATGCACCAGTTCGACAAGGTCGAGATGGTCCAGCTGGTGCACCCGGAGAAGTCCTGGGATGCGCTGGAAGAGATGGTGGGTCACGCCGAGAAGGTGCTGCAACTGCTGGAGCTGCCGTATCGCGTGATGGCGCTCTGTACCGGTGACATGGGCTTCTGCGCCGCCAAGACCTACGATCTGGAAGTGTGGCTGCCGGCCCAGAACACCTACCGCGAGATCTCGTCCGTCTCCAACTGTACCGACTTCCAGGCGCGCCGCATGCAGGCCCGCGTGCGTGTCGACGGCAAGCCGCAACTGCTGCACACCCTGAACGGCTCCGGCCTGGCGGTAGGGCGCACCCTGGTGGCGGTGATCGAGAACTACCAGCAGGAAGACGGCCGTATCGCCATCCCGGCGGCGCTGCAGTCCTACATGGGTGGCCTGACCCACATCGGCTAAGTCCCCCTTGCTCAGCACAACGCCATGGCCATGCCATGGCGTTGTGCATTTGGGCGCCAGTCGCCCTCTCGGCAGGGGACGAGAGTGGTCTCTTTCGGCGCTCAGTTGAACCTTTAACACATTTTTATCAAGCATTGCGCAATCGTTTTTGTTAGACTGCGCCGCAATTTCGCAGGACATCTTTTTCTATGGTCTGGATTGATTACGCCATCATCGGCATCGTCGGTTTCTCTGCCCTCATCAGCCTGGTGCGCGGCTTCCTGAAGGAAGCCATGTCCCTCGTCACCTGGTTCGTCGCCTTTTTCATTGCCAGCCATTTCTATCCGGATCTCGCCGTCTACTTCACCTCTTTCTCCGACGCCATGGTGCGCAACGGCCTCGCCATCGCCGCCCTGTTCGTGGCGACCCTGATCCTGGGGAGCGTGGTCAACTACGTGGTGGGCCTGCTGGTGGAAAAGACGGGACTTTCCGGCACCGACAGAGTGTTGGGGGTCTGTTTTGGCGCCATTCGCGGGGTACTGATCGTCAGTGCCCTGCTGTTTTTCATGGATACCTTCACCAGCCTCTCCCAGAGCGACTGGTGGGTGGCGTCCAAACTGGTTCCCGAGTTCAAGCCGGTGATCCAGTGGTTTTTCGGGTTCATGCTGAACTCGTCCAGTTTTCTTCAACAGGTACAGTGACTTCGAGGTAGCAAAGACATGTGCGGTATTGTCGGTATAGTTGGCACCACCCCCGTCAATCAGGCCCTCTACGACGCCTTGACGGTGTTGCAGCACAGGGGACAGGATGCCGCCGGGATCGTGACCATTGACAGTGGAAACTTCCGGCAACGCAAGGCCAACGGCCTGGTGAAGGATGTGTTTGAAGTGCGCCACATGCAGCGACTGAAGGGGCATATCGGCATAGGACATGTCAGATATCCCACCGCAGGCAGCTCCAGTGCCGCTGAAGCCCAACCCTTTTACGTGAACTCTCCCTACGGCATGGTGCTGGCCCATAATGGCAACCTCACCAACGCCAAGGATCTCAAGGAGCAGCAGTTCAAGGTGGCCCGCCGCCACATCAATACCACCTCCGATTCGGAAGTGCTGCTGAACGTGCTGGCCCACGAGCTGGATCTGTGCGACAAGATGGCGCTGCGGCCGGAAGACATCTTCTCTGCGGTGCGCAAGGTGCACCAGCAGATCCGCGGCGCCTATGCGGTGGTCTCGCTGGTGATTGGCCACGGTCTCATCGGCTTCCGCGATCCCAACGGCATCCGCCCGCTGATCCTGGGTCGTCGCGCTGACGAGCAGGGCCAGGTGGAGTACATGCTCGCCTCCGAGAGCGTGGCGCTTGACGCCATCGGTTTCGAGACGGTGCGTGACGTCGCTCCGGGCGAGGCCATCTACATCACAGAGCAGGGCCAGCTCTTCTCCGAGCAGTGTGCGGAAAACCCGCAGATGAGCTCCTGCATCTTCGAGTACGTCTACTTCGCGCGCCCCGATTCGTGCATCGACAAGGTCTCCGTCTATGCCGCCCGTCTCAACATGGGCCGCAAGCTGGGCAAGAAGATTGCACGGGAGTGGGAAGATCTCGACGTGGACGTGGTCATCCCCATCCCCGAAACCTCCTGTGACGTGGCGCTGGAAATCGCCCATACCCTGGGCCTGCCTTACCGTCAGGGCTTCGTGAAGAACCGCTACATAGGTCGTACCTTCATCATGCCGGGCCAGACCCAGCGCAAGAAGTCGGTGCGTCGCAAACTCAACGCCATCAGCTCCGAATTCAAGGGCAAGAAGGTGTTGCTGGTGGATGACTCCATCGTCCGTGGCACCACCTCCGAGCAGATCATCCAGATGGCCCGTGAAGCAGGGGCGGCCAAGGTCTATTTCGCCTCGGCGGCACCGGAAATCCGCTTCCCCAACGTCTACGGCATCGACATGCCCACCGCCAACGAGCTGATCGCCCATGGCCGTGAAGTGGAAGAGGTGTGCAAGTTGATCGGCGCCGATGGCCTGATCTTCCAGGATCTGGAAGATCTGGAAGAGGCGGTGCGGGAGATCAACCCCGAGCTGCGCCACTTCGAGACCTCGGTGTTCAATGGCCACTACGTGACCTCGGACGTGGATCAGGGTTATCTGGACCACCTGAACGCCCTGCGCAGCGACGACAACAAGGCGGTGCGCGAGTGGCAGGAAGGGACCAGCAACCTGGAGATCTTCAACGAAGGCAGTTAAACGTTTTCTGACTGTCGTCGACATGAAACAGAGATGGAGGCCCGGGCCCCCATCTCTGTTTTTGTCTCTGTCGCAAGCCGCCCCTTACTCTGCGGGGCGGCCCTCAGGCCAGATCTTCCCCGTTGCTGGCGATGACCTTCTGGTACCACCAGAACGACTTCTTGCGCCTGCGCGCCAGGGTGCCCTGGCCGGCATCGTCCCTGTCCACATGGACGAAGCCGTAGCGCTTGCTCATCTCGCCGGTGGAGGCGGAAACGAGATCGATGCAGCCCCAGCTGGTGTAGCCCAACAGCGGTACCCCGTCTTCGATGGCATCCCCCATGGCGCGGATGTGCGCGCGCAGGTAGTCGATGCGATAGTCGTCCTCTATCTCGCCATAGGTGTTGATCTCGTCCACGGCTCCCAGGCCGTTCTCCACCAGGAACAGGGGTTTCTGGTAGCGATCGTACAGGCTGTTCATGGTGATGCGAAGGCCGAGGGGGTCTATGCCCCAACCCCACTGGCTCACCTCGATGTGGGGATTGCGCAGGGACTTGACCACGTTGGCGGCGCTGGTGTTGCCCGCATTCATGTCGGCCGAGGCGCAGCGGGAGGCGTAGTAGCTGAAGGAGACGAAATCGACGCTGTGTTTGAGGATCTCATCATCCTCCGGCGCCTTGACGAGCTGGATCCCCTTCTCGCGAAACACCCGGGCGGCATAGGCCGGGTAGGCGCCTCTTGCCTGCACGTCGATGAACAGCAGGTTCTCACGCTCCTTTTGCAGCGCGGCCCAGACATCTTCCGGCTTGCAGGAGTAGGGGTAGAAGCTGCCCCCCGCCAGCATGCAGCCCACCTGGTTGGCCGGGTTCACCTCGTGGGCAATTCGGGTCGCCAGGGCGCTCGCGACCAGCTCGTGGTGGGCGGCCTGGTATTTGACCTGCTCCTGGTGCTCCCCTTTCTCGAACACCAGGCCGGCGCCGGAGAAGGGGCTGTGCAGCAGGATGTTGATCTCGTTGAAGGTGAGCCAGTACTTCACCAGGCCGTCGAATTGCTCGAAGCAGGTGCGGGCATAGCGGGTGAAAAAGTCCACCATCTGGCGGTTGCGCCAGGAGCCGTACTCCACCACCAGGTGCATGGGCACGTCGAAGTGGCACAGGGTCACCAGGGGCTCGATGTTGTACTTTCTGCACTCCTCGAACAGCGCCCGGTAGAAGGCGATGCCCTCGGGGTTGGGTTCTTGCTCGTCGCCGTTCGGGTAGAGCCGGCTCCAGGCGATGGAGGTGCGAAACACGGTGAAGCCCATCTCGGCCATCAGGGCGATGTCTTCCTTGTAGCGGTGGTAGAAATCTATGGCCTCGTGGCTTGGGTAGAACTCGTCATCCCGCAGGGTGAAGCGCTTCTCCTGGCCAAGCTTGACCGCCATGCGGTTGGCGCCATGGGGGATCATGTCGACCGTGGTCAGCCCCTTGCCCCCCTCGCGATGGCCGCCTTCCGCCTGGTTGGCGGCCAGGGCGCCGCCCCAGAGGAAATCCTGGGGAAATCTGGTTATCGACATCGGTTACCTCTTGTCATGTCGGATGATTTGAATTCACAGGCTGGTGGCCGGCTGGCCCGGCATGGCCGCGTCGGCCTGGGCTGGCGTCTGGGGTGCCTGCTCCTGTACCGGTATGTCTTCAAAGCCCATCACCAGGGTCAGCACGAAGGAGAGCACCACGGAGAGCGCCATCACGGCGAACACCCAGGCGATGCTTATGGGGTTGGCCGGATCGAAGAACTGCACGCTGGTGAAGAGCCCGGGGGCCGCCATGGAGTGGCTGGCGAGCCCGGCCATGCCCGCGACGGCGCCGCAGATGAAACCGCTGATGAGGCTGGCGATGAGGGGGCGCTTCAATCGCAGGGCGACGCCGTAGAGGGCAGGTTCGGAGATCCCCGCCATGATGGCGGAGGCGGCCGCCGCCAGTGCAGTCTGGCGCAGCTCGGGGTTTTTGGTGCGCCAGGCGACGGCCAGGGAAGAGCCGCCGAGGGAGAGGTTAGCGCCTATCTCAGAGGGCATCACCATGCCTTCCTTGCCGGTCTCGGCGATGGTCTGAATGATGGTCGGGGTGAAGACGCGGTGCATGCCGGTCATCACCAGCAGAGGCCAGAGCGCGCCCATGATGGCCACCGACAGCCAGCCCAGGTAGTCGTGGACCGTGTAGACCAGGCCCGAGATGGCGGTGCCAATCCAGATGCCGATGGGGCCAATGAGCAGGATGGCGAGCGGCGCCGCAATCAGCACTATCAGCATGGGCTTCAAGAAGTTCTTGGTCACCGCCGGGGTGATGCGATCGATCCAGCGCTCTATGTAGGAGAGGCACCAGGTCATCACCAGGGCCGGGATCACTGTGTAGGTGTATTTCACCGCGGTGACCGGGATCAGGGCGAAGGTCACCTGTTCACCCTCGGCGGCCCTGGCCATCAGCTCGATGAAGCTGGGGTGCACCAGCACGCCGGCGATGGCGATGGCGAGCGACATATTGGTCTTGAACTTGACGGCGGCGGAGGCGGCCACCATCAGGGGCAGGAAGAAGAAAGCGCCGTCACCGGCCACCGCGAGTATGGTGAGGGTCGAGGAACCTTTCTCCAGCACGCCGGTCATCTCCAGCACCATGGCCAGCAGCTTGAGCATGGAGCCACCGATGATGGCCGGGATGAGCGGCGACATGGTGCCGATCAGGGCGTCGAGGATGGCGGCGCCCATGCGGCGCAGGCTGAAACCTGGCTTGGCCGCTGGCACGTCTCCCTGTGCGCCTTCCGGCAACTGGGCAAGCACCTCGCGATAGGCGTGGGAGACCATGTTGCCGATGATCACCTGGCACTGGTTATCACTGCTGACCACCCCAAGTACCCCGGCAGTGGCCTTGAGCATTGGACTGTCCACCTGGGTGGGGTCTTGCAGCACGAAGCGTAGGCGCGTCATGCAGTGGGTCACGGCGATTATGTTGCCGGTTCCGCCGAGGGCCGTGATGACCTTGCCGGCCAGGGCCGCGTAGTTCTTTGACATCTAATCGTATCCTTTTTACCAAATGAGGCCTGTCGAACCCCGTCATTGACGACGGGAAGGACGGGAATGAAACTGCATTGTGGAACCGGTTCCACACAGCATGCTCAGTTTCATACTCACAGACAAGACGGTCGCACCGCCATTGTGCAGAAGCGTGAATGGGATCACTGAAAGGGGGGGCTGCGCCCATTCTCGTTAGCACAAGCGGGTCCCGTGCAGTACACTGCGGCCCGTCGAGAAGAGGGGAAGATGATGACGACTATGCTGGAGGTGGCGAAGCGGGCAGGGGTGTCGAAGGCGACTGTCTCCCGGGTACTGTCGGGCAATGGTTATACCAGTCAGGAGACCCGGGATCGGGTGTTCCAGGCCATAGAGGAGAGCGGCTATCGCCCCAACCTGCTGGCCAGGCAGCTGGCCACCAAAAACACCCAGACTCTGGGCTTGGTGGTGACCAACACCCTCTATCACGGCGTCTATTTCAGCGAGCTGCTCTCCCACGCGGCGCGGCTGACCGAAGATCGGGGCCGCCAGCTGATCCTGGCCGACGGCAAGCACAGCGCCGAGGAGGAGCGACAGGCCATCCAGTACCTGCTCGACTCCCGCTGTGACGGCGTCATCATCTACCCGCGTTTTCTCAGCGTCGAGGAGATGGACGAGCTCATCGAGCAGCACTCCCAGCCCATCATGGTGCTCAACCGGCGGCTGCGGCGCCACCCGGCGCACTGCGTCTACTCCGATCAGCAGGCTGCCGCCGCGGCCGTGGTGGAGAGGCTGGTCGGGATGGGGCACAGCGACATCGCCTTCATCACGGGCTCGGCGGATTCCCCCACCGGCATGGAGCGCCTCGCCGGCTACCGCGAGGCCCTTGCTCTGCACGGTATTCCCGTGCAAGAGGCGCTGATCGCCCCCGGCAAGTGGACGCCCGCCTGCGGCGCGGCCGCCGTCTCGACCCTGCTGGCGCGCGGGATGAGCTTCACTGCCCTGATCGCCAGCAATGATGACATGGCGATCGGTGCCATCAAGCAGTTGCACGAGTGCGGCGTGTCGGTGCCGGAGCAGGTCTCCGTGGTGGGGTTCGACGACATCGCCCTGGCTCCCTACGTCATTCCGTCGCTGGCCAGCGTCAAGATGCCGGTGACCGAGATGATCCAGGAGACCATCAGCCGGCTGATCACCATGGTGGAGGAGGGGGAGCCCGAGGCGCTGCCCTCTTTCAGTGGCAAGCTGGTCCGGCGCGATTCCCTCAAACGCCTGCTGGAGTGAGGCTGCCTCTGTGCTGGGCAGGCGGGGCGGGATCCGTTAGCATGGGCCCCCTTCGCGGGCTTCGCCCGCCGTATCAAGCCGCATCAAAATATGCCAATCAAGACCAACCAGAGAGTACAAGAGTTCAGATGGATGACCTGCTAGCCCCCGTTCGCCAGTTCCTGTATTGCGAGACCCCGGATGAGTGGGTGGAGATGGCGCGGGACCCCGCCCAGTTGCCGACCCTGCTCATCGATCACGCCAACTGCGAGAACAAGGCCGCCCTGACGGCCCACAGCCTGGTGCGCCGCTACTGCCTGCCCAAGGAGAAGCGGCACCTGCTGCCCAAGCTCGAATTTTACCGTGAGCTGGACGCCATCCCCGAGAAGGCCGAGATCCTCGGCAAACGCACCATGGGCGAGTCCGACAGAAGCGTGTTCGCCGAGCTCGAACGCAATCCCCTGCTGTTCCCCATGGTGCGGCTCATTCAGGAGGAGCTGCACCACTTCGAGCAGGTGCTGGAGATCATGCAGGCCCGCGGCATCCCCTACGGCCCCGTCACCGCCTCCCGCTATGCCCGCAGCCTGCTGGCCCACGTGCGCACCTACGAGCCGGCGGCCGTGGTGGACAAGATGATCATCGGCGCCTACATAGAGGCGCGCTCCTGCGAGCGCTTTGCGAAGATTGCCCCTCACCTTGACGAGGAGCTGGGCCGCTTCTATGTCTCCCTGCTGCGATCGGAGGCGCGCCACTACCAGGACTATCTGGCACTGGCTGAGCAATATGCCGGGGAGGATATCAGCGAGCGGATCGCCTTCTTTGGTCGTCTCGAGGCCGAGCTTATCTGCTCACCGGACCCGCAATTCAGGTTCCATAGCGGCCTGCCTGTCAGATCTGACAGTTGTTGAGCCCAGAGGGGCTGCCTACTATCTCGGTGTTCCTACTACGAGCGACGCAATCACTTTTTTGAGCGCAATCCCCCGGCGACTGATGTGACATCAGGCCGGGTTTTTTTATGCCCGGCCCATGGGCCTGAGGGGGAACGGCTGGGGATCAGCGGCGGTATTCGTTGTTGTAGTTCTGGATGAGGCGGCGGGTCACGTCGTGCTGGGGATCGGCGAAGACCCGCAAGGTCTTGCCGCGCTCCACCACCCGGCCCTCGTGCATCACCAGCACCTCGTCGCTGATGTGGCTGACGATGCCCAGATCGTTGGCCACCAGCACATAGCTCAGCCCCATGGTCTCCTGCATCTCCAGCAGCAGGTTGATGATCTGGGAGCGCACCGAGATGTCCAGGGTGGAGAGCGCCTCATCCGCGACCACGATTTTCGGGTTGAGGATCAGCGCACGCGCCAGCCCCACCCGCTGCTGCTGACCGGCGGAGAGCATCTGTGGGTAGAAGAGGGCGTGATCTGCCAGCATGCCCACCATGCGCAGGGTCTGGATCACCTTCTCCCGACGCTCCTCCTCGCTCAGGGCCGTGTTGAGGCGCAGCGGCGTCTCCAGGATCTGGCCGACCCGAATTTTTCGGTTGAGCGAGGTGTTGGGGTCCTGGAAGATCATCCGCAGCAGCTTGCAGCGGGTCTGATAGTCACCGTGAACCAGGGGCTGCCCCTCGATGGCGATCTCGCCGCCGCTCGGCTCTATCATGCCGGCCAGGATCCGCGCCAGCGTGCTCTTGCCCGAGCCTGCCTCCCCGACGATGGCTAGGGTCTGGCCCACCCCGAGATCAAACGACAGGGGCTTGATGGCCTCCACCGCCTGGCGCCGAAACAGGCCGGTGCGGTTCTGATAGGTCTTGCACAGGCCCCTGACCTGCAACAGGGCGGGTTCGATCACAGGCTTGGCTCCTTCATGACAACATTCACGTTCAGGCTCATTTCTTTGGCTCTTCCATGTTCAAGGGGAAGTGGCAGCTGGGGCATGGATGTCCCTTGGCCTAGCTGATTGGGCATGGAATGGTGATGACTCGGGTTCATTTCTTCGGCTCTTCCATGTTCAAGGGGAAGTGGCAGTTTAGAAATGGATGTCCCTTGGCCTTGCTGATTGGGCATGGGCTGGTGATGACTCGGGCTCATTTCTTCGGCTCTTCCATGTTCAAGGGGAAGTGGCAGCTAAATTGGTGTCCCTTTACCTTGCTCATCAGCGGGGTCTGCACGCACTGCTTCTGGGCATAGGGACAGCGGGGGCCGAGGCGGCAGCCGATGGGCAGGTGCTGCAGGGGGGGGATCACCCCGGGCAGGGTCTCGAGCCGGGACTTGTGGCGCACCAGCTTGTCGAAGTCGGGAATGGACTTGAGCAGGGCATCCGTATAGGGGTGACGGGGGGATTCGAGGATCTGATCCCGGGTGCCCACCTCCACCATCTGGCCGCAGTACATGATGTTGATGGTGTCGGTCAGGTTCGCGATAGCGGCGATGTCGTTGCTGATGATGAGGATGGTGGTGTTGCCCAGCTTGTTCATCTTGTCCAGCAGCCGCAGGATCTGGGAGTGGGTGGTGGACTCCATGGCGCTGGTGGGTTCATCCGCCACCAGCAGCCGCGGCTGATTGGCGATGGCCATGGCGATCATCACCTTCTGGCACATGCCGTCCGACAGCTCGTGGGGATAGGCCCGCATCACCTTGCGGTGATCCTTGACCCCGACCCGGTGCAAGAGGGCGATGGCCCGCTTCTTGCGCCACTGGAAGCGCTGCCAGAACTTGCCGGCGAAGGCGCTGGTGGGAATGGCCTCTTCCAGCTGGGTGCCTATCTCTTCCGAGGGGTCGAGACAGCTGATGGGGTCCTGGAAGATCATGGCGATCTCGCGGCCCATGATGCGACGCCGCTCCTTGGGGGCCATGGTCAGCAAGTCCATGTCGTTGAAGCGCATCCGGTCGGCACGCACCGTCCAGTTGTCCTTCTGGATGCCGACGATCACCTTGGCCACCAGGCTCTTGCCCGAGCCCGATTCTCCTACCAGGCCGCGGATCTCCCCCTCGTTCAGGGTCAGGCTGACCCTGTCCACCGCCTTGACCTTGCCCTGGGGAGTGTCGATCTCGATGGTCAGGTTGCGTATATCAAGCAAGGGCATGATGATTTCCCCCTTTTAACGGCGCGAGGGTGACTGTATCGGCTCGTGACGGCTGGGCCTGAACGCTGTACCGGCGTGAACCCGGAACCATGAGGCTGCCTCTCTTCAATGATACCCCCATCAGTCGTTCCCCTCTTTAAGCGCTTCGCGAATGCCTTCACCCACCAGGTTGGTCACCAGCACGCTGAACAGGATGGCCATGCCCGGCAGGGTCACCGTCCAGGGGGCCAGATAGATGAGATCGCTCGAATCCGCCAGCATGGCGCCCCACTCCGGCTGGGGTGACTGGGCCCCGAGGCCGAGGAAACCCACCGCCGAGATATCCAGGATGGCGGCAGAGAGGGTGCGGGTGGTCTGGGTCACCAGGGTTTCCACTATGTTCGGCAGTATGGCCAGACGCATGATCCGCAAGGGGGGCGAGCCGTCAAGGCGGCTTGCGATGATGTACTCCTTCTGCATCTCGGCGTGGACGGCGTTGTAGGTCGCCCGGATGAAAGGCGGTATCAATGCCAGCGTGATGGCGATCAGGGTATTGAACAGCCCGGGCCCCAGGATGGCGACCACTATGATGGCCAGCAGCAGGGAGGGGATGGAGAGCAGGGTATCGAGCAGGTGATGGAGCACGCTCGACTTCACCCCCTTGCTCATGCCGCCGAGGATGCCGATGGCGGAGCCGACGAGGAGCGCTATCACCACCACCAGCAAGGCGTTGCCGAAGGTGAGGCGGGCCCCCACCACCAGGCGGGAGAGGATGTCGCGGCCCAGATCGTCGGTGCCGAGGAAGTAGTCAATGTTCCCCGTGCTGGCCCAGGAGGGGGCCAGCAGCAGGCGGCCGCTGTGCTGATCATCGATGCCGTAGGGCACCACCAGGGGGCCCACCAGGGTGATGAGCAGCAGCAGGCCGAAGCACCAGAGCCCCCCCATGGCCAGCGGATTGCGGCGATAGGAGGCCCAGGTCTGCTCCAGGGGGGAGAGGATCTTGAGCTCCGGATAGATGTTCGATTTATCGTGCATGATGCAGGCTCCAGCCCTGGCCCCAGTTCAGGCAATAAGCGAGTTCAGTCTTGTTTTGCATAGAGTTCTTTGCGTCGTGCCGGATACATGATGGTGGTCAGCAACTCGGTGCTGACGCTGATGAAGATGACGAAGCTGGCCACCACCAGGAAGGCGCCGCGGATGGCGGCATAGTCCTGCAGCGCTATGCTGCTCACCAGCCAGCGGCCGATCCCGGGCCAGTCGAACACCACCTCGGTGATCATGGCGGAGGTGAGCACGCTGCCGAGCTGCAGGCCGAGCAGCGGCAACACCGGCGGCAGGGCATTCTTGAGGCCGTGGCGCCAGACGATCTGGCGGCGGGAGAGGCCGCGGCTGGCGGCGGCCTTGATGTAGTTCTGCTTCATCACGTCGATGAGGGAGCTGCGCACGTGGCGGATCACCTCTGTGGTGGGCACCACGGCTAGCACCAGAGACGGCAGCACCAGGTGACGCAGGGCGTCATGCAGCGCCGCCTCGCGCCAGGGCTCCTGGCTCATCAGCACGTCGACGATGGCGATCCCCGTGATGGAGGGAACGTCGTAGAGCAGGCTGATCTGACCCGAAGAGGGCAGCCAACCGAGATCCAGGGAGAAGAACATCACCATCAGCAGCGCCAGCCAGAAGACGGGCACGGCGTAGCCGATGAGGCCGGCGGCCATGATGGAGAGATCCAGACCGCGCCCCTGATAGAGGGCCGCCAGGGTCCCGAGCGGGATCCCCACCAGCAGCGAGATGGTAAAGGCCGCGAGACAGAGGGTCAGGGTCGCCGGGAAGTAGTGGCGGATCTCGTCCAGCACCGGCAGGCCGGAGACGCTGGAGAGGCCGAAATCCCCTTCGACGATGCGCTGCAGAAAGTCAGGATAGCCGTGCCAGAAGTCCAGCACCTGGCCGATGAGGCGAAACTCCAGCAGATAGGCCCCCAGCGTCAGCACCAGCAGGGTGATCACCAGCAGGGTGATGCGGCGCAGAATATAAAAAAACATGCTTATGCCTCCGCGTGCGGGTGCGTCGATGGGAAGGGAGGCCAGATGCCACCTGTGGGATGGATGTCAGCCATGTTCACTCCCGATGGGCCTGGTTGAAGGTGGTGCCGCCAAAGGGCATGAGGGTCAGCCCCTGGATGTCGCTGCGGCTCACCTGGGTGCGCAGGGCATGAGCCAGCGGGATGAGCGGCAACTGTTCGTTGAGCAGCGACTGGGCATAGTAATAGTTGCGCAAGCGGAACGCGAGTTGCGGGGTGGTTACCGCATCGTCCAGCAGTTGATCGAAGGCGGGGCTGCACCAGCGGCTGTAGTTGTTGCCCCGCTCGACGGCGGCGCAGCTCAGCAACTGGCGGAAGAAGTTGTCCGGATCCGCGTTGTCGGCGATCCAGCCGGAGAGCAGGCTGTCATATTGTCCCTTGGCGAGCCGGGTCTCGATGACCGGCCAGGCCTGCTGCACTATCTTGAGCTTCACCCCTATCTTGGCGAGATCGCTGCGCATCAGCTGGGCGGTCTTGAGGCCGTCCGGGTTGTAAGGGCGGGCACCGGGCTGCACCAGTACCTGCATCTCGAACCCGTTCGGGTAGCCAGCATCCCTGAGCAGCTGACGGGCGAGCGTCAGGTCTGGCTTGCGCTGGGTCAGGGAGGGGTTGTAGCCCCAGGAGAGCGGCGGCAGCAGGCTGGCGGCAGGCTGGCCGGTCTCGAAATAGACCGCCTGCAGCAGGTTTTGCACGTTGATGGCGCTGGCCAGCGCCTGGCGCACCTGTACCTTGTTGAAGGGGGCCTTGCGGGTGTTGAGGGCGAGGAAGGCGACGTTCATGCCCGACTGTACCGACAGGTTGAGGTGAGCGTCCCTGTCGATCACCGACAGCTGGCTGGCGGAGGGGGTACTCATCACGTCGCACTCGCCGGTCAACAGCTTGGCGAGCCGCTTGGACGACTTGGGGGTGATGTCGTAGATGAGCTGCTCAATCTTCGCCTCGCCGCCCCAGTAGCCAGGGTGGCGCAGGTAGCGCACGAACTCGTTGTGACGGTACTCCTTGAAGCTGAAGGGCCCGGTACCTATGGGTTGGCTGTCCAGCAACTCGGGGGTGCCGGCCTTGTCCATCTGCTCGCCATATTCGGCCGAGAGCACGATGGCGTAGTCGCTGGCCAGGGTCGCGAGGAAGGAGGCATCCGGCCGGTTCAGCTCGAACACCACCTCATGGGGGCCCTTTTTGTAGACCCGCTTGATGAGGCTGGTCAGCCCCAGACTGTGAAAATAGGGGTACTCGCCACCCGAGATGCGGTGGAAGGGATGCTGTTCGTCCAACAGGCGATGATAGGTGAACAACACGTCGTCGGCGTTGAAATGGCGTGTCGGATTGAACCAGGGGGTGTGATGGAAGGTCACGCCCTTGCGCAGGGTCAGGGTATAGGAGAGGCCATCTTCGCTGCTGCGCCAGTGGGTGGCGAGGCCCCCCTCGATGCTGAGGGTATTGGCATTGACCTCGAGCAGGCGATCGTAGAGCGGGCGGGCGCTGGCATCCAGGGTCGCCTCGGCATTGGCAAGCTGCGGGTTGAAGGATCTGGGCGCCCCGTCGGCACAATAGATGAGCCCGGTCCTGGAGGCATCGTCTTGTTTCTGACAGCCGGTGACCAGTACCAGGAGACTGAGCAGCAGTGGTGTGAGCATTCTCATGTTGGAACCATGTTTTCAGACAGAGTTGCCCGCCAGAGGGCGAGCGCGTTGCGGGATCCTGTCGGGCAGGGACTCCCATCGGGATGTGCGAACATCCCGTTCGTCAATTCCCTCGAGCAGCTGGCATTGGCTCCTGAAGGGGGATGGCTCGGGGTCAGTCGTTGTCCGCATTGCCATTGTTATCATCCCCGTCGAGCAGCTGGTATTTACGCAGCATGCCCCTGAACTGGTGGTAGCTCAGGGTCAGCAATTGGGCGGCTTTGCGCTGATTATACTGGGATTGCTGCATCGCTTGCTTGAGTAAATTAATCTCGTACTCCGCGACCGCCCCCTTGAGATCCAGCGGCAGGCTGATGGCCTGGGGGCCGCTTGTCGAGGCCGCCTCGCTGGCAACCGGGGACGGGGTGCCGGTCCGGGGGCGCCAGGGGGAGTCGAAGGGGTTGATCACCAGCTCCGAGAGCGGCAACTGCGGGTTGCCCTGACGATACAGGCTGCGCTCCACCACGTTCTTGAGCTCGCGCACGTTGCCGGGCCAGGGGTAGTCTTGCAGCAACTGGGTCGCCTTGCGGGAGAAGCCGGCAAACAACGGATACCCCAGCTCCCGGGTCATGCCGTGGGCGAAGTGCTCCGCCAGCATCAGTATGTCCTCCCGTCGCTCCCGCAGCGGGGGCAGGGTGATGACATCGAAGGCCAGCCGGTCCAGCAGATCGTGACGAAACTGTCCCCGGGCCGCCAGCTGCGGCAGATCCTCGTTGGTGGCGCACACCAGGCGCACATCCACCTTGAGCGCCTTGGCACCGCCGACGCGCTCGAATTCACCGTACTCGATGACCCGCAGCAGCTTCTCCTGCACCCGGGCGCTGGTGGTGGCCAGCTCGTCGAGGAACAGGGTGCCGCCATCGGCTCGTTCGAACCGGCCCTGATGACGCTTGGCGGCGCCGGTGAAGGAGCCCGCCTCGTGGCCGAACAGCTCGGTTTCCAGCAGGCTCTCGCTCAAGGTGGCGCAGTTGATAGTGACAAAGCTTTGATCCCAGCGATCCGAGAGATAATGTAGGCGGTGGGCGATGAGCTCCTTGCCGGTCCCCCGCTCGCCGATGATCAGCACAGGTTTGCGCAGGGGGGCGAGTCGCGAGGTCTGCTCGATGATTTCTAGAAACGCGTTGGACTCACCCAACAGACTTTCCGTGGCCGTGGTCATCCTGATCCCTGTTCGTTGAAAAATCTGGTTAATCTTACCAAAAGTTGGTTATTTTTATCATCTCTTGTTCCGGGCATCTTGAAACTCATGGAGAGTGCCCATATAAATCAACAAGTTAATTATTGTTCCAGATTGGCACACAAGTTGCCATTGTCAATGGAGAAACAACCCAATGCCCATCACAGGAGTAGAACCATGAGTATTTTTTCCCGCCTGGCCGACATCATCAATTCCAATCTGACGTCCCTGCTCGACAAGGCCGAGGATCCCCAGAAGATGGTGCGCCTGATCATCCAGGAGATGGAAGATGAACTGGTGAAGGAGCGCTCCAACCTGGCCCGCTTCCTCGCCAACCAGAAAGAGATCGGCCGTCAGGTCAGCCGCCATCAGGAGCGGGTGAACGAATGGCAGGCCAAGGCCGAGCTGGCCCTGACCAAGGGGCGCGAGGATCTGGCCCGTGCCGCCCTCATAGAGAAGAACAAGCAGAGCGAGTTGGCCGAGGCGCTCTATCGCGAGCAGCAGGCGGTGGACAGCGGCATCGACAAGCTGGGCGACGAGATCCGCCAGCTGGAAGCCAAGCTCGAAGACGCCCGTGCCCGCCAGAAGGCGATGGCCATTCGCAGCGAAGCGGCCAGCAGCCGCCTGAACGTGCAAAGCCAGGTGGCCCGTGGCGACAGCCAGGCCGTGGTCAGCAAATTTGAGCGCATGGAGCGTCGCATCGACGAGATGGAAGCCCGTGCCGATCTGGGACAGTCCGACAAGGCGCTGGCCCAGCAGTTTGCCGAGCTGGAAGCGGACGATCAAATCAGCAAAGAGCTCGAGGCCATGCGCCAGAAGTTGGGTCAAGGCGATACCACGCCGAAACAGGGGGAGTAACAGATGGAAGATCTGCTGGGTGTATTGATGGTTCCCATGGTGGTCTTCATGGTGGTGGTGGCCCCCATCTGGCTTGTGCTGCACTACCGCGCAAAGGGACGCATTGGCGCCGGTCTTGCCGATGGCGAGCGTGAACAGCTGCAGGGGCTGCTGGTGCGTGCCGAGAAGATGCAGGAGAGAGTCGGGGCCCTGGAGTCGATTCTGGATGCGGAAGTGCCGGGCTGGAGGAACAAGGTATGACACAGTGGAGCAAAGAGGGGCGCAACCTCTATCGTGATCCCCAGCGCGGCAAGATAGCCGGGGTCTGCGCCGGCCTTGCCGACTACTTCGGGGTGGAGACCTGGATAGTGCGACTGCTGGCCATCAGCGGCCTCATCTTCGCCGGTTTCATCACCTTCACCGCCTACATAGCCGCCTGGTTTCTGCTCGACAAGAAGCCAGTTACCCTCTACGCCCAGGAGGATGCCGATTTTGCCGAGGTGCGCATGAAGGCGCGCAGTTGGCAGGCCGGTGTCACCCCCCATCAGGCGCTCGGTCGCATCGCCCAGGAGCTAGACGCGCTCGAGCCTAGGGTGCAGCGTCTCGAGAAGCTGGTGACCTCCAAGGAGTTCACCCTGCAGCGCGAGTTCAGCAAACTCTGAGTACCACAGGGCTGCGGGGCCATGGCCCCGGCCCTTATCCCCATGGTTCGGCTGTGACAGGAGAAAAAGACCCGCCTTGATACGCAACAAACTCGAACAGTCATGGTCTGTGCTTCAGCACAAAGCCTTTGAGGTGGTGAACCGGGCTAGGGATCGCCACATCCGGCTGGCGGTCACCGGCCTGTCGCGCAGCGGCAAGACCGCCTTCATCACGGCGCTGGTGAACCAGCTGGAGCACGCCGCCATCGACGGCCGTCTGCCCCTGTGGGATGCCCATCGTCAGGGGCGGATCCTCGGTGCTCGCCGGGTTCCCCAGCAAAACGCCCACATCCCCACCTTCCCCTACGAGCGGGGCCTCGATGCCCTGTTTGGTGATCCCCCCGCCTGGCCAGAGCCGACACGTGGGGTGGCCGAAGTGCGCCTGGAAATCCGCTACCGCACCCGCCACCCCTTGCGCCGGCACCTGGGGGAGATCTCCACCCTTTATGTGGATCTGGTGGACTACCCAGGCGAGTGGTTGCTGGACTTGCCGCTGCTGGATCTGAGCTACGAGCAGTGGAGCGAGCAGGTGGCAAACCAGTTGCGTCGCCCCGAGCTGCAGGCCCTGGCCGCCGACTGGCTGACCCCCGGCTGGCAGGCCGAGCAAGCCTTCGAGGAGCGGCCAGCGAGCGAGCTGGCGGCCCGTTACACCGACTATCTGCATGCCTGCAAGCAGGAGCTCGGGCTGCACCTCATCCAGCCGGGCCGTTTCGTGCTGCCGGGGGAGTATGCCGGGGCGCCGCTGCTGCAATTCGTGCCCTGGGTGTGGGACAAGCCAGCCCGGGAGCCCGCCGATGGCACCCTCTACGCCACCTTCAAGCAGCGCTTCGAGCAGTACAAGCAGCATCTGGTGCAGGGCTTCTACGAGCAGCACTTCGCAGGCTTCGATCGCCAGATAGTGCTGGTGGACTGCCTGGCGCCCCTCAACGCCGGGGCCGCCAGCTTTGGTGACATGCAGCAGGCCATCGCCCGCATCATGGAAAGCTTCGCCTATGGCAAGAGCAACTGGTGGCGCCGGCTGTTCTCCCCACGCATCGACAAGCTGTTGTTCGTGGCGAGCAAGGCCGATCACGTCACCCCGGAGCAGCACGCGCCCCTGGTCTCCTTGCTCCAGCATCTGGTGAGCAGCGGCCGGGGTCAGGCCCGCTTCGAGGGGATAGAGACCGAATGCCTGGCGCTGGCCGCCATCAAAGCCACCGAGGTGGGCAAGGGGGTCGCGAATGGTCGCGAGTTCCCGGCCATTCGCGGCACCAGCCTCGCCGGGGAGCCGCTCTTGCTCTTCCCGGGGGAGGTGCCACCCCATATTCCACCCGTTCAGTGGTGGAACACCCAGGGCTTCGATTTTCAGGCATTTCGCCCCATGCCCATGAGCGCCCATCAGGCGCTGCCCCATATCCGGCTGGACGCGGCACTGGAGTTCTTGCTCGGGGATCACCTCGAATAACCGGCGCCGCACCAAGGAGCAGACAACAAGATGAACGATCAGACAACACAGAAGGTGCCGCTGCAAGGCAAGGTGATCCTGGAGCCGACCCTGTCGGTGGCGAGCGAGACGCCGCCCCCGGCACCGGCCCAGCGGCTGGAAGAGGAGAGCTTCGAGCGACTCGAGGCGCTGGACGAGCTCACCGAGGTCGAACCCGCGCTCACTGTCAGGCCTCGCCGTCGTCATCGCCTGCTGGCCTGGGGGTTGGGGGCGGTCGGTCTGCTCTCCCTGGGCCAGTTTGGCGCCTTTCTCTACGACCAGTTTCTCACCACCCCGCTCTGGGGCGGCGCCTGGCTGCTGGCTTCGGGTCTGGTGGCGGTGGGCACGGCCGGCGTGGTCGGGCGCGAGTGGCTGCGGCTGCGCACCCTCAAGCGGCGCCAGGATGTGCGCTCAAGGGCCGAAGATCTGCTCGCCCATCAGGGGGTGGGGCAGGGGCAGGCATTCTGCGAGGCCCTGGCCGAGAAGAGCTGCGACAAGGGGCGGGAGGGATATAGCACCTGGCTGGCCCAGCTCGATGAGAGCCACAGCGATCGGGAGGTGCTGACCCTCTACAGCCAGCTGGTGCTGGGGGAGCGGGATAAACTCGCCCAGGCCCGGGTCGCCAAGTGGTCCGGGGAGGCCGCGGTGCTGGTGGCCCTGAGCCCGCTCGCCACCGTCGACATGATGCTGATGCTCTGGCGCAACCTGCGGATGATCGAGGACATCGCCGATGTCTACGCCATCGAGCTCGGCTACTGGAGCCGCATTCGCCTCATCCGCCAGGTGTTTCGCAACATGCTCTATGCCGGCGCCACCGAGCTGGTGACCGAGGTGGGGATGGACTTGCTGGGGGCCGAGCTGACCGCCAAGCTCTCCGCCCGCGCCGCGCAAGGGGTGGGGGCCGGCCTGCTCACCACTCGCCTTGGGCTGCGCACCATAGAGGCGTGCCGCCCGCTGCCCTGGTGTGCGGACGAGAAACCCAGGCTCGGGGAGCTGCGCAAGCGGCTTGTCGGCCAGCTGGCGGGCTATCTTCGCAAGTCATAGTGCCATTCAAGGGCGGGGATCACCCTGCCTGATCTCTCCCCGTGCGGGTCGTTTGCGCCACCACAGCGCCCCGGGAAAGTAGATTTGGATGTCACAAATTATTTACATCTGTGGCAGGCAGCCGACCTCGGGGTCGGCTGCTTTTTTGATGGGCAAGCCGTTACAGTGATCCTGAAGAGCAACGACAAGGAGCCTCTAGGGGCAGGAGATGACAGGGATCATGGCAAGTAGCTACACAGCACACCAACCGGACGAGCAGGGCGTCATCCACTACTCGGAGGAAGAGCAGGGGACCTGGCAGATCCTGATCGCGCGCCAGCTCGCGGCGCTCGAGGGCAAGGCCTGCGACGCATACAGGGCGGGGCTGGCTCGGCTCGCACTGCCTCGGGATCGCATCCCGCAACTGGGGGAGATCAACGCCGCCCTGACCCCCGTCACCGGCTGGTCGGTGGCCGCCGTGCCTGCCCTCATCTCCTTCGATCGCTTCTTTGCCCTGCTCGCTGATCGCCAGTTTCCGGTGGCCACCTTCATCCGCCGCCGGGACGAGCTCGACTACCTGCAGGAGCCCGACATCTTCCACGAGATCTTCGGCCACTGCGCCATGCTGACCAACCCCGCCTTCGCCCACTTCACCCACCTCTATGGCCAGCTCGGGTTGAACGCCAGCAAGGAGGATCGGGTCTATCTGGCGCGGCTCTACTGGTTCACGGTGGAGTTCGGGCTGGTGCAGGAGGGCGATGACCTGCGCATCTACGGCGGCGGCATCCTCTCCTCCATCGGCGAGACCGCCTATGCCCTTTCCGGGCAACCGGTGCTGCAACCTTTTGATCTGCTGGAGGTGCTGCGCACCCCTTATCGTATCGACATCATGCAGCCCACCTATTTCGTGTTGCCGAACCTGGCGTGTCTCTACCGTCTGGGGCCACAGGAGATCATGGCGGCGGTGGCCGAGGCCCGTCGCCTCGGTCTGCGTCCGCCCCGTTTTGCCCCGGCCCCTGGCCGGCAGGCGAGCTGAACCCGTTTTCAACCCATTCCACAACATGATTGATGAAAGGAGTCCCGAATGTCTGAACTGGCAACCCAACGGTGCGAAGCGTGCCGCGCCGATGCCCCCAGGGTGACCGAGCAGGAGCTGAGCGAGCTGATGCACGCCATCCCCGACTGGCAGCCCCTGGTGGTGAACGGCGAGCTGCAACTGAGGCGCGAATTTGCCTTTCGCAACTTCAAGGAGGCGCTGGCCTTCACCAACCGGTTGGGGGAGCTGGCGGAGGCCGAGTTCCACCACCCGGCGATCCTGACCGAGTGGGGCAAGGTGACCGTCAGCTGGTGGACCCACAAGATAGGCGGCCTGCACCGCAACGACTTCATCATGGCGGCGCGCACCGACGAGTTGATGACGTAACCGCGGCTTGACGCGAAGAAACAGGGCCTGCCCGGTGAAAACGGGGCAGGCCCGCATTTTTATGGGGGAGCGCTCGCACTGGCGGGATCGAGTCTGTATCATCAGGCTATTCAGAATGTTAGCTAGGAAGTGTGTGCCGAATGCGTCTTGAAGTCAGCTGTGAAGACCGTCTGGGCCTGACCCGGGAACTGCTCGACCGACTGGTGGAGCACAACATCGATCTGCGCGGCATCGAAATCGATACCTCAGGCATCATCTATCTCAATTTCCCCGAGCTGGAGTTTCGCGATTTCCAGCATCTGATGCCGGAGATCCGCCGCATTCCCGGCGTCTATGACGTCAAGACCATCCCCTACATGCCCTCCGAGCGAGAGCATCACGAGATAGAGGCCCTGCTCAAGGCGCTGCCGGATCTGGTCTTCTCCCTCGACAGCAAGGGACGGGTGACCCAGGCCAACCAGGCCGCCCTCACTACCCTGGCGCTGCCGCCGGAAGAGGTGCGCGGTGTGGCGCTCGCATCCCTGGTCAAGGGTTTCTCCTTCGCCCGCTGGCTGGAGGCGAGCGAGATCAAGCCCCAGACCTGCAAACTCAGCCTCGGCGGTGAGGAGTACCTCGGCGATCTGATGCCGTTGTTCGTGGCAGAAGAGAAGGGGAAGCAAGCCCTGGCCGGCGCCGTGGTGGTGCTCAAATCCGCCCGCCGGGTCGGCATGCACTTCAGCGCGCTCCATGCGGTGGAGGTGGGGGGCTTCGAACACCTGCAGGCCGAGAGCCAGAAGATGAAGGAGGTGCTGGCCCAGGCCGCGAAACTCGCGATGCAGGACGCCCCCCTGCTCATCGTCGGCGAGACCGGCACCGGCAAGGAGCTGCTGGCCCGCGCTTGTCACGGTGCCAGCCTGAGATCCAGCCACCCCTTCATGGCCCTGAACTGCGCTGCCATGCCGGACAACGTGGCCGAGAGCGAGCTGTTTGGCTACGCTCCCGGCGCCTTTGGCAACAACACCGAGGGCAAGCGCGGGGTACTGGAGCTGGCGAGCGGCGGCACCCTGATGCTGGACGAGATCGGCGACATGTCACCCCATCTGCAGACCAAGTTCCTGCGGGTGCTGCAAGACGGGGTCTTTCGCCGGGTCGGGGACGAGCAGGAGGTGAGGGTCAACGTGCGCTTCATCTGCACCACCCAGAAGCAGTTGCTGGATCTGGTGCACGAGGGCAAGTTCCGGGAAGATCTCTACTACCGCCTCAATGTGCTGAGTCTGGCGCTGCCCCCCCTGCGTGAGCGCAAGGCGGACATCATGGCGCTGGCCCAGAAGTTCGTCTCCCGCTTCGCGAGCGAGTTGCAGCGCCCGCGCCCGCGCTTTACCCGCAACATGGCCGAGTACCTGACCGCCTACCGCTGGCCCGGCAACGTGCGCCAGCTGCGCAACTGCCTCTACCGGGCCATGACTCTGCTGGAAGGGGACGAACTCGGCCCCGAGCACGTTGACTTGCCGGTGGCGGCGGATGCCATGCCCCTCATCGACGAGTGGTTCGAAGGGGGGCTCGACGAAGCGGTGAAACGCTTCGAGAGCCGGCTGCTGGAGCGGCTCTACCCGGCCTTCCCCTCTACCCGCCAACTGGCCAAGCGGCTCGGGGTCTCCCACACAGCCATCGCCAACAAGCTGCGCGAATACGGGATTGGTAAAAAGTAACTCCGAAGGCGGTGTGTACCCAGGACGCCCCTCCTGGTGTGGGCGGTCGCCATCGCTGCGACGCCAGATGACGCAGCCGGTGTGTGTCCGGATGGGGAGCCGCCGCGCGGCTGGTAAGCTCGGTGCGACTCCTCTCTGGCACTCCCTTCATGGGCGTCGGCCCATCCCGGTACCGACGTGGATTTAAGCGCGGGCATCATGCAGTTGTTTTGTTTCATCCGGATTTCCATGTGGTTGCTGCCACTGTGTTGCATGCTGGCACTGGCCAACGTGGCAGTGGCCGCGACCTCGGCCGAGATCCGCAGCGACATGGTGCGTCAAACCGTGCTCGATATCCTCAGCTACACCCGTTGGCCCAGCGAGCCTGCCACACTGCGGCTCTGTGTCGCCGCGCCCACGGCATATGCGGCGTCGCTGCTGACCATCAGACAACAGGCCAATGGTCGCCCGGTCGATGTGCATCGCTACGAGCTCGACGACGAGGCGTTGTTTCGGCGCTGCGATGTGATCTATCTGGGAGTGCTGACCCCCGAGCAACGCCTCGCCCTGTTCGAGCGTCTGCATGGTCACGCCATCCTCAGCATCAGCGAGCAGAGCCGCGAGTGCATCGCCGATGCGGTGTTCTGTCTGCAGGCAGGGGAGCGGGTGCGCTTTCGGGTCAACCTGGATGCGCTGGCCCGCAGCGGCGTGCGGGTGCACCCGGCCGTGCTGAAGCTCGCCAGGGCGGATGAGGACGCGCGATGACAATCAATCACGCAAACCCTCGACTCACGCTGCGACAGAGCCTGGGGCGTACCCACATGATGATCTCCCTGACCGCCGTCTGCATGGCGGGCCTCTTCCTGACCATCACGGCGCTGCTGGCCCTGCGCCTCTATGCGGATCACAACCTCAAGCTGGTGGCGCGTGCCATCAGCTACACCACGGAGGCGGCCGTGGTGTTCGATGACAAGGATGCGGCCAAGGATGCCCTGGAGACTATCACCTCCCGGGAGGACATCGCCAGCGCCAGTATTCTGCTGCCCGACGGTCAGGTGCTGGCGAGCTGGCGGCGGGACATCACGACCCCCTGGACCAGCCTGGAACAGCAGTTGGCCCGCTTGATCCTGCCGGGGCAGGTGGAGCTCTCCATGGTGCGGGAGAACAAGGAGATTGCCCGGGTCCACCTGGTCGGTCACGGACAATACCTGTTGCGCTTTCTCTTGCAGACCCTGATGGCGACCCTGGTGTGCCTGTTGCTCAGCATCCTGGGGGCGCTCTATGTGGCGCGCCGGATGCAGCGTTCCATCACGGCACCCCTCAAGGCCCTGACCGAGGTTGCCTACAACGTCAGCCGCCAGCGTGCTCTCAAGCAGCGAGTACCGGCGGCCAACATCGCCGAACTGCACGCGCTCGGGGAAGACTTCAATTCCCTGCTCGACGAGCTGGAGGCCTGGCAGGCTCACCAGAAGCGAGAGAATGCCAGCCTGCTGCACCAGGCGACCCATGACCCTCTCACCGGTCTGCCCAACCGGGCGCTGTTCGAGGCGCGGCTGGAGCAAGCCATCCAGGCAGGACACACCCGGCATGAGCGGTTTGCCCTTCTCTATCTGGATTGCGACCGCTTCAAGCAGATCAATGACAACCTGGGCCATGCCATAGGTGACGAGGTGCTCATCGCGCTGGCGCGGCGGGTGCAGCATCAGCTCAGGCCCATGGATCTGGTGTGTCGATTGGGAGGGGATGAATTTGTCATCCTGCTCTCTCCGGTGCATCAGGAGAGTGAGGTACACGAGGTGATGATGCGGATCCAGCAGGCGATGACCACTCCTGTGGTCTTGAGCGATGGCCGCCATCTGCAGATAGGGGTGAGCGTCGGCTCCGCCCTCTACCCCGAACAGGGGGGGACGGCAGAAGCCCTGTTGCAATTCGCCGACGGTGCCATGTATGAATCCAAACGACAACGCAGGGAGGGAGCCGGAGACCATAAGACAACCACTTGAAATTGAAAATAATGAAAGGACAAGAACAATGACTTTTTTCAACCTGATGAGAGCGGGTCTGTTCGCGCTCTTGCTCGGTGGGCTGGCGGCTTGCCAGAGCGCGCCCAAGGGCCTCACCGAGCAGCAGATCGCCGCACTCAAGGAGCAGGGGTTTCACCTGACCGACGAGGGCTGGACCCTGGATATCTCCAACAAGGTGCTCTTTGCCAACAACGTGGGGGCCCTCAATCCCGGCACCCGCCAGGTGGTGGAAGCCTTGGGCAGGGCCCTGATTGAGGTGGGGCTGAACCGGGCCCGGGTGGACGGTCACACCGACTCCAACGGCGAGGCGGCCTACAACCAGCAGCTCTCGTTGAAACGGGCCCAGTCCGTGGCCGAGGTGCTGGCATCTGTGGGCATGCCTGCGGCCAACCTGGACATCCGTGGACGCGGGGAAGAGGCGCCCATTGCCGATAACGGCACCGCCGCCGGGCGGGCGGAGAACCGCCGGGTCGCCATCATCATCGACAACGGCTGATCGGCCAACGCCCTGCATCAACTGCTATCATCCGGTTTTCCGGATCCCTTCGTTCGTTAGCCCGAATGCGTGTGTGCCACCACTCTCCTGGCGGAGAGTGGCTCTCTTCCTGCCACTCCTTCAGCATGATCCCGCTCTACATATTTTCTCGCACCCAGATAGCGGAGGCGATGACGCTTTCTCAATGTCCCTGACTTGATCCAGCACAACACGGAGATCAACTGATATTCGTTATCATTTGCATTATTTCCAGACGGTAACCTGCCAGTGATGACGCCACTATTCACCCCGACCATGACGGGGCTCGCCACCCCGGATCCCCTGAAGTTCGCCTTTGGCGCCAAGACCTCGGCCCATGCCAGCCGGGGCGGCGCAGCTCCCTTGACGCTGGACGACGCCGGTTGGCGAGCCTGGTGGCAGCGGCCGAGCGAGGCCCAGGAGCGGGCGCTCTATATTCATGTTCCCTTCTGCCGCAAGCGCTGCAGCTTCTGCAATTTCTTCGAAAACGGCGCCAACCCGGCGCGCATGAGCCACTACATGGCGGCCCTGTGCGACGACCTGCAACGGGCCGCCGAGTCTCCCTTTGGCCAGAGTCGCCCCTTCTCGGCCGTCTACGTGGGGGGCGGCACCCCGACCGACATGGCGGCGGCGGATCTGGGGCGACTGGCCAGGGCCATTCGCGCCTTCCCCCTGACCCCGGATGCGGAGCTGACCCTGGAGGGGCGGCTCAACGGTTTTGATGATGTGAAGTGGCAGACGGCCCTTGCGGGGGGCTTCAACCGCTTCTCGTTCGGGGTGCAGAGCTTCAACACAGCAGTGCGCCAGCAGGCGGCCCGTTTCGACGACAGGGAGACACTGCTCGTCCGACTGGGGGAGCTGACCCGGGATGACGAGGCGGTAATTGTTGCCGATCTTATCTTCGGCCTGCCGGGGCAGGATGATGCCCTGTGGCGCCAGGACATCGCAGATGTGATGGCCAGCGGCGTGCACGGGGTGGATCTCTACCAGCTCATCCCCATGCAGGGCACCAATCTGGAGCGGGCGCAGGAAAAGGGCCGGCTCGGCTGGTGTGCCGATGGCCAGCAGCGGGCGGCCATGTATGCCTATGGTGCCCACACCCTGGAGCAGGGGGGCTGGCAGCGGCTCTCCTGCAGCCACTGGCGGCAAGGCGAGGCCGAGCAGAGCCGCTACAACCAGATGGCCAAACGCGGCGCCGAGATCCTCCCCTTCGGTGCGGGGGCGGGGGGCAACATCCATGGCCACGGCCTCATGTATGGCCGGGATCTGGCGGCCTGGCATGAGGCGCTGGCGGCCGGTCAGCGTGCCCCCGGCATGGTGATGAGGCCCAATCCCAGCGCGTCCATCGACGGCCTGCTGCGCGGTGGCCTCGATACCGGCTGGCTTGCCCTCGGGCGCTTGCCGCCTCCCTTGCGGGCGCATCTGCTGCCGCTCTTTGAACGCTGGCAACAACACGGCCTGGCCGAGCTGACCGGGGAGATACTGGCGCTGACCCTGGCGGGGCGCTTCTGGAACGTCAATCTGCAGGCGGGTCTGTTCGAGTATCTGCAGTCAAATCCCCTGGGAGGGGAGGCGGCAACCCCTGCCGCTCATCCGGGCGGGGCCCGGCATCATTCGCGGGGGTAACGGGCAGGGGCAAGAGAAGAAGGAAATGAAAGGGGGCCGCTTGACGGCCCCCTTTCGTTATTGGTTGTTCACGTCCTCCACCCGCACCCGCAGCGCCCCCTCTGCGAGCGTGGTGACCAGTTGCTGGCCCGGGCTCACCTGGGCGGCGCGGCTGATGACCTCGCCACTGGGGGTGCGGGTGATGGAGTAACCCCGCCCCAGGGTGGCCAGCGGGCTTATCCCGTCGAGGCGCGCACTCAGCATGGCGAGGCGGTGGGCGGCGAGATCCTGGCGCTTGTTCATCAGGGTATGGAGCCGCTCTTGTGCCAGCTGGTGGCGACGCTTGCCAGCGGCCAGCAGTTTTTCCGGGCTCCTGGCCTGCAAGCGCAGTTCGAGGTTTGCGAGGCGCCGCTCCCCCTGATGCAGGCGCAGATTGAGCAGTTGCTGCAGGCGGCCGGACAACTCGTCCAGACGCTGGGACTGCTGCTCCAGCCGGCGCTTGGGATCCTGGTGGTCGAGCCGTTTTTGCAGCAGCGCGAAGCCGTGGCGGGCGGCGGTCTGGCGCCGGGAGATGGCCTGCACCAGGCGCTGCTTGAGGTGCACCAGGCGCTGGGCGCGGGCGCTCCTGTCCGGTGCCACCAGCTCGGCGGCGGCGGAGGGGGTGGGGGCGCGCAGATCGGCGGCGAAGTCACTGATGGTGACGTCCACCTCGTGGCCCACGGCGCTCACCACCGGAATGGCGGAGTGGGCGATGGCGCGGGCCACCGCCTCCTCGTTGAAGCACCAGAGATCTTCGAGCGATCCGCCGCCGCGGCCGACGATGAGCACATCCACCTCGGCGCGGCGGTTGGCAAGAGTGATGGCCGCGACGATCTGGCCGATGGCGGCGCTGCCCTGCACCTGGGTCGGGTAGATGAAGACCGGGAGATCCGGGGCGCGGCGCCCCAGCACCGTCAGCATGTCGTGCAGGGCGGCGCCGGTGGCCGAAGTGACCAGCCCCACGGCGCGCGGCTCGCGGGGGAGCGGGCGCTTGCGGCCCTCGTCGAACAGCCCCTCGGCGCCGAGGCGGCGCTTGAGCTCCTCGAAGCGCAGGGCCAGCATGCCGTCCCCGGCGGGTTGCATGGATTCGATGATGAGCTGGTAGTCGCCCCGGGGCTCATAGAGGGAGACCCGCGCCTGCACCAGCACCTGCATGCCATCTTGCGGCCGGAACGGCACCCGGCGGTTGTTGCCCTTGAACATGGCGCAGCGCACCTGGGCTGAGATGTCCTTCAAGGAGAAGTACCAGTGGCCCGAGCTTGGCATCGCCAGGTTAGAGAGTTCCCCAGTCAGCCACACCAGCCCCAGATCCTGCTCCAGTATCATGCGCACGGCGCTGTTGAGGCGGGTGACGGTGAAGATCTGCTGTTGCCTGCTCTGGCTGGATTCGTCGAGGTGGTTCAAGGCTGGCCCTGCTGCTGTGTCCGCCGGGGCGGGGAGAAAACGATGGGGCATATCTTACCCCAGTTCAGCCCATCCGCCGAGTCCATGTCTGTGGCAGCAGCGGCATCTGGCACCAGTTTGGCTGTGCCAGACGCCGAGCCATGGGGTCCGGCAGATGGCAGTTAGCTCTGTGGCTGCGCCTTGGCCGGTTTGGCGGCCTTGCTCGGGCTCACCACCAGCCAGACCGCGAGACAGACGATGGCGCCGCCCGCCACGAAGCCGCCGGTGAGGGTCTCGCCGAGCACCAGATAGCCCCACAGTATGCCAAAGGGCGGGATCAGGAAGGTGACCGTCAGGGAGCGCAGGGGTCCGATATCGGCGATCAGCCTGAAGTAGATCAGATAGGCGAGGGCGGTGCAGATGAAGCCGACCGCGAGCACGCTGGCCCACACCTCGGGCAGGGCCCAGTTGACGGTGGGGCCTGTCACCAGGGTGTAGCCGAAGAAGGGGAGCAGGAAGAGGCAGGCACCGAGCTGGCTGCCAAAGGCCACCAGCTTGGCGTCGAGGCCGCCCCGCTCGCTGATCCAGCGCCGGGTGAGAAAACCGGCGCAGCCATAGCAGGCGGTGGCGATGAGGCAGGCCAGCACGCCGATGGCCAGCTGACCACTCAGGTCGACCTCCCCCGTGGTGGTGGTGAGCCCTATGCCCATCAGCCCCAGCATGACGCCGCTCCATTTGCGCAAGGTCAGCGTCTCGTTGAAGAAGGAGAAGCCGATGAGGGCCCCCATCAGCGGCGTGGTGGCGTTGAGGATGGCGGAATAACCGGCGGGCAGCCAGAGCGCGGCGATGGCGTACATCAGGAAGGGCACGCCTGAGTTGATGATGCCGAGCACCATGATGGACTTGAGCTTGCCCTGAAACAACATGGGAGTGCGCAGCAGCAACAGCATGGCGGCGAGCCCGACCAGGGCGAAAAAGACCCGCAGGAAGGTGGTGTTGACCGAGCCGAAGGCGGGCGCGGCGATGCGCATGAACAGGAAGCTGGCGCCCCAGATGGCCGCCAGCGCCAGCAGCCGCACGTAATCCGATGTTCTCATCTTCTCTCCCTGAATGAACCGCCCTGCTGCCCGAGATGGCAAGGGGCCTTGCATCATGGCGGCAAGCGCCCCCAATGGCAACGGCCCAGAGCAGTAGGAAAGGCGCTGATAAGGTTCCCCGATGTGACCGCCACGGGCGGCGCGTCTATATCCTCCGGGTGGGGGACTTCCCCTTCACTCCCATACAAAGAAATGAAAGCGCTATCAATCACATACAGCCAATGGTGAGGTCGACGCCGGTCACATTTTGCGCGTGTTTGCCATGAGTCGGTCACTCGGGACTCTAGACTGGTCGGGCTCATCCGAAGGCGGGACGTTGCGGATGGGGGAATGCCTGGGTACACAGGCGTCACACACAAAACAATGAAAATAAAGGACTATCAATGGCTAGATGGATACTCGCGGCCGGATTGTTGGGAACCCTGATCACGGCGCCGAGCACGGCGGCGGAATGGTTCTTCCGGGGCACCGCGAATGGATGGGCGGCGACCGCCATGACGTCGACGGACGGCGTCAACTTTGATACCTGCCAGCGCTTCGTGAGCGGGGACGCCAGCGGCGGCCCGCGCTTTAAAATCGACCGATACGGCAACTGGCAGCAGAGCTACCCGAGCGCCGACTACGCGGTCACTGCCAATACCTCCTATCAGATCCGCATCCATGCCGGCACCCAGGCCATCACCACCACGGCGGTGGCGAGTTGCGAGGCCGCGGGGTTTACCAGCACGCTGCCGCAGCTCAACGTACGCGGTACCTTCAATGGCTGGGCCAGCCTGCCCATGACGCTGGTGGCGGATCACCTGTGGCAGGCCGACGCCTACATGGATGGTAAGACCAACCAGCGGCTCAAGTTTGATCAGGCGGGGGACTGGACCATCAACTTCGGCGACAGCAACGGCGACGGTGTGCTGGAGCGCAGTGGCGGCGACATCCTCTGGAGTGGCACCGGCAATGTTCGCTTCCAGGTCAACGATCAGACCCAGGCCTACAGCATCACGGCGCTCGGGGACGACAACCAGCCCCCCATCGCTGTCATCACCCCGGGGGGCACCCTGAATGTCGCTGTGGGGGATGCCGTGACCTTGAGCGGCAGCGACTCCACGGATCCCGACGGCCAGATAGCGAGCTATCTGTGGAGCAGCGGCGAGACCACGGAGAGCATCAGCGTCAACACAGCTCAGGCGGGCACCTTCACCTATGGCCTGACGGTCACCGACGATCAGGGCGCCAGGAGCAGCAGCAGCGTGAGCCTGGTGGTTACCGCCCCCCAGACCGGCGGCAGCTGGTACTTCCGCGGCACCCCCAACAACTGGGGGCTCACCCCCATGACCAGCGAGGATGGCACCACCTTCTGCACCGAGCAGGCCTTTGGCAGCAACAACCCCCGCTTCAAGATTGACCACAAGGGGGACTGGACCGAGGCGTATCCGGCCCAGGATTACCTGGTCAGCGCCAACACCAGTTATCGCATCTGCTTTGACAGCCTGCGCAAGGCCATCGAGGTGGAGACGCTGGCCGGGGCCGATCTGCAGGCCCCCACGGTGACGGCCACCCCGTCCCCGGGGAGTTATGTGGACAGCCAGTCCATCACCCTGGGAGTGAGCGACGATCAGGACAGCGCCCCCGCCGTGCATTTCACGACGGACGGCAGCCAGCCCACCACGGCATCGGCCCGCTATGCAGGCCAGCCCCTGCTGGCGAGTGACAAGGGGAGCGGCACCGATCTGGTGATCCGCACCCTTGCCATCGACGCCAGCGGCAATCAGCGCGAGCAGCGCTTCGAGTACCGTATCGGCGAGCAGGGGGTGGCGAGCGGCGATTTTCGCGCCGAGAGCATCTACTTCCTGCTGACTGCCCGCTTCTATGATGGCGATGCCAGCAACAACTACTACAACCGGGATCGCTACAAGGCGGGGGATCCCCAGTGGCGTGGCGACTTCAAGGGGTTGATCGCCAAGCTCGACTACATCAAGGATCTCGGCTTCACCGCCATCTGGGTGACGCCGCCGGTGGAGAACCGCTCCGGCCTCGACTACCACGGCTACCATGCCTACGACTTCTACCGGGTCGATCCCCGTCTGGAGTCGCCGGGGGCGGGTTACCGGGAGTTCATCCAGGCGGCCCACGCCAAGGGGCTCAAGGTGATCCAGGATGTGGTGCTCAACCACTCGAGCCAGTACGGCCTGCGCGGCAAGACCTGGATCGATCGCCTGCCCGTCAAATACTACGTACCGGCGGGGTCGAGCCAGGGACTCATCAACAATGGCCCCTATCAGGGCAATCTTGGGGATTACGCCAGCGCCAATCGCTGTGACGACGACAACCCGGCGGCGCCCGACTGGTACAAGGCCCGCTGCCAGTCCGATCCGGCGGGCACCCAGCCCCTGGTAGATCCCAAGACCGGCGCCACCGTGCCGAGCGCAGGCTACAACCCAAACCGCTTCTTCGGCATCGACGCCCAGACCCTGGATCCCGCCTGGTATCACCTGGACGGTTTCATGTCAGGCGGTGACTGGGAGAGCCCGCTTGCCCTGCAGCGCAAGCACATGGCGGGGGACTGCATCGATCTCGCCACCGGCAACCAGAACGTCAAGGACTACCTCAACGGCGCCATTCGTCAGTACCTCGACATGGGGGTGGATGCGATTCGCATCGATACCTTGAAACACATCGAGCGGGACGAACTGCTGACCTATGTCCATGACTGGCAGGCCCACAAGCCGGGGCTGTTCGTCTTTGGCGAGAACCTGGTCAAGGGCACCGGCTGGGGCTCTGAGCTCGCCAACGACAACGCCTCGGCGGTGATCCGCCCCTGGTGGTACACCCGCACCACGGCCAACCCGGCCAATCCCCGTGCAGGGGGCGATTCCGGCCTCTCTGTGCTGGACTTCTCGCTGTTCTCCACCTTCCGTGACAACGTCACCCGGGGGAACTTTGGCGGGGTAGGGGGGATCTTCGCCATGGACTGGGTCTATGGGGATGCCACCAATCTCATCACCTTCTTCCAGAACCACGACGTGGGGCCGGACAACGACTTCAAGTACCGCTACGGCGGGGAAGAGGGCAATGCGGCCATGACCTACAACCTGCTCTGGACGGCGCGGGGGATCCCGACCCTCTACTACGGGGAGGAGGTGATGTTCCAGGCCGGCAAGCCCCAGGACATCGACGGGGCCACCATGACGGTGGATCAGACCGGCCGCGCCTACTACGGGGACGTGCTGGACAACCCGGCCACCCAGAGCCACCCGCTCTACCAGCACATCAAGCGCCTGAACCAGATCCGCAAGGCGGTGCCCGCCCTGCAGAAGGCGCCCATGAGCCAGGTGAACGAGTGGGGTAGCGGCATCAGCTTCGTGCGTGATCTGAGCGCCGAAGGCAGCTACGCCGCCGTGGGCCTCGCGGCCAACTCGGCCCAGCAGATAAACCTGACCGGCCTGAAGAACGGCACCTACACGGACGCGGTGACCGGCGCGAGCCAGAGCGTCAGCAGCGGCAGTCTGAGCTTCGCGGTGCCCGCCTATTCGGCCCGAGTCTGGGTGCTGAATGGCCCGGGCAAGGTGGGGGTGGACGGCAAATACCTCAAGTAAGGAAACGCCGTCGCCCTGTGCAGCGAGTCGGCCTTCGGGCCGACTTTTTTATGGCGCCGAGGCATGAAGCGGGGGGATGAGAGCAGGCGCAGGTCGCGTCGGGCGAGGCAAGCGCAGGGCCCAGAATTGCACGTCTTTGGTGCAACTGCCCCGATGTGGTGCATTTCCTTGTTGTTTGCCCTTGAACCCAATTCCGCAGAAACATGCCGTATCACCCCCATGGCTCCCTCCTGATGGGCATCTTACATGCTTTAAAGTGGCATTTTATCGGCATGATCCACCGAATAAACGGGTTAATCAGGAATGACCGCGACATGTTTTTGAGTGGATTGGGTAAACATGCTGATCCGGCGCAGGGGTCGATCCCTGAATTGGTATGTTCCATCTGTTTCTTGATGATTATACGGAATTTAAATTCGATTTTTTATGGTATCTCGGACTCTTGTTTTGATTGGCGCTCTTTTTGCTGTGACTTGTCATGCCCATGATGGCGATGTCAGGGGCAGGGGGCCGCAAGGTCGGGGGTTGGTGTCAGCAGGTTGAATGCACCGCCGCCATCCGTGCCGGAGCGGCCTGGTTTTCGGGCAAGGGACGCCACAATCAATTGGTGTTAAGGAGTCATATGGAAGGTGAAATGACCATGCAGCCACTATCTGTAAACAAGGGGCTGGCCCACACCCTCAAGGATGATGTCTACGGCATGGTGCTTGGCGTCATGTTTATTGCAGTCGGCCTCAATCTGCTCAAGTGCGCCGGCATGATCACCGGCGGCATCGCGGGCATAGCCCTGCTGCTCGCCCATGTCAGCAGCCTGCCCATAGGGGTGCTCTTCTTTCTGGTCAACCTGCCCTTCCTGGTGTTTGGTTATGTCACCATGGGGCGGGCCTTTATGGTCAAGACGCTGATCGTCAACGTCGCCCTCTCGGCCGCCACCCAGGCGGTGCCGCTGCTCTTGACGGTGAGCTATGTCCACCCCCTGTTTTCGGCCCTGGTGGGGGGCACCTTCCTCGGTATGGGGGTCTTGTCCCTGGCCCGCCACAACGCATCGGTGGGGGGCATAGGCGTGGTGACGCTCTGGTTGCAAAGGCGCACCGGCATCAACGCGGGAAAGAGCCAGATGGTGCTCGATGTGCTGGTATTTGCCCTCTCCCTGCTCACCCTGCCGCTCTCTCTGCTGCTCTGGTCCACCCTGAGCGCGCTCGCCATGAACGCCATGCTGATTAACTGGCACAAACCCGGTCGCTACCAGGGGGGCTGAGTGGTGGCCCCCTGCGGGGCGCGGGGGAGGGGAATTGTTAAAAAGTGACCCAACGGGCGCTTCACGGGCATTTGGCTGCCAACGGCAAAAAAGATCATCTTGTCGCGAAAAAAGGCATGGTTACGCCTGAATTTATTGGTTTTTTGCCCCGTTGGTCGTATTAAATCGGGCTACGCCATAAAAAATTCAAAAAACTTCTTTACCACTGGCCAATGCATGAGTAAAATTTGTCGGCAATATTTTACACCCCCACTCCTCAACGGTGAGATATTGCCATGCTCAGGATTGCCAAAGAAGCGCTGACCTTCGACGATGTACTGTTGGTTCCAGCACACTCCACTGTTCTTCCGAATACCGCCGACCTGCGTACCAAGCTCACGTCTGCTATCTCCCTGAATATCCCGATGATTTCCGCTGCCATGGACACAGTGACCGAAGCCCGTCTGGCTATCGCACTGGCCCAGGAAGGCGGTATCGGCTTCATTCACAAGAACATGTCCATCGAGCAGCAGGCTGCCGAAGTGCGCAAGGTCAAGAAGTACGAGAGCGGCGTGGTCTCCGACCCCGTCACCGTACGCCCTGACATGACCATCGCCCAGATCAAGGAGCTGAGCCACAAGAACGGTTTCGCCGGTTACCCCGTGGTAACTGACGGCAACCAGCTTGTCGGCATCATCACCGGCCGTGATGTGCGCTTCGTGATCGATCTCTCCCAGACCGTTGAACAGATCATGACCCAGAAGGATCGTCTGGTCACCGTGCGTGAAGGGGCCCCTCGCGAAGAGGTGGTTGCCCTGATGCAGAAGCACCGTATCGAGAAGGTGCTGGTGGTGAACGCCGACTTCAAGTTGAAGGGCATGATCACCGTCAAAGACTTCCAGAAAGCCGAGCGCAAGCCGAACGCCTGTAAAGACGAGCGCGGCCGTCTGCGGGTCGGTGCCGCCGTCGGTGCCGGTGCCGGCAACGAAGAGCGCGTCGCCGCCCTGGTGGAAGCCGGTGTGGACGTGCTGCTGATTGACTCCTCCCATGGCCACTCCCAGGGCGTGCTGGATCGCATCAAGGCGACCCGTGATGCCTATCCTGACCTGCAAATCATCGGCGGCAACGTCGCCACCGCCGCTGGCGCCAAGGCGCTGGCCGCCGCCGGCGTCAATGCCGTCAAGGTCGGTATCGGCCCGGGCTCCATCTGTACTACCCGTATCGTGACCGGTGTGGGTGTGCCCCAGATCACCGCCATCTCCGACGCCGTCGACGCCCTGGAAGGCACCGGTATCCCGGTGATTGCCGATGGCGGCATCCGCTTCTCCGGTGATGTGGCCAAGGCCATCGCTGCTGGCGCGAGCTGCGTCATGGTGGGCTCCATGTTCGCCGGTACCGAAGAGGCACCGGGCGAGATCGAGCTCTACCAGGGCCGCTCCTTCAAGTCCTACCGCGGTATGGGCTCCCTGGGCGCCATGTCCAAGGGCTCCAGCGACCGCTACTTCCAGACCGACAACGCCGCCGACAAGCTGGTACCGGAAGGGATCGAAGGGCGCGTGCCGTACAAGGGCCGCCTCAAAGAGATCATCCATCAGCAGATGGGCGGCCTGCGCTCCTCCATGGGCCTGACCGGCAGCGCCACCATAGACGACATGCGCACCAAGGCCGAGTTCGTGCGCATCTCGGGCGCCGGGATGAAAGAGTCCCACGTGCACGACGTGACCATCACCAAAGAAGCCCCCAACTACCGGATGGGCTGATAAAACGGGGCCCTGCGCCCCGTTTTTCCACCATTTTTTTATCCCATGCTTTTTGTGACAACATCAGCCTGATGCAGGAATAAAATGACTAAAGACATTCACGCCCACCGTATCCTTATCCTGGATTTTGGTTCCCAGTACACCCAGCTCATCGCCCGTCGCGTCCGTGAAATCGGCGTCTACTGCGAGCTGTGGGCCTGGGACGTAACCGAAGAGCAGATCCGCGAGTTCAATCCGAGCGGCATTATCCTCTCCGGCGGCCCGGAATCCGTGACCGAGGCGGGCAGCCCGCGCGCCCCCGAGTTCGTGTTCAATGCCGGCGTGCCGGTGTTCGGAATCTGCTACGGCATGCAGACCATGTCCGAGCAGCTCGGCGGCAAGGTGCAGTCCTCCAACCTGCGTGAATTCGGTTATGCCCAGGTCGAAGTGCTGGGCCACTCCGGCAAGACCAGCGCCTTGCTGCGCAACATCGAAGACGCCATCGCCGACAACGGCCATGCACTGCTGGACGTCTGGATGAGCCACGGCGACAAGGTCACCGAGATCCCGGCTGGCTTCACCACCATAGCCCAGACCGCGACTTGTCCCCATGCGGCCATGGCCGATGAGGCCCGTCGCTTCTACGGCGTGCAGTTCCACCCGGAAGTGACCCACACCCGCCAGGGTGCCCGCATGCTGGAGCACTTCGTGAAAGAGATCTGCGGCTGCGAATGCCTGTGGACCCCGGCCACTATCATCGACGACGCCGTCGCCCGCATCCGCGAGCAGGTGGGTGACGACGAGGTGATCCTGGGCCTCTCCGGCGGCGTGGACTCCTCCGTGGTTGCCATGCTGGTGCACCGCGCCATCGGCGATCGCCTGACTTGCGTCTTCGTCGACAACGGCCTGCTGCGCCTGAACGAAGGCACCCAAGTCATGGAGATGTTTGGCGATCACTTCGGCCTCAAGATCGTCAAGGTCGATGCCGAAGAGCGCTTCCTGTCAGCTCTGGCAGGCATCGACGAGCCGGAAGCCAAGCGCAAGACCATAGGTCGCGTCTTCGTGGAAGTGTTCGACGACGAAGCCAAGAAGCTGAAGAACGCCAAGTGGCTGGCGCAAGGCACCATCTACCCGGATGTCATCGAATCCGCCGCCAGCAAGACCGGCAAGGCCCACGTCATCAAGTCCCACCACAACGTCGGCGGCCTGCCGGAAGAGATGAAGATGGGTCTGGTGGAGCCCCTGCGCGAGCTGTTCAAGGACGAAGTGCGCCGTGTCGGCCTCGAACTCGGTCTGCCCTACGACATGCTCTACCGTCACCCCTTCCCGGGTCCGGGTCTGGGTGTGCGCGTCCTTGGCGAAGTGAAGAAAGAGTACTGCGATCTGCTGCGCAAGGCCGATGCGGTCTTTATCGAAGAGCTGCGAAAGGCAGACCTCTACAACCAGGTCAGCCAGGCGTTCGCCGTCTTCCTGCCGGTGCGCTCCGTCGGCGTCATGGGCGATGGCCGCAAGTACGACTGGGTTATTGCGCTGCGTGCCGTCGAGACCATCGACTTCATGACCGCCCACTGGGCTCACCTACCGTACGACTTCCTCGGCCACGTGTCGAATCGCATCATCAACGAGATCAACGGCATCTCCCGTGTGGTGTACGACGTCTCCGGCAAGCCGCCCGCAACCATTGAGTGGGAATAAAAGGCGTGGGAATAAGCGGCTAACGCCTCTCCCAGCGGTAACGCAAAACTGTCAAAAAGGCGCCCTTGAGGCGCCTTTTCTTTTTCCAATCGTTTGCGAGAAAGTTTTGCTCCTGGCGAAGGGGATAGAGGCCCTGTTGCCAACGTTGTCGTGGTGAGTGCCTGGGGCGATCGGCAGAGTGTCTCGGACTTGCAAGAACGCGTTGCATTGGTGCCTTGCTATGGCGTTGCTAGTGGGACCCTAGGTGTATTTCATCACAAATTTGTTGATGTCCGACCAGGGGCTTGTGGAAGGTGCTTCAAGTCCATCCAGGAGCGCTTGCTGTCACGCAGTTGGTGGGCGAGTGACTTCTTGCTGGCCCAAGACGCTATCAAGAGGGCTTTCTTCCAGCAAACAGTCTTCTGTGTGGATGATCTTGTTTTATCAACGGGTCGAAGGAGCCACAGGACATAGGATGCCCACGCTCCGCTGCACCACCGTACTCGAATTGGCTGTTCAACATCCTACCGAGAAGTGACAGGTGATAACTAGATCTGTATAGACAAGGATTAGCTCGATTAATGGAAAGATGAACATATCATTATTTTGTCTGCCGCAATAAGCTTGTAAACCGTGTGTAGTTCAGTTGAAATGAATGAACTTCAAGGCGCCATCACAGAACTCCAACACCAAAGCATCACTATGTATAGGCTGTTGAATGATGAAAATGACTTGAAAAATTTTCGTCTGTGTGTTTTCGATTTTTAAGGGGGCGTTAATTCCGTATCATATGATAAAGACAATCACTTCTCTAAGGAAGGTGCGAACAAGTCCCTGATATGAGATCATGTTTGTCATCTGGAGCCATGGAACAGGGTTCATCATGAG